>NZ_JBYTEN010000021.1:0-72915 GCF_058790595.1 Sphingomonas sp. EU05-FHT14C10 | reverse complement strand
CGTGCTTGTCGCCGAACAGCCAGGCGAGCGACGCGGCGACCGACGAAGCGCCGACGCCGCCGCGCGAGCCGATCACGCGCCTTCGACCATCTTCTCGACGATGTTGGCGGGCTTGCCCGATTCGGCAGCCTTCTCGGCCGCGATCGCGCGCTCGCGCTCGATCACCACCGGATCCAGACCCTCGGCGTGAAGCGCCTGCGGGCTGGCGGCCGCGATGTGCATCGCGATCTGCTTGCCGAGGCCTTCGAGCGTCGCGGCCGGGGCCTTGCTCTCCAGCGCCACGAGCACGCCGATCTTGCCAAGGCCCGGCGCGGCGGCGTTGTGGACGTAGGAGACGACGGCGCCTTCGGTCACTTCGACCGTGCGCGCGCGGCGCAGGGCCTGCTGCTCGCCGATCGTCGCGATGTTGTTGGTCAGCACGTCGGCCACGCTGCCGCCCTGCGGCATCTGGGCGACCTTGAGCGCATCGATGTCGTCGCCGGTGGTGAGCGCGATCTGCGTCACGTCGCGGACGAACGCCTGGAACTGCTCGTTCTTGGCGACGAAATCGGTCTCGCTGTTGACTTCGACCGCAGCGCCCTTGGTGCCGGAGACGGTAACGCCGACCAGGCCTTCGGCCGCGGTGCGGCTCGACTTCTTGGCGGCGGCGGCAAGACCCTTGGTGCGCAGCCAGTCGATCGCGGCTTCCATGTCGCCCGCGACTTCGCCCAGCGCCTTCTTGCAGTCCATCATGCCGGCGCCGGTGCGCTCGCGCAGTTCCTTGACAATCGCGGCAGTGATCTCCGCCATGATCTGATCCTTTCGCTTATGGGTCGGCGGGCCGGACGCCGTCGCCAGCGCCCTGCCCGCCCAATGTTACGGTCGTGCGAACGCCTCAGGCGTCCGCAGCAGTCTCGGCCAGCGCTTCCTCGGCAACCGGCTCGTCGAGCGCGCCGAGATCGACGCCGCGCGAAGCCTGGGCACCCTGGTTGCCACGCGTCGCCGCCTGGGCGATCGCATCGCAATAGAGGCGGATGGCACGGCTGGCGTCGTCGTTCGCCGGAATCGGGAACGCGATGCCGTCGGGGCTGACGTTCGAGTCGAGGATGGCGACGACGGGGATGCCAAGCGTGTTGGCTTCCTTGATCGCCAGCTCTTCCTTGTTGGCGTCGATCACGAACATCACGTCCGGGATGCCGCCCATGTCGCGGATGCCGCCCAGCGAAAGCTCGAACTTGTCGCGCTCGCGGGTGAGCTGGAGCACTTCCTTCTTGGTGAGGCCGTGCGTGTCGCCCGCCAGCTGCTCCTCAAGCGCCTTGAAGCGCTTGATCGAGTTGCTGATGGTCTTCCAGTTGGTGAGCATGCCGCCCAGCCAGCGATGGTTGACATAGTGCTGGCCGGCGCGACGCGCGGCCTCGGCGATCGGCTCCTGAGCCTGACGCTTGGTGCCAACGAACAGCACCTTGCCGCCAGCGCCCACGGTCTGCGACACGAAGTCGAGCGCGCGCGCGAAGAGCGGCACGGTCTGCGACAGGTCGAGGATGTGGATGCCGTTGCGGTCGCCGAAGATGTAGGGCTTCATCTTCGGGTTCCAGCGATGCGTCTGGTGGCCGAAATGCGCGCCCGCTTCGAGCAACGCCTGCAGGGAGACGGTGGGAACCGCCATGGTGTATTCTCCTTACCCGGTTGAACCTCTGGAAGGCAGTGACCAGGCGATGCCCGGCACCGGTATGTGCGCCTTCCATGCGGAATGGCGGCGCAGCTAGCGACTTCGCGGCCGAAAATCAAGGGCGGCGTGGCAGGATCGTTACAACGCGGTAGCCGCCGCCCTTAATGCAACGATACCAAAGGAGATGTTTCAGCCGCCGACAATACTACTCGCTATTGGAAACCTCCTCGGCTGGCGCAGGCACGCCAGCCGCCCGGAGAGCACGAGCCAGTTTATTGTATAGATTTTTATGGCAGCGAACGCTGCCTTCCTCGGCGTTAACAGTTGTGTGAAACCAGCCCGACCGAGGTAAGGCCAAATGGATATGACCCGTTTGCTGATCATACCATGCCCCCATGTGAAGGTAAGCCGTTTTACCCCCACGCTCACTCTTACGAAGATCATCCATGCCGCCGCCCCCGTCCTCATCAGACTCCACTATACAGGAACCGGATTCCCAGCACGACCTTCGCTCAAGGCGGGCAGAATATCACCCCTCGCTTGACATAAGAACAAATAGAGAACAATAATAGCCGCATCACAGGAAACCGGGGGTTCCGATGCTCGCCATTCTTTCGTTCATGATGTTCGTCGCCGCATTCTTTGCCGCCGTCGCGGTTCTTGCGCACAGCTTTGCGAGCGAAGGTTCGCGCATATTCGCGCTGCTCCGTTCGGGCGGGATGATGGCAGCCCCGGCGCCCGAGATGACGTTGCAGCCCCGCGTCGCCCGTCCCCGCGCAGCGGTCGTCAGCCGGGCTAGGCCGGCTGCGACGCTGCGCGCAGCCGCCTGACGCGGGCATAGCTGCGGATGCTGAACGGGATCGAGGCGATATAGGCGATCGAGATCGCGCTGAGCGTCGCCCAGGGCGCGCTGAGCAAGGCGGCGCCCAGCAAGGCGACCAGCGCTAGCGCCTCGAAGCGGATGTTCCGCCGGAGCCGGAGCGACGTCCAGCTATAGGTCGCGACGCTGGAGATCATCAGGAAGGCGATCAGCGCCATCCAGGGGGCCGTGACCAGCGGCGAGCGCAGAACGTCCAGCCCCGTCGCCAGCCACAGGAAGATGGGGAGCAGCGCCAGCCCTGCCCCGCTCGGCGCCGGAACGCCGGTGAGGAAGCCGGCCGACTTGTGCGGCTGCTCGGTCGCATCGATCTGGGCGTTGAAGCGCGCGAGGCGCAGCGCGCAGCAGGCGGCGTGCATCAGCGCGATCACCCAGCCGAACTGCGGCACGTTCTGGAGCGACCAGAGGAACAGGATCACCGACGGCGCGACGCCGAACGCCACGACGTCCGACAGCGAATCGAGCTCGGCGCCGAAACGGCTTTCGCCTTTCAGCATCCGCGCGATGCGCCCATCCATGCCGTCGAGTATGCCCGCGACGACCACGGCAGCGACCGCCTTCTCCCAATCGCCGCCGATCGCGAAGCGCACGCCGGTGAGGCCGGTGCACAAGGCCAGCGCGGTGACGGCATTGGGGGCGACGGCGCGCAGGGGGATGCCGCGGCGCGGCCGATCGATCGGCGCCTGCTTCACGCCGCGCTCACTGCTGGACCGCGACGGCGCTATGGTCGTTCCCGATCACCGCAAGCACGGTCTCCCCCGCCACGGTGCGCTGGCCGAGCGCGACGCGCGGCGCGGTGCCCGCCGGAAGATAGACGTCGACGCGGCTGCCGAAGCGGATGAGGCCGACACGCTCGCCCGCCGTCACCACGTCGCCGGGCTTGACGAAAGGCACGATACGCCGCGCGACCAGCCCGGCGATCTGGGTGAAGCCGATGCGCAGCCCGTCGCTGCGTTCGACCAGGATATGCTGGCGCTCATTATCCTCGCTCGCCTTGTCGAGATCGGCATTGACGAACTTGCCGGGGATATAGGCGATGGCGCGGATCGTGCCCGCGATCGGGCTGCGGTTCACATGCACGTCGAACACGCTCATGAAGATCGAGACGCGGACCAGCGGCCCTTCGCCCAGCCCCGGATCGCCTGCCATCTCGCGCGGCGGCGGCACCGCCTGGATCAGCGTGACCAGCCCGTCGGCGGGCGCGACGATCAGGTCGTCGCCCTGCGGCACGGCACGCACGGGATCGCGGAAGAAGGCGGCCACCCACAGGGTGATGCCCGCCATCGGCCAAGCCAGCACGCTCCAGCCCAGAAAGGCGAAGAGCGCGCAGATCGCGGCCGCGATGAGGATGAACTTGCGCCCCTCCGGATGAACCGAAGGAAAGCGCCATTTGACGGCCGGGCTGGTGACCGAAGGCTTGTCTAGCGATGACATGATGCCCCCTTTACGCGGCGATGCGCGCATAGACAACGTGCCCCGGTTGATCCCCGTGCAGTCATTCCTTAGGAGCGTCGCGAAACCTCCCCAGAATGAAAGCCCGAGGCTCATGGCAAAGATCAAGGTGAAGAACCCGGTCGTCGAACTTGATGGCGACGAAATGACGCGCATCATCTGGCAGTGGATCCGCGAACGGCTGATCCTGCCTTATCTCGACATCGATCTTCGCTACTATGATCTGGGCATGGAAGAGCGCGACCGGACCGACGACAAGGTCACCGTCGATTCCGCGCGCGCGATCAAGGAGTTCGGCGTCGGCGTGAAGTGCGCCACGATCACACCGGACGAAGCCCGCGTCGAGGAATTCGGCCTCAAGAAGATGTGGAAGTCGCCCAACGGCACGATCCGCAACATCCTGGGCGGCGTCGTCTTCCGCGAGCCGATCGTGATCGACAACGTCCCCCGCCTCGTGCCGGGCTGGACCGATCCGATCGTCGTCGGCCGCCACGCCTTCGGCGACCAGTATCGCGCCACCGATTTCCGCGTCCCCGGCCCGGGCAAGCTGCGCCTCGTGTTCGAGGGCGACGACGGCACGGTGATCGACGAGGAAGTGTTCCAATATCCGTCGTCGGGCGTGGCGCTGGCCATGTACAATCTCGACGATTCGATCCGCGATTTCGCGCGCGCCTCGCTCAACTACGGCCTTCTGCGCGAATGGCCGGTCTATCTCTCGACCAAGAACACGATCCTCAAGGCCTATGACGGCCGCTTCAAGGATCTGTTCGCCGAGATCTACCAGAATGAGTTCAAGGCGCAGTTCGAGAAGGTCGGCATCGTCTATGAGCACCGCCTGATCGACGACATGGTCGCTTCCGCGCTCAAGTGGAGCGGCAAGTTCGTGTGGGCGTGCAAGAATTACGACGGCGATGTGCAGTCGGATCAGGTCGCGCAGGGCTTCGGCTCGCTTGGCCTGATGACCTCGGTGCTGCTCAGCCCCGACGGCAAGACCGTGGAGGCCGAGGCCGCGCACGGCACGGTCACGCGCCACTATCGCCAGCACCAGCAGGGCAAGGCGACCTCGACCAACCCGATCGCGTCGATCTTCGCCTGGACCGGCGGCCTCAAATATCGCGGCCGCTTCGACGACACGCCCGAAGTCGTGCGCTTCGCCGAAACGCTCGAGCGCGTGTGCATCGAGACGGTCGAGCAGGGCCAGATGACCAAGGATCTCGCGATCCTCATCGGCCCCGATCAGGCGTGGATGACCACCGAGCAGTTCTTCGAGGCGATCCGCCTCAACCTCGAAACCGCGATGGGCAGCTGGAAGTAATCCTCTGATCCAAACAGCATGTGCCGGCCCCGATATATTTCGGGGCCGGTATTTTTTATGCCGCGGGGGTGGCCTTGATCGTTCCGCCTCGGCCATAGAGTAGCCATGGCCCTTTCGATCAGCACACCGGCATTCAGCGACGCACTCGTCATTCTCGGCGCGGCGGGACTCGTCATCCCGACATTCGCGCGTTTCCGCATCAATCCGGTCATCGGGTTCATCCTCGTCGGCGTGCTCGCCGGGCCGATGGGCTTGGGATCGCTGGTCGCGCAAGCGCCCTGGCTCTATTATTTCACGATCAGCGACCCGCATTCGATCGAGGGTTTCGCTGAACTGGGCATCGTCCTGCTGCTCTTCTCGATCGGGCTGGAACTGTCCTTCCAGCGCCTCTGGTCGATGCGCGCGCAGGTGTTCGGCGTCGGCGCCGCCGAACTGATCGGGTCGGCGCTGATCATCGCGATCATCCTCATCACCTTCTTCGGGATCAGCTGGACGGGGGCGACGGGGCTTGGCCTTGCGCTTTCGCTGTCCTCGACGGCGCTGGTGCTTCCCATCGTCGGCACCGCTGGCCCGGTCGGCCGACTCGCCTTCGCGATGCTGCTGTTCGAGGATCTGGCGCTCGTGCCGATCATCTTCGGCCTCGGCGCGATCGCCCCCAATACCACCGGCGGAGTCGACGCGCTGGTCAAGACATTGTGGATGAGCGGCATCGCGATCGTCGTGATGCTCGTCGCAGGACGGCTGCTGCTGCCGCGGATCTTCGGCCAGGCGGCGCGGACCAAGAGCCCCGAGCTGTTCCTCGCGACCAGCCTGCTCGTCGTCATCGTCGCCAGCACGGTCACGTCGGCAACGGGCCTGTCCCCCATCGTCGGCGCGCTGCTCGCCGGCATCCTGATCGCCGAGACCGAATATCATGACGAGGTCGAGATCACGACCGCGCCATTCAAGGGACTGGCGCTCGGTGTTTTCCTGATCACCGTCGGGATGAGCATCGATCTGCGCTTCCTGATCGACCATGCGGCGCAGATGACGGCGGCGGTGATCGGCGTGGTGATCGTCAAGTCGGCGGTAACGGCGGCGCTGTTGAGGATCAGCGGTGCGCGGCGCGGCGTCGCGATCGAAACGGCGGTGCTGATGGCCTCGCCCTCGGAAACCACGCTCATCGTGCTCGGCGTCGCGACGCAGGGCGGCCTCATCAACCCTGCCGACGCCAATTTCTGGCAGGTCGTGACTGCGATCGGCCTCACGATCACGCCGCTGCTCGCGCGCATCGGCCGCGATGTCTCGCGCCGGATCGAGTTGAAGGACGAGCCGGACACCGAGGTACTGCCCGACATTCACGATGCGCCGGGCACCGTGATCCTCGGCTTCGGCCGCGTCGGGCGGATGGTTGCCGACATGCTTCGCAGCCACGGCAAGAAGTTCATCGCGGTCGAGGCCGATGTCGATGTCGTCGCGCAGGCGCGGCGCGAGGGCTATCCGATCCTCTTCGGCGACGTCTCGCGCCCCGAATTGCTCGACAAGCTGAACCTGGGTCGCGCCGACGCGCTCGTCCTCACCATGGATCAGCCTGCGCTGTCGGCGCGCATCGTCCGCAAGGTGCGCGGCTGGGTGCCCGGGCTGACCATCGTCTCGCGCGCCCGCGATACCGATCATGCCGCGCAGCTCTACAAGGCCGGCGCGACCGATGCGGTCCCAGAAACGCTCGAGGCGTCGCTGCAGCTTTCGGAAACCGTCCTTGTCGAACTGGGCGTCGCGATGGGGCCGCTCATCGCCTCGATCCACCAGATGCGCGACGATCTGCGCCAGACGATGAAGGAATCCGCCAACCTCGATCACGCGCCCAAGCTGTCGCGCACGCGGCTCCGCGATCTGGAGGCCTAGCCTATCCCGTCATTGCGAGCGCAGCGAAGCAATCCAGAAGATGTTCGACGCCGGGCTGGATTGCGTCGCTGCGCTCGCAATGACGACGTTTTCTTCCGCTCGCTAGCCCCGGGGCCACGAAAACCAGCTCAGGCGGCGACGGCCTCGGCTTCCAGCGCGGCGCGGATGACGGCGATGGCTTCGGCCGCTTTGGCCCCGTCCGGTCCGCCGCCCTGCGCCATGTCGGGGCGGCCGCCGCCGCCCTGCCCGCCCAGCACGGCGACCGCGCAGCGCAGCAGCAAAACGGCGTCACGCCCGCCCTTCAGGTCGTCGGTGACGCCGACCGCAACCGAGGCGCGGCCGTCATTGACCGCGATCAGCGCGACCACGCCCGATCCGACGCGCGCCTTCAATTCGTCGACCGCGCCGCGCAGCCCCTTGGGATCGAGTCCCTCGACGATCTGACCGATGAAGCCGTGGCCGCCAATCTGCTCGGGTGCAGCCGCATCGGCCTTGCCGCCGCCCAGCGCCGCAGCCTTCTTCGCCTCGGCCAGCTCGCGTTCGAGCCGCTTACGATCCTCGATCAGCGCGGCGACGCGCGCGGGAACCTCATCCGGCGATGCCTTGAGCGTCGCCGCCGCCTCGCGCAGCCGTTCGTCGCGCGCGTTCAACCAGTTGCGCGCCGCCTCGCCGGTCAGCGCCTCGATCCGGCGCACGCCGCTCGACACCGCGCTTTCCGAGATGATCTTGAACAGCGCGATATCGCCGAGCGCGTTGACATGGGTGCCGCCGCACAGCTCGACCGAATAGGGATCGTCGCCTTCGACGCCCATCGAAAGCACGCGCACCTCGTCGCCATATTTCTCGCCGAACAGCGCGAGCGCGCCGGCCTCGACCGCCGCATCAGGCGTCATCAGCCGCGTCGTCACCGCTTCGTTGCTGCGGATCTGCGCGTTCACGTCGGCCTCTACCGCCGCGATCTGCTCGGGCGTCAGCGCCGAGGGGTGCGAGAAGTCGAAACGCAGGCGATCGGGCGCGACGAGGCTGCCCTTCTGCGTCACATGCCCGCCAAGCCGCTCGCGAAGCGCGCGATGAAGCAGGTGCGTGGCGCTGTGATTGGCGCGAAGCTGGGCGCGGCGGACCTTGTCGATCGCCAGATGAACCGTGTCGCCGACGCGGACGGTGCCCGCCTCGATCCTGCCCTGGTGCGCGTGGAGCCGGCCGAGCGGCTTCGACGTATCCTCGACGACGATACGCAGCCCGCCGTCATTGTCGATGACGCCGCTGTCGCCCATCTGGCCGCCCGATTCGCCGTAGAAGGGCGTCTGGTTGGTGAGGATAACGACCGAATCACCGGCGTCGGCGCTGTCGACGCGCGCGCCGTCCTTGACGATCGCGACAACCTGCCCTTCGCCTTCGCTCGAGACATAGCCGGTGAATTCGGTGCCGCCCTGTTCCTCGGCGATGTCGAACCAGACATCTTCGGAAGCCTTGGCGCCCGATCCCTTCCACGCGGCGCGCGCCGCCGCCTTCTGCTCGGCCATCGCCGCATCGAAGCCCGCGCGATCGACGCCAAAGCCCTGCGCGCGCAGCGCATCCTCGGTCAGGTCGTAGGGGAAGCCGAACGTGTCGTAGAGCTTGAACGCGGTACCGCCGGGCAGCACGTCGCCGGTCTTCATCGCGCCCGTCGCCTCGTCGAGCAGGCGCAGGCCGTTGGCGAGCGTCTGGCGGAAGCGCGTTTCCTCCTGAAGCAAGGTGGCCTCGATCAGCGGCTGGGCGCGGATCAGCTCGGGATAGGCGACGCCCATCTCGGCGATCAGCGCCGGCACCAGCCGGTGCATCAGCGGATCCTTGGCACCCAGCAGGTGCGCATGGCGCATTGCGCGGCGCATGATGCGGCGAAGCACATAGCCGCGCCCTTCGTTGGCCGGCAGCACGCCATCGGCGACGAGGAAGCCCGACGAACGCAGATGATCGGCGATCACCCGGTGGCTCGCCTTGTGGTCGCCGTCGGTCGCGGTGGCGGTCAGCGCGCCGCTCGCCGCGATCAGCGCCTTGAACGTATCGGTGTCGTAATTGTCGTGGACGCCCTGGAGGACGGCGGCAACGCGTTCCAGCCCCATGCCGGTATCGATCGAGGGGCGCGGCAGATCGCGCACGATCTCGTTCGCTTCCTGCTCATATTGCATGAAGACGAGATTCCAGATCTCGGTGAAGCGATCGCCATCCTCGTCGGCGCTGCCCGGGGGGCCGCCAAAAATGTGGTCGCCATGATCGTAGAAGATTTCCGAGCAGGGGCCGCACGGGCCGCTGTCGCCCATCGCCCAGAAATTATCCTTGGTCGCGATACGGATGATCCGGCTTTCGGGAAGCCCGGCGATCTTCTTCCACAGGTCGAACGCCTCGTCGTCGGTATGATAGACGGTGACGGTCAGCCGGTCGGGCGCAATGCCCCACTCGCGCGTGACGAGGTTCCACGCGAGGGCGATCGCGCGTTCCTTGAAATAGTCGCCGAACGAGAAATTGCCGAGCATCTCGAAGAAGGTGTGATGCCGCGCCGTATAGCCGACATTGTCGAGATCATTATGCTTCCCGCCCGCGCGCACGCACTTTTGCGACGAGGTGGCGGTGACGTATGGCCGCGTCTCCAGCCCGGTGAAGACGTTCTTGAAGGGCACCATGCCGGCGTTGACGAACATCAGCGTCGGATCGTTGTGCGGCACCAGCGGCGCGGACGGAACGCGCGCATGGCCTTCGCCCTCGAAATAGTCGAGGAAGGAACGGCGGATATCGTTGGTCGAGCTCATGAGTGCGATCTAGGGGCGCGCGGGCTTTTGCTCAAGCGAAACGCGGCGATATTCACCCGAACGGCTTGTCGATCGAGGGCGGCGGCACCGAGAACCAACGCGGCCCCGCTTCGGTGATGTGGATGCAATCCTCCAGGCGCACGCCGAAGCTGCCGGGCAGATAAAGCCCCGGTTCGTCGGAAAAGCACATGCCGGGCGCCAGCGGCGTGGTTTCGCCATGGACGAAATTGACCGGCTCGTGCCCGTCCATCCCAATCCCGTGACCGGTGCGGTGCGGCGTGCCGGGCAGCTTGTAGCGCGGACCGTAGCCGAGCTTCTCGTAATAGGTGCGGACCGCATCGTCGACCGCGCCCGCCGGCGTGCCGACCTGCGCGGTGCGGAAGGCGATCTGCTGCCCCTCATGCACCTGATCCCAGACCTTGCGCACCGGATCGGGGGCCATGCCGGGTACGAAGCTGCGCGAGATATCCGAGGCATAGCCCTCGACCGTGCAGCCGCAATCGAACAGCACCACCTCACCCTCGCGGACATGCTGGGGCTTGTGGCTGCCGTGGGGATAGGCCGCCGCCTCGCCGAGCAGGATCAGCCCGCCGTCATAATCGCCGCCCAGCTTGCGCGTCGCCGCGCCGATCAGCGCATCGATCTCGCCCGGGGTCATGCCTTCCTTCACGCGCGGCCATGTCCAGCGAAACGCGGCGACGGTGATATCCGCCGCCTTCTGCATCAGGGCGATCTCGGGCGCGGTCTTGATCATCCGGCAGCCGCGCACGACCGGATTGGCGCTGACGATCTCGACGCCGGGGAGCGCGCGCGCCAGCCCGTCCGCGGCGAAGAAGCGCACGGTTTCCTCGACGCCGATCCTGCCCCTGGCGAGCTTGCGATCGCGCAACGCCCCGGCGAGCAGCGCGATCGGGCTTTCATCCTCCTGCCAGACGCGCACCTCCGCATCGATGCCGAGCGATTCGCGGACCGAAGGCTCCTCGAAGAAGGGGGTGACGACCACCGGGCGCCCCTCGACCGGGATCAGCAAGGCAGTCAGCCGTTCCGATCGCCACCAGCGGATGTTGGAGAAATAGATCATCGACGATCCCGGCTCGATCAGGATCGCGGAGAGGCCGTTGTCGGCCATCAGCTTCTGCGCGCGGGCGATGCGCCGCGCGCGCTCGGCGGCATCGATCGGCTTAACGTCGCCGGTCATCGACTGCAGGTCACTCGTGTCGATATCGGCGGCGAAGGCGGCAAGTGGCAGCGCCAGCGATGCGCCAAGCGCCGCGCCGCCGGCGAGCAATTCGCGTCGCCCGAGCCTGAAACCTTGCCTCATCCCGTCCCCCTGCATCGACATTCATTCCCCACGCTCAACGGGCGGCGACGCTGCCACCCCGTGCGTGCGCACGCAATGGGCGGGTTGACCCAGCGGCGACAATCGCCTTGTTGGGGCGAACACTGGATGGGGACCGTTCGTGGCCAAGCGCCTGACCTATTATATTCTGGCCGGGCTCGTGCTCGGCATCATCGTCGGCTGGATCGTCAACGCGTCGATCGGCGACGCGACCCCCGCGCAGCATGCGACGCTGGAAAGGGTCGCCGGCTATTTCTCAATCATCACCACCATCTTCCTGCGCCTGATCAAGATGATCATCGCGCCGCTGGTCTTCTCGACGCTGGTCGTCGGCATCGTCCATATGGGCGACACCGCCGCGCTCGGCCGCGTCGGCGCGCGCGCCTTGCTGTGGTTCGTCAGCGCCAGCCTCGTCTCGCTCACCCTCGGCCTGATCCTGGTCAACCTGCTCAAGCCCGGCATCGGGCTCGATTTCCCGCTGCCCCCGGTGACGGCGACGAGCGGCGTCAATCAGGCCGGGTTCGACCTCAAGGATTTCGTCACCCACATCTTCCCCGCCTCGATGATCGAGGCGATGGCGACCAACGAGATCCTCCAGATCGTGATCTTCTCGCTGTTCGTCGGCGTCGCGATCACCGCGGTCGGCGAAAAGGCGAAGCCGCTGGTCGGCGCGATCGAGGCGCTGGTCGCCGTCATGCTCCAGATCACATCCTATGTGATGCGTTTCGCGCCCTTCGCGGTGTTCGCGGCGGTGAGCGGCACGATCGCCGAGCGCGGCCCCGCGATCCTCGGCGACCTCGCCTATTTCATGGGCAGCTTCTACCTCGGCCTCATCATCCTGTGGGCGGTGCTGCTCGGCGCCTGCTTCCTGATCGTCGGCAAGCGGACTGGCCTGCTCATCCGCTATATCCGCGAGCCGCTGCTCATCGCCTTTTCGACCGCGTCGTCGGAGGCCGCCTATCCGCGCACGCTGGAGGCGCTCGATCGCTTCGGCGTGCCGCCCAAGATCGCCAGCTTCGTGCTGCCGCTCGGCTATTCGTTCAACCTCGACGGGTCGATGATGTACATGACCTTCGCGACGATCTTCATCGCGCAGGCCTATGGCATCCACCTCAACCTGACGCAGGAAATCACGATGCTGCTGGTGCTGATGGTGACGTCGAAAGGCGTCGCCGGGGTCCCGCGCGCCAGCCTTGTCGTGATCGCTGCCACGCTCTCGCTGTTCAAGATTCCCGAGGCGGGGCTGCTGCTGATCCTCGCCGTCGATCATTTCCTCGATATGGGGCGGACGGCGACCAACGTGATCGGCAATGCGGTGGCGAGCACCGTCATCGCGCGCTGGGAAGGCAATCTCGATCCGCGCGAGCCCGCCGAGATCGAGCCGCCGCACGCGCCCTCGCACCGCCACCCCTGACACGCTCCGTCATTGCGAGCGAAGCGAAGCAATCCAGAACGATGCCCGGCGTCAGGCTGGATTGCGTCGTCGGCTCCGCCGCCTCGCAATGACGACGCGCAACTCAGCCTTCACGCATAGGCATAAGGCCCGCCGCGTTCGAGCGCGGCCTGATAGGCAGGGCGCGCATGGATACGGTCGAGCCAGCCGGTAAGGCGCGGGCGGCGTGAGTCGAGCCCGGCGCGGCCGCGCGCGGCTTCGAGCGGGAAGCTCATCATCACGTCGGCGGCGGTGAAATCGTCGCCCGCGAACCAGTCGCGCTCGGCCAGCTCGCGTTCGAGATAGTCGAGATGCTGGTCGAGCATCGCCTGGATGCGCGAGCGCGCCGGGCGGCCGAGCAACCCCAGCCGGTTGATGACGAGCATCACCAGCAGCGGCGGCATCAGCGACCCTTCGGCATAGTGAAGGAACTGGCGATAGCGCAGGATCGTCGGCCGGTGCGGCGCGGGCCCAAGGCGGCCATTGGCCTTCTCGACCAGATATTCGACGATCGCCCCTGTTTCGGCGATCACCCATTCGCCATCCTCGATCACCGGGGACTTGCCGAGCGGATGGACTTTGCGGAGCGCGGGCGGCGCGAGCATCGTCCTGGGATCGCGCTCGTAACGCTTCACCTCATAGGGAAGCTCCAGTTCCTCGAGCATCCACAGCACGCGCTGCGACCGGCTGTTTTCGAGATGATGGACGATGATCGTCATGGGCCTCTCCGATGATTGTCGCGGCCGATTGTCCGCGCTGCTTCAGTGACTGTCCAGAGCAAGGCCCTTTTGATGCGGCCCGCTCCCGTCATTGCGAGCGCAGCGAAGCAATCCAGTTCGATGTCGAATATTCCTGGATTGCGTCGTCGGCTCCGCCTCCTCGCAATGACGGGGCGAAGTTGACAAAGTTGACAGGCTCACGCGCCGTCCGCCGATCCCGCCAGAATGCAAAGAGGCCCGCCGAACCAAGTCGGCGGGCCCCGGGTGCTTGGCGCGCAGGACGCCGCTTTCCCCTGTGTCCGGCGCCCGACCGTCGTCGGGCTTCGGCGCCTCAGAGGTCGGCGTCGTCATCGTCCGCGCCGGATCCTGTCATCATTTCCTCGGCGACGCGCTCGGTCTGGCTGCGGATCGCCTTTTCGAGCCTGTCCATCACCTCGGGATTTTCGCGCAGATAGGTCTTGGCGTTCTCGCGCCCCTGGCCGATGCGGATCGAATCGTAGGAGAACCAGGCGCCCGACTTCTCGACCAGCCCGGCCTTGACGCCGAGATCGAGAATCTCGCCGACCTTCGAGATGCCTTCGCCATACATGATGTCGAATTCGACCTGCTTGAACGGCGGGGCGACCTTGTTCTTCACAACCTTCACGCGCGTGGCGTTGCCGACGATATCGTCGCGATCCTTGATCTGGCCGGTGCGGCGGATGTCGAGGCGGACCGAAGCGTAGAATTTGAGCGCGTTGCCACCCGTCGTCGTCTCCGGGTTGCCGTACATCACGCCGATCTTCATGCGGATCTGGTTGATGAAGATCACCATGCAGCGCGACCGGCTGATCGATCCGGTGATCTTGCGCAGCGCCTGCGACATGAGGCGCGCCTGCAGGCCGACATGGCTGTCGCCCATCTCGCCTTCGATTTCCGCACGCGGGACGAGCGCCGCGACTGAGTCGATCACCAGCACGTCGATCGCGTTGGAGCGCACCAGCGTGTCGGCGATCTCCAGCGCCTGTTCGCCCGTGTCGGGCTGCGAGACGATCAGTTCGTCGATGTTGACGCCCAGCTTCTTGGCATAGACGGGATCGAGCGCATGTTCGGCGTCGATGAAGGCGGCGGTGCCGCCCGTCTTCTGCGCCTCGGCGATGGCGTGGAGCGCCAGCGTCGTCTTGCCCGAGCTTTCGGGCCCGTAAACCTCGATGATGCGGCCGCGCGGCAGGCCGCCGATGCCGAGCGCGATGTCGAGCCCCAGCGATCCCGTGGAGATCGCCTCGATCTGCATCGTTTCCTTGCTGCCCAGCTTCATCGCCGAGCCCTTGCCGAATGCGCGGTCGATCTGTGCGAGCGCCGCCTCGAGTGCCTTCTGCCTGTCCATATTCCCCGCAGTTCCGCTGTCTATGACCTTAAGCTGTGCCGCCATGGCCGGGCTCCCTCGTAGATGGACGGCGCGTCCCGATCAACGCTCCTGAAGGCCCGTGTATATGATTTGTTCCATAAGAACAAGAGTGGAACAAAAAGATGTCAGGCGCGCGCCAGCAGATCGTCCAGCGCCGCGCCGAGCGCGTCGATCGTATAGGGCTTGGACAGCGCCGGCGCATCGGCATGCGCGGCCGGCGGCGGCGCCGTCTGCCCGCCTGTCGCAAGCACGAAGGGAATGCCGGCCGCGACCAGGGCGTCGGCGACCGGCCACGCCGGCTCGCCCCCGCTCAGATGCACGTCGAGGATAGCCGCGTCGCAGCCCCCTTCCGCGACCAGCGCGAGCGCCGCGGCGACGCTGTCGGCGCTGCCGGCGGCGGCATAGCCAAGCTCGTCCAGATAATCCTCGATCATCATGGCGATGATCGGTTCGTCCTCGACGATCAGGATCGTGGGGCGGTTCGCTTGCTCGCTCATTCCGCCCGCACCTAGCGCCTATCCGGCTGGAACGGAAGCCGAAGCCGCCCGCCCCGCCCGCTATTTGGGCGCGAGCACGCCACGCACTGCCTCGGCAAGCTGCTGCACCGAGAAGGGTTTGGGCAGGAAGCCGATGCCATCGAGATCGATGGATTTGCGCAACTGTTCCTCGGCATAGCCCGACATGAACAAGATCGGCAGCTCCGGGTTCCGCGCGCGGGCGTGGCGCGCCATCGTCGGGCCGTCCATCGTCGGCATCACCACGTCGGACACGAGCAGATCGATCGCGGCGCTCTCCTCGAGCCGCTCGAGCGCCTCCTCGCCATTCGCCGCCGTGATGACCTTGTAGCCATGGCGAGTGAGCGCGCGTTCGGCGACGGCGCGCACCATATCCTCGTCCTCGACGAGCAGAACGGTGCCGCTGCCCCACAGCTCGGTCTGGCGCTCGCGCTCGCGCACCGGGGCCTTGGTCTCCCCCGCCTCGGCGCGGTGGACGGGCAGGTAGATGGCGAAGCTCGTCCCCACCCCCATCTTCGATTCGGCGAAGATGAAGCCGCCCGACTGCTTGACGATGCCATAGACGGTCGACAGGCCCAGCCCCGTGCCCTTGCCCACTTCCTTGGTGGTGAAGAAGGGCTCGAAGATCTTCGACATCACCTCGGGCGGGATGCCGGTGCCGGTATCGGTCACGCGCAGCGCGGTATATTCGCCCTCGGGCATGATCTCGCTGTTCACCCGCCGCGCCTCGGCGGCCGAGACGGCGTAGGTCTGGATGGTCAGCTTGCCGCCGCCGTCGCCGTCCTCCTTGGCGAGCATCGCGTCGCGCGCATTGACCGCGAGATTGACGATCACCTGTTCGAGCTGGCCCGGATCGGCGCGGACGGGCGCCAGGTTGCGGCCGTGCTTGACCTCGATCGGGATCGTCTCGCCCAGCAGGCGCTTGAGCAGGTTGAACACGTCCGACACCACGTCGGGAAGCTGGAGCACCTGCGGGCGCAGCGTCTGCTGGCGCGAGAAGGCAAGCAGCTGGCGCGTCAGGCTCGCCGCGCGGTTGGAATTGGCCTTGATCTGCTGGATGTCGTCATAGTCGCTGTCGCCCGGCGTATGGCGCATCAGCATCAGGTCGCAATGGCCGATGATCGCGGTCAGAATATTGTTGAAATCATGCGCGACGCCGCCGGCGAGCTGGCCGACCGCCTGCATCTTGGTCGCCTGCGCGACCTGGCGCTTGAGCTTGGTCTCCTCGCCCGTGTCCTTCATGCTGAGCAGCACGGCGACTTCGCCCAGCCCGCGCGCGCCGGCGATCGAGATCGGCACGGTTTCCTCGGGGCGCACGCGCAGCCGCACCGCGATGTCGCCCGAATGCTGCTGGCCCGATGCGAAACGGCGCACGGCATCGGCCAGCGCCGCCTTGTCCTCGCGCACCACCAGATCGCCGGGATAGACGGGCGGCGGCCCCTCGTTCATCCCCGCAGCCTTCAGGAAGGCGTTGTTGATCAACAGGAAGCGCCCCTCGCGATCGGCGAGCGCAAGCCCGAAAGGCAGCATCGGCAGCAGCGTCTGGAGATGGCTGAAGGCGCTGCCGTCATCGGGCGCGCGGCCGGCCTGATCATCATCGATCAGGAAGACGAGCGTGGTGACGCGCGTATCCTCGCCCTCCAGCGGCACCTGAAGCAGGCGCACCGGCGTGCCCGCCTCGCCGTCGCGGTCGAAACGCACCAGCCCCTGCTTGTCGATGGCGAGCAGCGAGATGAAGTCGCGCCCCTCGAGCACGGCCTCGTTGCGGCCCGTGGCGCGGCGCATGAAGGCGCGGTTGGCCGACTTGATCCGCCCCTCCGCACCGAGCAGCGCCGCCATGATCCCGGATTCGCCCAGCCGGTCGCCGCCCGCGCCGCTCACCAGTCGCCGCGCCTCGGCAACCAGATCGAGGCTCAGCGCGGGGCGGAAGCGCCAGATCAGATGATCCTCGGCACGGCCGCCGCGCACGACCTCGGTCTGCAGCTGGATCGTATCGCGAGAGATGCGGTCGGCACGGCCGCTACCGTCGCGCCAGGCGGCGCGCGCAGCCTCGGTCAGCCGCGCGATGCCGGCTTCGCCGACGGGCAGCGCGGGCGGCGTCGCGAAACCGCCGAACCAGACACCGAACAGGTCGTTGGCGCAGACGAGCCGGCCGGCACGATCGGTGACCGCGACGGCGATCGAATCGCTGTCCGCCGCCTCGCGCACCAGCGACCAGTCATTGGCGTCGGCGGCCGTGGTCTCGCGCGGATAAAGCTGGCGATAGAGGAAGATCAGCGCCATCGCCGCGACGAAGGCCGCGAAGAAGCCGGCGGCGGCAGCCAAGCTGTCGAGCGCCCAGAGAATGACGAGCGCGGACAGGCCGCCGGCGACCAGCGTGAGCAGCGCCGTCGCGCGCGGCACGCCCATTTCGTTCGCGCCCCCCGCGATCTGCGATGTCTTCGGCACCGTCGCCATCAGAAGACCCTAGCCGAGGCGCGCGACCGTTTCACCCCCGGTGATGATGATGCGCGCGCGACCGCCACTTGGCCGCAATCCACAGCCGCCAGAACAGCGCCGACAGCGCATAACCGACGATGCCCGCCACCGTCGCGATGGTCACGAGCCCGGCGAGCAGCGCAGGCGCCGCCGCCGAAAGCAGCCAGTCGATCCATTCGCTGAGCGGCACGCCGTCGCGCATCATGGTCATCATCGTGTGCGGATCGGCATGAACGCCGAACACGTTGCTGCCCACCCACAAGGCGGCGATGACAAGGAAGGGCGTCGTCACCGGGTTGCTGAGCAGCGTCGTACCCGCCGAAAGCGGGACGTTGGCACGCAGGGGAATGGCGAGCAGCGCGGCGCTCAGCGGCTGGATGACCGGGACCATCACGAGGATGCCGATGAACAGCCCCAGCCCGATCGCGCGTGGCACCGACCGGCGCGTAAAACGCCACAATGCAGGGCGAAGCAGCAGGTGCGCGACCGGGCGCAGCCAGCGATTGGCCTCCATCTCCTCGCGCGTGGGGAGCATGGCGCGGATCTTGTCCGCCGCCCAGGTCTTACTCCTAGCCACGGTCCCTCAGCAGGCGTGACTGCTCGCGTTTCCAGTCGCGCTCCTTCTCGGTTGCGCGCTTGTCGTGCATCTTCTTGCCCTTGGCGAGCGCGAGCTCGACCTTCGCGCGGCCGCGCGGGTTGAAGTAGATGGACAGCGGGATGAGCGTCATCCCCTCGCGCTGGACGGCGTTCCTCAGCTTGTTGATCTCGCGCTCGTGGAGCAGCAGCTTGCGCGGACGCTTGGGCTCGTGATTGAAGCGGTTGCCGTGGCTGAACTCGGGGACGTTGGCGTTGATCAGCCAGACCTCGTCGTCCTTCAGCTCGGCATAGCTTTCCGCGATCGATCCCTCGCCGAAGCGCAGCGATTTCACTTCGGTGCCGGTCAGGGCGATGCCGGCCTCGTAGAAATCCTCGAGGAAATATTCGTGCCGCGCGCGCCGATTCTCGGCCGCGATCTTCACTTTTTCGAACGTTGCGGGTTTGGGACGCGCCATCAGATAAGCCCGGCAATCTCCAGCGCCTTGTCGACGCGCGCACGCGCGGCAGCCGAAGGCGGTGTCATCGGCAGGCGCAGCTCGGCGCTGAACTCGGGCTTGATGCGGTTGAGCGCATATTTGACCGGGCCGGGCGAGGCGTCGGCGAACAGCGCATCGTGGAGCGGATAGAGCCTGTCCTGAAGCTCGCGCGCGACTTCCCAGTCGCCCGAAAGGCAGGCCGACTGGAATTCGGCGCACAGGCGCGGCGCGACATTGGCGGTGACCGAGATGCAGCCGCGCCCGCCCATCGCCATGAAGCCCAGCGCCATGTCGTCATTGCCCGAAAGCTGGCAGAAATCGGCGCCGCAGGCGATGCGCTGCGCCGTGACGCGGCCGGCGACGCCCGTCGCATCCTTGACGCCGACGATCGTCGGGATCTGCGCAAGGCGGCCGAGCGTGTCGACCGAGATGTCCGTCACCGTGCGCGCGGGAACGTTGTAGAGGATGATCGGCAGGTCGCACTTCTCGGCAAGAAAGGCGAAATGGGCGTAAAGCCCGTCCTGATTGGGTCTGTTGTAATAAGGCGCGACGAGCAGCGCGGCATCCGCACCCTCGGCCTTGGCGAAGCGCATATGATCGAGCGCGGTCATCGTGTCGTTCGATCCGCAGCCCGCGATCACGGGCACGCGCCCTGCCGCCGTCCTGATGCACAGCGCGATCAGGCGGTGGTGCTCGTCATTGTTCAGCGTCGCGCTTTCGCCGGTCGTCCCGCACGGCACGAGCCCGCTGCTGCCCTGCGCGATCTGCCAGTCGATCAGCGCGGCATAGCCTGCCTCATCGACCGCCCCGTCGCGAAACGGCGTCAACAGGGCCGGAATGGACCCGGAAAACATCACGAGAATCCTTCACTTCTTAACCTCCATGCGGCATAGTGCGCATATGAGGCGGTCTGTTCGTTCATCGCCAGATAAGGAGCCGAGGGGCAGGCTGTCCAGCATGCTCGTTCGTGTTTCATTGATGGCGCTCCTGCTCGCCGCCCCTTCGCCCCCCACGCTCCAGCCCGTCGCCGCGCAGCAGACGATGACGCCGCTGCCCCCGCCCTCACCCCGGATCGCGCAGGCGATCGCCGAGTGGGACCGGCTGCGGCAGAGCGATTCGTTCGCCTTTTCCGACTATGCGACCTTCCTGACCGTGCATCCCGGCTGGCCGGGCGAAGGCGCGATGCGCCGCGCCGCCGAACGCGCGCTCAACCCCGATGTGATGGAACCGCGTCAGGTCGCGGGCTTCTTCGACCGTTTCCCGCCGCTGACGAATGTCGGCCAGGCGCGCTATGCCGACGCGCTCGCCGCCCTCGGCCGCAATGACGAAGCCCAAGCCGCCGCACGCAAGGCGTGGACATCGGGATCGCTTTCCACGCTCGACGAAGGGCGCCTGCTCGCGGCTTTCGGCAGCTATTTCACGCCCGCCGATCAGGACGAGCGGATGGACCGGCTGCTGTGGGCCAATTCGACCACGGCGGCGCAGCGCCAGCTCCAGCTCGTCTCGCTGAACAGGCGCGACCTGTTCGCCGCGCGCCTCGCGATGCGCACGCGCGCGCCCGATGCCGAGATGCTCGTCGCGCAGACGCAGGCCGTGGGGATGAGCGACGCAGGCTATGTCGCCGATCGCGCGCTGTGGCTCCGCGCCACCGGCCGCACCGCCGAGGCGCAGGCCCTGCTCGCCGCGCCGCGC
Source organism: Sphingomonas sp. EU05-FHT14C10 (assembly GCF_058790595.1). Lineage (NCBI taxonomy): Bacteria > Pseudomonadati > Pseudomonadota > Alphaproteobacteria > Sphingomonadales > Sphingomonadaceae > Sphingomonas > Sphingomonas sp. EU05-FHT14C10. Next base: position 52,318 of record NZ_JBYTEN010000021.1, on the reverse strand, counting down.
CGGCTGACGACGCGGCCGGCCGATCCCGAGAAATGGTATGAAACCTTGCTGTCCTTCACGCGCGAGGCGCAGGATAGCGGGCAATATCTGACCGCGTGGAACATCGGCCGGCAGGTCGACGATGCGCTGCCCGCCGGCACGATCGTGCGCGACCAGCCCTATGGCGTGCGCGACGATTATACGAGCCTCGTCTGGCGCGCGGGAATGATCGCCTTTGCCGATCTCAACCGTCCCGCCGATGCGATCGGCCTGTTCCAGCGCTATGCCGACGGCGCCAAATCGCCGCAGTCGCGGACCAAGGGCTATTATTGGGCGGGGCGCGCCGCACAGGCCGCCGGGCGCGATCCCCTGCCCTATTTCACCCAGGCCGCCGCCTTCGCCGACCAGTTTTACGGCCAGCTCGCGCTCGAGCGGCTGGGCCGGCCGGTCCCCGCGCCCCCTGCGCTCGCCGCCGAACGGCCGACGCCGGCCGAGCGCCAGGCCTTCCTCAATCGCGAGATCGTTCAGGCCGTGCGCTGGCTGGGCATGAACGGGCGCTGGCAGGATCAGACCCAGTTCGTCCGCACTATTGCGACCAGCGTCGAAAGCCCGACCGAACATGCGCTTGCCGACGATCTGTCGCGCGGGATCGGCCGGCCCGACCTTGCCGTGATGGTCGCGCGCGCGCAGCGCAACGACGGGCGCAGCGATTATGTGCTCGTCGGCTTCCCGCAGGTGCCGGTGCCCCCGGCCAACCAGCCGTCATGGACGATGATCCACGCCATCGCGCGGCAGGAAAGCCAGTTCGATCGCGAGATCGTGAGCCATGCCGGCGCACGCGGGCTGATGCAGCTCATGCCCGCGACCGCGCGCGAGACGGCGGGCAAGATCGGCGTCGGCTTCGACGCGACGGCGCTGACCAAGGACAGCGGCTATAACATCCAGCTCGGCTCGGCGCATTTCCAGCGGCTGCTCGACTATTTCGGGGGCAGCTATCCTCTTGCCGTCGCCGCCTACAATGCCGGCCAGGGCAATGTGAACAAATGGATCAGGGCGAATGGCGACCCGCGCGATTCGTCGGTGGACTGGACATTGTGGATCGAGAAGATCCCCTTTTCCGAGACGCGCAACTATGTGCAGCGCGTGCTGGAAAACGCCGTCGTCTACGACACCCTCAACCCGGGGCGGCAACGGCAGGCGGCCAATGCGCCGCTCTCCTATTATCTCGGCAAGGGCGCGTCGGGCGGGCTGTGAAACTTTGACGCTCGACAGGCCCAATTACATCACCCCCGCCGGCTATGCGGCGATGCGGGCGGAATATGACGCGCTGTTCACGGTCGAACGGCCGCAGCTTGTCGAGACGATCAGCTGGGCGGCGGGCAATGGCGACCGATCGGAGAATGGCGACTATATCTACGGCCGCAAAAGGCTGCGCGAGATCGATCGCACGCTCGATCGCCTGTCGCGCAAGATGAAGGCGGCCAAGATCGTCGATCCCGCCGCCCAGCCCGACAAGAGCCGCATCTTCTTCGGCGCGACCGTGACCATCGCCGACGAGGACGACAGCCATCGCACCGTCACCATCGTCGGCAATGACGAGGCCGATGCAGGCGCCGGCCGCGTCGGATGGGATTCCCCCATCGCACGCGCGCTGCGCGGCGGGCGCGTCGGCGATCTGCGCCGCATCATGCTGCCGGGGGGCGAACGCGAATATGAGGTCATGGGGATCGAATATCCGGCCTGATTCATACCCCGTCATTGCGAGCGCAGCGCGGCAATCCAGCGGCGCGATGCCTGCCATCGTCTGGATTGCTTCGCCGCGCTCGCAATGACGGGTGATGCGGGACAACGGCCAAGGAAACAGCCGTGCTCCTGCGAAAGCAGGAGCCCAGGAGTCCCAATCACCGAACCTCGCCCCACTGGGCTCCTGCCTTCGCAGGAGCACGGCGGCGCTCCCTACCCCAGATTATCCTTCACCAGCCGTTCGAGTTCGGGGTCGCAGGGCGGCGGGCGCATGTCGACGCCTTTTTCGAGGCGTTCGGCGATCAGGTTGAGGGCGGCGATGCGCGCCGCCTTCTTGTTGTTGCCGTCGATCACGTGCCAGGGTGCCCAGCGCGTGTTGGTCTGCTCGAACATGTCGTGCATCGCCTTCAGATAATCGGCGCGGCGGGCGCGATTACGATAATCCTCGGCGCCGGTCTTCCAGCGCTTCCACGGGTCGCCGAAGCGGTGGAGGAATCGCTCGTCCTGTTCCTTCTGGGTGATGTGGACGAACAGCTTGACCAGCGTGGTCCCGTTTTCCTTCTGCTGCGCCTCGAACTCGTTGATCTCGTCATAGCCGCGCTTCCATTCGGCCTCGGTGCAGAAGCCCTCGACGCGCTCGACGAGGACGCGGCCATACCAGCTTCGGTCGAAGACGTTGATCTCGCTGCTGCCCGGAATACGGGTCCAGAAACGCCAGAGGAAATGCTTGTCCTTCTCCTCGGGCGACGGCGCACCGACCGGCCACACCTCGCAATAGCGCGGATCCCATTTGGCGGTGAGGCGCTGGATGATCCCGCCCTTGCCGGCGGCATCCCAGCCCTCGAGCATCACGATCGCGCGACGCTTGTGGACGATATAGGCGACCTGGATGCGCGCCAGTCGTTCCTGCACCTCGGCGAGCGCGACGGCATAGTCGCCGTCATACTTCTCGCCTTTCTCATAATCCCTGAGGTCGATCGCCATCCGCCACTCCGTTCGGCCTGAGCCCGTCGAAGGCCTTCTCTCCCCCCTTTTCGCTAACAAAGCGAAAAGGAAAAGAGGCTTCGATGCCACCGGCCCGAACGGTTTTGGGACAGTTTCGGTGCCACACCCCGTCATTGCGAGGAGGCGAAGCCGACGAAGCAATCCAGCCGCGCGATGCCTGGCATCGTCTGGATTGCTTCGCTACGCTCGCAATGACGAAGAAGCTGTCCCCGCCCGTTGGCGGAAAGCCCCCGCCCTTCACCCCGCCTTGGGCGGCTCGATCACGCGGATGCTGAGCTCGCGAAGCTGCTTGGGCGTCGCGGGCGCCGGGGCCTGCATCATCAGATCCTCGGCCTTCTGCGTCATCGGGAAGACGATGACCTCGCGGATGTTCGGCTCGTCGGCCAGCAGCATGACGATGCGGTCGATACCGGGGGCCGATCCGCCGTGCGGCGGCGCGCCGAACTTGAAGGCATTGATCATGCCCGCGAAATTCGTGTCGACCTGCTCCTTCGTATAGCCGGCGATCTCGAACGCCTTGTACATGATCTCGGGGCGATGGTTGCGGATCGCGCCCGACGACAGCTCGACGCCGTTGCAGACGATGTCATACTGGTAGGCGAGGATATCCAGCGGATCTTTGCTCTCCAGCGCCTCCAGCTCGCCCTGCGGCATCGAGAAGGGATTGTGCGAGAAGTCGATCTTCTTCGCATCCTCGTCATATTCGAACATCGGGAAGTCGACGATCCAGCAGAACTCGAAGCGGTTCCCGTCGATCAGGTCGAGCTGCTCGCCCACGCGGGTGCGGGCGAGGCCGGCCAGCTTGGCCGCCTGCGCTTCCTTGCCCGCCGCAAAGAAGATCCCGTCGTCGGGGCCGAGGCCAAGGCTGTCGGCCAGCGCCGACATCTTGTCCTCACCGTGGTTCTTGGCGATCGGGCCGCCCCATTCCCCGCCCTTGCGTGTGGCGTAGCCAAGGCCGGCAAAGCCCTCCGACTGCGCCCAGGCGTTCATGTCGTCGAAGAATTTGCGGCTCTTCTCGGCGGTGCCCGGCGCGGGGATGGCGCGCACCACGTCGCCGCTCTCGACGATCGAGGCGAAGCGGCCGAAGCCCGATCCGACGAAGTGGCTCGACACGTCCGAGATCAGGATCGGGTTGCGCAGGTCGGGCTTGTCGTTGCCATATTTCAGCATCGATTCGCGATAGGGGATGCGGCGGAACGGCAGGGCGCTGACCGTGCGGCCTTTGCCCTGCCAGTCGGCGAATTCCTCGAACAGGCCGTGAAGCACCGGCTCGATCGCCGCGAACACGTCATCCTGCGTGACATAGCTCATCTCGAAATCGAGCTGGTAGAACTCGCCCGGGCTACGATCGGCGCGCGCATCCTCGTCGCGGAAGCAGGGTGCGATCTGGAAATAGCGATCAAAGCCCGCGACCATCAGCAGCTGCTTGAACATCTGCGGCGCCTGCGGAAGCGCGTAGAACTTGCCCGGATGGACGCGGCTGGGGACGAGATAGTCGCGCGCGCCTTCGGGCGACGAGGCGGTCAGGATCGGCGTCTGGAACTCGGTGAAGCCCTGCTCGATCATCCGGCGGCGGACTGACGCGATCACGTTGGAGCGCAGGACGATATTGTTGTGCAGCCGTTCGCGACGCAGATCGAGATAGCGATAGCGCAGGCGGATATCCTCGGGATATTCGGCCTCGCCCGCGACCGGCATCGGCAGTTCCTGCGCGGCGGACTGGACGGTCACGCTGTCGGCGCGGATCTCGATCGCGCCGGTCGGCAGGTTGGGATTGATCGCCTCGTCGGCGCGCTTCACGACGCGGCCGGTGACGGTGACGACGGACTCGGCGCGCACGCGCTCCAGCACCCTGAAGGCCTCCGAATCGACGTCGGTCACGATCTGGGTCAGGCCGTAATGATCGCGCAGATCGACGAACAGCAGCCCGCCATGGTCGCGCTTGCGGTGGACCCAGCCAGAAAGGCGAACCGTTTCGCCGACATGGGTTTCGCGCAGTTCGGCGCAATTGTGGGTGCGATAGGCGTGCATCTTTTGGCTTCCGGGCTTGGGAAAATCAGTTTTTGTGCGTGCTGGGCGCTACAGACACGGGATGAGTGTTTGTCAAGGCGCAGCGCGGCGCTATGGGCTTTACATGCACATTCATCCGCTTGTCACAGACAGCAAGACTCTCGCCGATCTCTGCGCCCGGCTGGCGCGCTCGCTCTATGTGGCGGTCGATACCGAATTCATGCGCGAGAACAGCTATTGGCCCGATCTCTGCCTGATCCAGATCGCCGACGCCAACGAGGCGGCGGCGATCGATCCCAAGGCGCCCGGCATCGACCTGCAGCCGCTGCTCGATCTGATGGTCGACAATGAGGATGTGCTGAAGGTCTTCCACGCCGGCGGGCAGGATGTGGAAATCGTCTACAACCTAACCGGCAAGACGCCGCACCCGATCTTCGACACGCAGATCGCGGCGATGGCGATCGGCCAGGGCGAGCAGATCGGCTATTCCAACCTGATCGACAGCTGGCTGGGCATCCAGCTCGACAAGGGCGCGCGCTTCACCGACTGGGGCCGCCGCCCGCTCGACAAGCGCCAGATCGACTATGCGATCGGCGACGTGACGCATCTGATCCGCGTCTTTCCGATGATCCTCGAACGGCTGAGGAAGCTCAGCCGCGGCGAATGGATCGACGAGGAGATGGAGCGGCTGGCCGATCCGTCCAACTATCACAACGATCCCGATGAGGCGTGGGAGCGGATCAAGGCGCCGAGCCGCAAGCCCGATACGCTCGGGCGGCTGAAGGCGCTGGGCGCCTGGCGCGAGCGCGAGGCGCAGGGCAAGGACATTCCGCGCGGCCGCATCGTCAAGGACGAGACGCTCGCCGATCTCGCCGCGCATCCGCCGCGCGAGCAGGCCGACTTGTCGCGCGTGCGCGGCCTGTCCGCAAGCTGGGCAAGCAACGATATCGGCGGGCGGCTGATGAAGGCGCTGGCCGAGGCTGAGCCGCTGTCGGCCGCCGAGATGCCGGGGCGCGACGATCGCAAGCCGGGGCTGGGCAAGGACGGCATCCTCGTCGCGGACCTGCTCAAGCTGCTGCTCAAGATCCGGTCGAAGGAAATCAACGTCGCGGCGCGCCTGCTCGCGCGGACCGACGATCTGGAACGGCTGGCGGCGGGCGAACGCGCCAATCTGGCGATCCTCGACGGCTGGCGCTACGAACAGTTCGGCCGCGACGCGCTGGCGCTGGTCGAGGGACGGCTGGCCTTCGGGGTGAAGAACGGCAAATTGCTCATGACGCGCGCCGAATGAGGAGAGTGACGATGAAATCGATTTCACTGATCCCCGCTGCAGCTATTGCCCTCACCGCCTGTGTTTCCCCTGACAAGGTAGCAGAAACCCCTCCCCCGCCGACGGAAGCCAAGTGCGATCTCGGCAGCCTCTCCGATCTCGTCGGCAAGCCCGCGACGCAGGACCTCGCCGCCGACGCGCTGAAGCGCACCGGCGCGCGGAGCATCCGCTGGAAAGCTCCGGGCATGGCGATGACGATGGATTATCGCGCCGACCGGCTGAACATCGCGATCGACGCGAACAACCTCGTCACCGGCTTCGACTGCGGCTGAGCTCGGCTCAGCCGACCAGCTTGGCTTCCAGCCCCATCGCCGTCGCAAGCTGGCGATGCCGGCGCACGACCGCGTCCCCGTAAAGCAGCGTCTCGTCGCCCGAGAGCAGCAGGTCGATCGATCCTTCGCCCAGCGACAGCCGGCTGTGGCGCAGCGGATCGGCGACGCCGCCCGACAGCCGCTGCCCCAGCCGCATCGCCAGCCCCCACTGCACGGCGCGCTGCAAATCGGCAGGCGCGCACAGCCGGTCGAAGCCCGGCAGCGGCAGTGCGCCGCCGCCAAAGCTGCTGAACAGCGCCTGCCCCAGCATGGCGCGCCCGCGCGGATCGATCGCGACCCAGTTTCCATGCACCGCGATCTCCAGCCCGCGCTCGGCCTTGAACTCGGGATTGGCGCGCCATGCGACATCGGCAAGCAGGCAGGCAGCATGACGGATACGGGCATCCGCCGCCTTTTCCCGCGCGAAGACCGGTGCGATCCAGCGATTGAGCAGATCGCCATGCTCGGGGAAACGGCCCGATCGCTCGCCTTCGTCACGGCAGGCCGCGATCAGCGGATCGATCGCCTGCTCCTCGCCCGACAGGGCACCGAACAGCAACCCTTCGCGCAATCCATGCGCCGAGACGACGAGGCCGTTCGGCTTGAGGTGGCGGACCAGCGACGACAGCAAGGCCGCCGCCTCGCCCATCGTCCCGATGCGCCCGCCCGACAGCGAAGGCACCTGCTTCAGCCGGGGCCGGTCGATATGGGCGAGGACGCGGACCAGCCGCTGCGGCGTGCGCGGGTCCATCTGATATTGGTGGATGATCGGCAGCGGATATTCGCTGAGGTGCATATCAAGCCGCGCCAGCGCGCGCCACGATCCGCCGACCATGTAGAAAGGCAGGCCCTGCGCGGCGTCCAGCCACGGCGCAGTCTTGAAATATTGAGCGACGCGGCGATCGAGCGCGCCATGCCCCTTCTTGTGAACGCCCTCGATCCTCAGCACGCCAAGCGGGAAGGAGACGCGATCGAGGATCGCACCCTTCTTCACGCGCACCAGCTCGAGGCTGCCGCCGCCAAGATCCCCCACCACGCCGTCCGCCTCGGGGATCGCCGAGATCACGCCATTGGCCGCCGCCTCCGCCTCTTCCTCGCCCGACAGCAGATCGACCGTCAGTCCCAGCGCCTCGGCGCGCGCGATCAGTTCGCTGCCATTGGAGGCGTCGCGCACGGCCGCAGTGGCGACGGTGCGCGGCTGCCTAACGCCCATGCCGACGCAAAGCTGCCTGAAGCGGCCCAGCGCGGTGGTCGCCATGTCCATCGCCGCAGCATCGATCGCGCCGGTTTCGGCCAGCGAGCGACCGAGACCGGCCATCACCTTCTCGTTGAACATGATCGCGGGCGCGCGCGGCGGCCCGTCATAAACAACGAGGCGAATCGAGTTTGACCCGATATCGATGATCGCGGAACGGCGGGCGGCCGATGCATGCACCGGTTCCGCCTCGCGCTCGAGCTTGCGGAACAGCAGGTTAGCCACGCCGCCGCCGCAGGTGGAGCTTGGGCACGGCATCGCTATGCTCAAGCGCCTGTCCGCGCCCGGAAAGCGACGGATTGGTCATGAAATAGCGGTGGAGGTTGAAGGGCCGGTCGCCCGGCTGATCACGCTCATAGCTGCCGTCGGGATGAAGCTCCCAGCTCTGCTCATTGTCGATCAGATTGGCGACCATCACCTGATCGAGCACCTGATCGTGCACCGTCGGGTTGAGGATCGGCATCATATATTCGACGCGCCGGTCGAAGTTGCGCGGCATCCAGTCGGCCGAGGAAATGAAGACCTTGGCGCCGTCATTGGGCAGTACCCGGCCATTGCCGAATGCCCAGATGCGGCTGTGCTCGAGGAAGCGTCCGACGACCGACTTCACGCGGATATGATCGGACAGCCCCGGCACGCCGGGTCGGAGGCAGCAGATGCCGCGCACGATCAGATCGATCTCCACGCCTGCGGCGCTTGCCGCATAAAGCTTCTCGATGATCGCGGGATCGACCAGCGAGTTCATCTTCGCCCAGATCCCGCCGCGCTTGCCCGCTCGGGCATTATCGATCTCGGTATCGATCAGCGCCGACAGCTTCTCGCGCAATCCGTGCGGCGACATGGTGAGCAATTCAAGATCGCTCGGCTCGACATAGCCGGTGATGTAGTTGAACAGCTGCGCCGCATCGCGCCCGGCGCGCGGATCGGCGGTAAAGAAGCTGAGATCGGTATAGATGCGCGCGGTGATCGGATGATAATTGCCCGTGCCGAAATGGCAGTAGGTGCGATAGCTGCCGCCCTCGCGCCGCACGACCATCGATATCTTGGCGTGCGTCTTCCAGTCGATGAAGCCATAGACCACCTGCACGCCCGCACGTTCGAGTGCCGAGGCCCAGAGCAGGTTCTGCTCCTCATCGAAGCGCGCCTTGAGCTCGACCACCGCCGTCACCGACTTGCCCGCCTCAGCTGCCGCGATCAGCGCGTTGATGACCGCCGACTGCTTGCCCGCACGGTAGAGCGTCTGCTTGATCGCCACCACGTCGGGATCGGCAGCCGCCTGCTTGAGAAAGGCGAGCACGACGTCGAACGTCTCATAAGGATGGTGGACGATGATGTCCTTGCTGCGGATGGCTGCAAAGCAGTCGCCGCCATGCTCGCGGATACGCTCGGGAAAACGCGGCGAGAAGGGCGGGAATTTCAGATCGGGCCGGTCCTCCTCGACAAGCTGCTCGAGGTCGCCGATGCCGAGGAACCCGCCCGTTTCGGTGACGATCGCATCATTGCCGCCTAGCTCGGTATTGACCAGCGTCTCGAGATGATCGGGCATCGCCGTCTCAAGCTCAAGGCGGATCACCCTGCCCCGCCGCCGGCGCTTGATCGCGCTGCGGAAATAGCGAACGAGATCTTCGGCCTCTTCCTCAAGCTCGATGTCGCTGTCGCGGATGATGCGGAAGCAGCCTGAACCCAGCACCTCATATCCGGGGAACAGCAGGTGCTGGAAGCAGCGGATAAGCGTTTCCATCGCGACATAGCGCGCCTGTTCGCCGGGCAGACGGACGAAGCGCTGGAGCGTCGCGGGGAGCATGACCAGTTCCCTGATCTCCTGCCGGTCCGACAGGCGGACGAGATCGAGGATGATCGACAGCCCCTTGTTGGGGATGAAGGGAAAGGGATGCGCGGGATCGAGCGCCTGCGGCGTGAGCACCGGGAATATCTGGTCGCGGAAATGGCTTTCGAGCCAGCTCAGCGCCTCGCCATCCAGCTCGCTGGCGCGCAGCACGAAGATGCCGTTCTCGCGCAGCATCTCGCGCAGGTTGCGCCATTCGGCGCGCTGGGCGGACATCAGCGAATCCGCACTCTCGGCGATCGCGGAAAGCTGCTGGGTGACGGTCAAGCCATCGGGCGAACGCTCCTCGACCTGCTGGAGTTGCTGCCCCTTGAGGCCCGCGACGCGGACCATGAAGAACTCGTCGAGATTGTTGCCCGAGATCGACAGGAAGCGCAGCCGCTCAAGCAGCGGATGCGAGGGATTGCCTGCTTCCTCGAGCACGCGACGGTTGAACGCGAGCCAGCTCAGCTCGCGATTGAAATATCGCGAACCGCCATCGGCGGGGGCATCGCTTTCCATTATCGGTAGGGCGGTTGCCATCAGGCCGAATCCTCTTGTCCGTCGATCAGTCGAAGTTCCGCCAATGTGGCGCGGGCAAGTTTCAACGACAAGCGCGTCCGGCGCGAAAGTGCAGCCTGATCGAGCGCATCGACGACACGGATCAGCCCGACATGGCTGCGCTCGATGCGCGGCATCAGCCAGGGGATAAGGTCGGGCGGCGGCATGAGGTTGCGCTGGACCAGCAGTTTTTCGACGAGCGCGCCGGCAAGCTGATCGTCGGGATCAGCGAGCGCAACCGCCGGCGTCGCGCCGAGGCGCGATCGCAGATCGGGCAGGCGCACGCGCCAGGCAGGCGGCGGTTGATCCGCGATCATCAGCAGCGGCAGGCGCTGCTCCTGCGCGGCGTTCCAGGCGTGAAAAAGCTCTTCCTCGTCGCGGCGATCGGCTTCGTCGATCAATTGACCACCGCTTTTTTTGGCGAAAAGCCGCCCGAGCAAGCTGCGGCCCGACTTGCGCGGACCAGTGAGGATGGTCGCCATCACCGGCCAGGCGCCCCAATGGTCGAGGTGACGGACGACGGCGGCATTGCTGTCGCCGACGATGAAATCCTGCTGGGTCTCGCCGGCTGGCCAGTCGAGCGGCAGGGCGATCTGGCTCATTGCCGGCCAGTCGTGCTCGGGCTTGGCGACGGCGGCGCGGCGGCGCGGCGGATGCGGATCGTGTCCCCGGTGCCCTGCACCTGCCAGCCGCGCGCGGCGAGCGCTGCGCGGAACACGGCGCCATCGCCCTGCACCACCACCTTCATGACGGAAACGCCGCCGAGCGCGAGGCTCGATGTCGCCGCCGACCGTACGCCGGGCACGCCGCGCAGCGCAGTCTCCGCGGCGTCGACCGAAGCCGCGTCCGGCGTGTCGAACTGCACTGTCACCGTCGCAGTGCCTGCTGCGGGTGTGGCACCGACCAGCGCAGTATTCTCCTCGGGGGCCAGCGCAAGGCTGTCCTCCAGCGCCTCGGTATCGACCGGTTCCTCGATCACCAGCGAGGGATCGGGGCGAAGCTGCCCCATCGCCAACGCCTGCGCGTATAACGCATCGATCCGCCGGACGCCTTCGTCGAGCAGCTTGGGCAGCGCATCGGGATTTTCGACGCGCAGCGCAAAGCGGCCGATCAGGCGCTTGTCGGGGCCATGAAACGCCGTAAAGCGCCCGATCACCGGGCCGCCGGGCCACAGTCGCTGAAGCTCGACCTGCGGCACCAGCACATCAGCCGCGCCATAGCCGTCGAGCAGGAAGCGCCACCAGCCGCGGCCAGGGCGCAGCGTCTGCGCATTGTTGAGCAGCAGCGGATCGACGCCGGTGCCCGTCGCGCGGACATAATCGATGCTGCTGTTGCCGGTGCGGAAACGCGCCCAGGCTTCCTGCCAGGGATTGCGCACCTCGAAGCTCTGCGCCGCGCCGCCGCTCCATTCCACCGGGATGACGAGCATCGGGGCCGAGCGCGAGGCCCGCCCGCCGATGCCCAGCACCTCGCCGGTGCGCGCGCGATCGAACAGCACGCCCAGCCGCGCGACATAGCGGTGCGGGCCGATCTGCTCATCCTCGACGACGATACCCGCGACCATGCCGTCGAGCGCCGAATCGGACAGCGCGGGCGCCGCGCCGCCGTGCGTGCGCTGCCACAACATCTGCCAGCCCTTGCGCTGCGCCAGCCGCCAGCCGCCCAGTCGCGCGGCATCGGCGGTGGGGGCCGAAACGTCGACCTCGACCCCGCTCACCTCAAGGCTCGAGGAGCTGTCGATCGGCGGAACACCGCGGTTCGAGCCTTCCAGCTGGGCGCGCACCACCGCACTCAGCCCCGCCAAAAGCGAGAGGGCAACCAGCGGCGGGATCAGTCTGGACAAGCGCGGCATTGCGATCACGGCGCCCTTCTGGCGTGTTGGCGGTGGAAATCCAAGCGCGTTGTGGCTAGGCGGCACAGATGACCGACGACAAGCCCTATACATATGCCCAGGCGGGCGTCTCGATCGCCGCCGGAAACGCGCTGGTGAAGGCGATCGCGCCGCTGGCGAAAGCCACGCGCCGTCCCGGTGCCGATGCCGAGCTTGGTGGCTTCGGCGGATTCTTCGACCTGAAGGCGGCGGGCTATGACGATCCGCTGCTCGTCGCCGCCAACGACGGCGTGGGCACCAAGCTCAAGCTCGCGATCGAGCACGACCGGCACGACGGCGTCGGCATCGACCTTGTCGCGATGTGCGCCAACGATCTGATCGTGCAGGGCGCGGAGCCGCTGTTCTTCCTCGATTATTATGCGACCGGGAAGCTGGAGGCCGGCGTTGCCGAGCGCGTGATCGCCGGCATCGCCGAGGGCTGCCGAATCGCCGGCTGCGCACTGATCGGCGGCGAGACGGCCGAGATGCCCGGCATGTATGCGGCGGGCGATTATGATCTTGCCGGCTTCTGCGTCGGCGCGGTCGAACGATCGCAGGCGCTGACCGGCAACCGGGTGAAGGCGGGCGACGCGATTCTGGGCCTCGCTTCGTCGGGCGTGCACAGCAACGGCTTCTCGCTCGTTCGCCGCCTCGCCGCCGACAAGGGCTGGAAGCTCGATCGCCCGGCCCCCTTCGATATCGAGACGCTGCTGATCGACGCGCTGATGGCGCCGACGCGAATCTATGTGAAGTCGCTCCTCCCCCTCGTCCGCGCGGGCAAGGTCGCGGCGATGGCGCATATCACGGGCGGCGGCCTGCTCGAGAATATCCCGCGCGTCCTGCCCGAAGGGCTTCATGCGCATATCGATGCCGATGCGTGGCCGCAGCCGCGGCTGATGGCCTTCCTGCAGGCGCAGGGCGCGATCGAGCCCGAGGAAATGGCCCGCACCTTCAATTGCGGGATCGGCATGGCGATCGTCGTCGCCGAAGGCGATGTCGCCGCTGTCAGCGCCGCGCTGACCGCGGCGGGCGAGACGGTGTTCGACATCGGCCGCATCGATACGGGCACACGCGGCTGCACCGTTGCGGGCGGCGCCGAGACGTGGAGCGCGCGCGCCGCATGGTCGGCGACGCATGACGCCTGATCGCGCCAGGGTCGGCGTTCTCATTTCCGGGCGTGGGTCCAATATGATCGCGCTCGTCGAGGCGGCGCGCGATCCGGCCTGCCCTTATGAGATCGTCTTCGTCGGATCGAACGATCCCGAAGCGGCCGGGCTGCAGGCGGCCGAAGCGATGGGCATCGCGACCTGGGCGCACAGCCACGTCGGCCTGAAGCGCGCCGAGTTCGACTCCCTCGTCGATGCGGCGCTGCGCGAGGCCGGCGTCTCCTTCGTCGCGCTGGCCGGCTATATGCGCCTGCTATCGCCAGGATTCGTCGAGAAATGGGCGGGCCGGATGATCAATATCCACCCCTCGCTCCTTCCCAAATATAAGGGTCTCGACACCCATGCACGCGCGATCGAGGCGGGCGATGCGGTCCACGGCGTATCGGTGCACGAAGTGACGGCGGAGCTGGACGACGGCCCCATGCTGGCGCAGGCCGAGGTTCCGGTTCTTGCGGGAGACACGCCGGAAAGCCTTGCCGCGCGCGTGCTGATCGAGGAACATAGGCTGTACCCGAGGGCGCTTGGGGAGTTCGTGTCGCGTGCTCAGTTCCGATCCTGAAGCGACACTCGAGCGCGTCCGTGCCATCGCGCGGGCGCTGCCCGACTCCGCCGAGCGGCTTTCGCACGGTTCGCCGGGCTTCCACATCGTGAAGGGCAAGTTCTTCGCCTATCTGTGGCATGATCATCATGGCGACGGCGAAACGGCGGTGATGGTGAAGACGTCCGGGCTTGAGGAACAGGCTATGCTGGTCGAGGCCGATCCCGATTTCTATTATGTGCCGCCCTATCTCGGCCCCGCCGGCTGGGTGGCCATGCGCGTCGGCGCGGCGGAGACCGATTGGGACCGCATCGGCGATCGCATCGCGCAGAGCTGGGAACTGGTCGCGCCCGCGCGACTGCTGGAGGCAGGCGGACGATGAGCGACGGACCGGCGCCCGAGCCGCAGGCGCACAAGGAACAGGCGGCCGAAGCGGCGGCGATCCGGCGGCGCTGGATCACGCTGGGCGAGGTTCTGGGCGTGGTCGCTGTGATCATCTCGGCGCTGACGCTGTGGAACAACTATGCCGACCGCACCGCCCAGCGCGCCGACAAGCAGCATGACGAGCAGGCCGCCGACGCGAAGGCCGCGACGCTCGCTCTGAAGGCCAGCATAATTCGCGGCGGCAAGGCGCTGACGCTCAGCCCGGTGAAGGGCGATCAGGTGATCCAGGGCCAGAATATCGCCTTCCCGACGCCGCTCGATGTGCGCTCCGTCGAAACGGCGGGCGACGCGCGCATCGATTCCGCATGGTTCGACGACCGGCTGAAGAAGGCGCGCGCCGACGCCGGAATGAACGAGAAAACGCGCGGCGACGCTCGCCTTCCCGTCGCGATCACCACGCGCTATCTGGTCGATGGCGCCCCGCACAGCGACGTCGCCATCTACGACATCGGCTATGTACTCGACGGCAAGATGTTCGGCGGGGCCACGATCCGCCTGCGCGGCCTGTCGCTGATCGAGCATGTCGACGAGGACGACGCGCGCAAGAAGATCGATGCGCGCTGGAAAGCGATTTCATCAGCGAAGTGAGGCTAGCCTAAAGCGTCAGTGCCAGTACGAAATCCTCGAACGTCTCATCGCCGACGCGGAAGGCGCGCTCGCCGATAATGGCGGTGCCCTGGCGCCGATAGAAGGCGATCGCCTTTTCATTCTGCTTGGCGACGCCGATCAGCAGGCGCTTTTTGCTCCACGCACGCGCCTCGTCGGCGACCGCCGCGAACAGGCGCGCGCCGGTGCCGCCACCCTGATAGCGCGACAGGAGGTAAATGCGACGAAGCTCGGCATCGTCGGGGCCGGTCTCGACCGGCAAGTCGGGCGGGGTGAGCAGCGCGAAGCCGATAGCTGCGCCGCGATCCGCCTCGGCAACCCACAAGGCGCATTCGGGATTGGCGAGGAAGGCGGCATAGCTCGCCGCGTCGTGGCGATCGCGGACATGCGCGACGATGTCGTCGCCCGCGATCATCCATGCATAGGTTTCGAGGAAAGTGGCGGCGCCGACCAGAGCCAGCGCCGCCGCATCCTGCGGGCCGCAGCGGCGGATGCCGCGCGGCGTAGGATCAGCCGACAATTTCTTCCGGCTTGAAGAAGTAGGCGATCTCGATCGCCGCATTTTCTTCGCTGTCCGAACCGTGGACGCTGTTCGCCTCGATCGATTCGGCCAGTTCCTTGCGGATCGTGCCCGGCTCGGCATTGGCCGGGTTGGTCGCGCCCATGATGTCGCGGTTGCGCTGCACGGCGTTCTCGCCCTCGAGCACCTGCACGACGACGGGGCCCGAGATCATGAAGCTGACCAGATCGTTGAAGAAGGGGCGTTCCTTGTGGACCGCGTAGAAGCCCTCGGCCTGATCCTTGGTCATCTGGATGCGCTTCGAGGCGACGACGCGCAGGCCGGCCTCCTCAAGCATCTTGGTGACGGCGCCGGTCAGGTTGCGACGCGTGGCGTCGGGCTTGATGATCGAAAAGGTGCGAGTCGCGGCCATGGCCGTTGGGCTCCATGTCTGGTTGAGTGTGGATTAGGGAAAAGTGGCGCTCCCCTAGTCGCTCGGGCGCGCTTCCGCAAGCGCAGGCTTCAGGCGACCTGGCTCCAGCGGCCCGATTCGTCCTGCTTCCAGTAGCGGCGCTCGATCCCGTCGCGATCGGCAAGCGACCGCCACGCCGCGCGCGCCGCCTCGATCCCCTCATCGTCGAAGAAGTGGAAGGCGCGATCGAAGCCGGTCGCCTCCTCACGCCACAGGCCGTCGACCAGCGCGATGTTGCGCGCAGCGTTGAGCGGCACGGGATCGGGCGCGATCAACACCAGCTGATCGGGCTCGTCGCCCCCGCCGGCCTGGCCGTGCGGCAGAAAGCTGTCGGCCGCGTATGACCAGAGCGTGCGATCGAGCGCGTCGCGCTGCGCCGCGTCGGCAGCGACCACCAGCAGGCGGCCGCCACCCTCGACCACGCGTTCGGCGATGCGTGGCAGCACCGCCTCGATCGGGCGGGCGGTCAGGTGGTAGAAATCGACCTGCACCGTCCGGAGCTCACTTCTCGAAATTATCGGCGACGAAACGATCGAGCAGGCGCACGCCGAAACCGGTCGCGCCCTTGCCCCAGACCGCGCCGGGCTTGTCGGCCCAGACCATGCCGGCGATGTCGAGATGCGCCCAGCGCACGCCGTCGTCGATATAGCGCTTCAGAAACTGCGCCGCGGTGATCGAGCCGGCGCCGCGCGGACCGACATTCTTCATATCGGCGATCGGGCTGTCGATCAGCTTGTTATAGGCGTCGGAGAGCGGGAAGCGCCACAGCGGATCGCCCGCCGCCTTGCCCGCCGCAAGCAGCTCGTCGGCCAGCGAATCGTCGTTCGAGAACAGCCCGCCATGCTCGCTGCCGACGCTGATGATCATCGCGCCGGTCAGCGTCGCGAGGTCGACGATCGTCTTGGGCGCATAGTTCTGCTGCACCCAGGTGAGGGCGTCGCACAGCACGAGCCGCCCCTCGGCATCGGTGTTGATGACCTCGATCGTCTGGCCGGACATCGAGGTGACGACGTCACCGGGGCGCTGCGCGTTACCATCGGGCATATTCTCGACAAGGCCGCAGACGCCGACGACATGCGCCTTCGCCTTGCGCAGCGCGAGCGCCTTGATCGTGCCCGCAACCGCACCGGCGCCGCCCATGTCCCATTTCATGTCTTCCATGCCGGCGGCCGGCTTGATCGAGATGCCACCGGTATCGAAAGTCACGCCCTTGCCGACGAAGGCCACCGGGGTCTTCTCGGCACCGCCGGTGCCGTCCCAGCGCAGCACGAGCAGGCGCGGCGCACGACGCGAGCCCTGCGCGACGCCAAGCAGCGCGCCCATGCCGAGCTTGCGCATCGCCGGCTCGTCGAGAACCTCAATCTCCACGCCCAGTTCGCGCAGGTGGAGGCAGCGTTCGACGAAGCTTTCCGGATAGATGATGTTGGACGGCTCGGTGACCAGCTCGCGCGTGAAGGCGACGCCATCGGCCACAGCCTTGGCGATTTCCCACGCTGCTTCGCTGCCCTCGGGCGCGCCGACGATCACGAGCTCGTCGAGCGTCGGCTTCGCCTTGGCGGGCAGCTTGGTGCGATAGACGTCGTAACGCCAGCCCCGCAGCACCAGGCCGGTTGCGAGCGAGGCTACGCTCTCGGCGGTCAGCGTCGCGCCCGTCAGATCGACGACCAGCTTCTCGGTGCCCGAGGTCAGCAGGCGCGCGGTCAGCGCCGCACCGACGCGCTCGAGGTCACGGATCGAGCCCGCGCCCGCGCCTGCCACCAGCAGGCGGCGCGACTCACCGCCGACGCGCGCAAAAAGCTCGGCGATCGCACCGGCTTCGCCCTCGAAGCGCGCGGCCTTGACCGCCGTCGCCAGCAGCCCTTCATCCTGCGGATCGAGCCCGGAAACCTTGGGCGGCTGCGCGCCCCCGCTCGGCGACAGGATGGCGAGATCGAAGGCGCCTTCGGGGCGCGCGGCGGCGAAGCTCAAACGCATCATTCTTCCTTACTTGTTCTTTTTCGCCCTTGGGCATGTGGCGACCATGTAGGACAGCATGGCGCGAAATTGAACCGCTGTATCCCAAGAGATTGCGGGCCGCCCTTTCCGGTGCGATAGGCGGCGTTTCAGACGCCGTCGAAGACGGTCAAAGGGGTTGGTGTGTCGAGCAGTCGGTCGTTTCTTCTTATGGCTCTGCCCGTCGCCGCCGGCCTCGCTTCGTCCGCCGTCAACGCGCAGGACCTGGGACCACGCCAGAGCCCGCCGCCACCTCCGCCCTCGCCGACGGCCGCGACCGATGACGACAATATCGTCGAGTTCAGCGCAGACGAGATTCTCTATGGCCGCGACGACGACATCGTCACCGCCTCGGGCGATGTACGCATGTTCCGCGAAGGCAACAGGCTGCGCGCCGACAAGGTGGTGTGGAACCGCAAATCGGGCCAGGTGACCGCCACGGGGAACGTCGCCATCACCAATCCGCAGGGCGATGTCGCCTACGGCGATTCAACCGACCTGACCGACACGCTGAAGGACGGCGTGGTCGAGAATCTGCTGATCGTGATGGAGGATGGCGGGCGGCTTGCCGCGCTGCGCGGCACGCGCAAAGACAACATCTCGACACTCGATCACGCCGCCTACACGCCCTGCGCGGTGGTGGACGACAAGGGCTGCCCCAAGAACCCGACCTGGAAGGTCAGCGCGGCGCGCGTGGTCTACAACCCCAACAAGGGGCGCATCTATTATCACGGCGCGCGGATCGAGTTGTTCGGGTTGCCGCTGATTCCGTTGCCCGGACTTTCAAGCCCCAGCGACAACAGCGCGGGATCCGGCCTGCTGGTGCCCGACATGCAGTACAACCGGGTAAACGGATTCGACGTCGCCCTGCCTTATTACCTGCAGATCGCGCCCAACCGCGACCTGACGATCACGCCGCACATCTACACGAGCGTGCTGCCGCTGCTCGACCTCAAATATCGCGCGCTGACCAGCAAGGGCGCCTATCAGATCACGATGCTCGGCACGTCGAGCATGGTGCAGCCCGCTGGCGTCAACACGCCGATCACCGACGGATCGAAGAGGTTTCGCGGCTATCTCGACGCCAGCGGCCGGTTCCAACTCGACCCCAACTGGGACATCAGCGGATCGATCCGCGTCGTCACCGACCGCACCTTCCTGCGACGCTACAACTATTCCTACGACGACCGGCTGCGCTCGACGGTCCGGCTCGAGCGTATCGGCTCCGACAGCTATTTCTCGCTTGCCGGCTGGGTGACGCAGACGCTGCGCGCCAACGATCCGCAGGGCCAGCAGCCGATCGCGCTGCCCGAACTGGATTATCGCCGCCGTTTCGCCGATCCGGTGCTGGGGGGCAATTTTCAGCTCCAGCTCAACAGCCTCGGCATCACGCGGACGGACGGGCAGGATACGCAGCGCGCCTTCGCCGAGTTCAAGTGGGACCTGCGCAAATATACGCCCTTCGGCCAGGAAGTGACCTTCACGGCGCTGACCCGGGGCGACGTCTATCATACCGACGACACGCTCGCGACGCCGACCGTGATCTATCGCGGCGATCCGGGCTGGCACGCGCGCGCCATCGCGACGGTCGCGGTCGACGTGAAATGGCCCTTCGTCGGCCAGTTCCTCGGCGGCACCCAGCAGATCACGCCACGCGTTCAGATCGTCGCCAGCCCGAACATCAGCAACCTCAAGATCCCGAACGAGGATTCGCGCGCCTTCGACCTCGAGGACAGCAACCTCTTCGCGCTCAATCGCTTCCCCGGCTACGACCGTTACGAGGACGGCCAGCGCATCACCTATGGCGTCGACTATGCGTTGACGCTGCCGGGCTTCAGCATCGACGCCAATGTCGGGCAGAGCTACCGGCTGGACAGCAAACCTCAGCTTTTCCCCGACGGCACCGGGCTTTCGGGCCGCACCTCCGACATCGTCGGCCGCGCGGAAGTCCGCTTCCGCGATTTCGTGAAGATCACCGAGCGTTTCCGCCTCGACAAGGATACGCTGGCGATCCGCCGCAACGAGGTCGACGCCACCATCGGATCGCGCAAGACCTATGTCATGTTCGGCTATCTGCGGCTCAACCGCGACATCGACCCGAGCATCGAGGATCTGCGCGACCGCGAGGAGCTTCGCGCGGGGGGGCGCATCCAGTTCGCGAAATATTGGTCGCTGTTCGGATCGGCGATCGTCGACCTGACCGATCGCAACGAGGATCCGCTGTCGTCGAGCGACGGTTTCGAGCCGATCCGCCACCGTCTCGGCATTTCTTACGAGGATGACTGCCTTGAGGTTGGCCTGACGTGGCGACGCGACTATGAGGATACGGGCGACGCGCGGCGGGGCAACAGCTTCCTGTTGCGGCTGGCGTTCAAGAATCTTGGCAGCTAAGCCTAGGTTCAGGCGGCGGCGCGCAGGCTGACCGTCGTTTCGGAAATCTTGGGATAGAATCGGAACTTGACCCTTTTCAGATACAAGCGCGCGAATCGGGCCATCGGCTTCGTCGCTCTTCCGCTCATCATCGCGACCGCCACGGCTGCGCTGGCGCAAACCGCGCCCGAAGGCGCGGCAGCCGCGACCGATACGGGGCTCAACATCCCGAATGACGTCGTGCTGTTCAGCAAGGATGATCCTGCGGTGCGCAAGCCCACGGCGATCATCAACGGCGAGATCATCACACGCACTGACGTCGATCAGCGCCTAGCGCTCGTCGTCGCCGCCAACGGCGGGCGCGTGCCGCCCGAAGAAATGGACCGGCTGCGCCTGCAGGTCCTGCGCAACATGATCGACGAGACGCTGGAGATCCAGGAGGCCAAGGCCAACGAGATCGAGATCACCGACAAGGAGATCCAGCAGAGCTACGACCGCGTGTCGCAGAACTTCAAGCGCACGCCCAGGCAAATGACCGATTATCTCGCGTCGATCGGCTCCTCCGACGCCTCGATCAAGCGCCAGATCAAGGGCGAGTTGGCATGGCAGCGTCTGCTGCGCCGCCGCGTCGAACCCTTCGTCAACATTGGCGACGAGGAAGTCCAAGCGATCATGGACCGGCTGGAAGCCTCCAAGGGCGCATCCGAATATAAGGTCGGGGAGATCTACCTGTCGGCGGCGCCCGAGGCGAAGCAGCAGGTGTTCGACAATGCCGGCAAGATCATCGAGCAGGTGCATCAGGGCGGCTCCTTCGCCGCCTATGCGCGCCAGTTCTCCGAGGCCTCGACCGCCGCAGTCGGCGGCGACCTCGGCTGGGTGCGTTCGGAACAGCTTCCCGGCCAGTTGAGCGAGGCGATCAGCCAAATGCAGGTCGGGCAGATCGCCGGCCCGATCGAGGTTCCCGGCGGTTTCTCGATCCTCTACCTCGTCGACAAGCGTCAGGTTCTTATGGCCGATCCGCGCGACGCCGTGCTCAGCCTGCGCCAGCTTTCGCTCGCCTTCCCCGCGGGTATCTCGCAGGACGAGGCGGGCAAGCGCGCCGCGGCGTTTGCGGCTGCGACCAAGGCGATCCAGGGCTGCGGCACCGCCGACAAGGTGGCGAAGGACATCGGCGCCGAGATCGTCGACAATGATCAGGTCCGCGTCCGCGATCTGCCGCCGCAGCTTCAGCAACCCCTGCTCGGCCTGTCGATCGGCCAGTCGACGCCGCCCTTCGGCTCGATACAGGACGGTGTGCGGGTGCTCGTGCTTTGCGGTCGTGACGATCCGCAGGCGGCTTCAGGGCCGTCGCGCGACCAGATCATGGCCCAGCTCGAGGAAGAGCGGGTGAACAGGCGCGCCCAGCGCTATCTGCGCGATCTGCGGCGCGATGCGGTGGTCGATTATCGCTGAGGATCCGATGCCCCTTCTCGACCCGCTCGTCGTCGCGCTCGGCGATCCGGCGGGGATCGGCCCCGAGGTCACCGCCAAGGCGTGGATGGCCTGCCGCGATCTCGACGACTGTCCGCCTTTTCTTGCTGTCGGCGACGCACGCGCGATCGAGGCCGTTTGGGACGGCCCGGTCGAGCGCATCTACGATCCGTCGGAGGCAGCGCGCGTTTTCCCGACCGCGTTGCCGATCATCCAGGTCGAGGATGCCGGCGACATTCGACCGGGCCATCCCGATTTCGAAGGCGCGCGATGCTCGCTCGACTCGCTCGAGCTGGCGGTCGGGCTGGCACGGTCGGGCGCGGTCGGCGGACTGGTGACCGGTCCGGTGTCCAAGTCGCAGCTCTATGCCGTCGGCTTCACGCATCCCGGCCAGACCGAATTCGTCGCCGAGCGCTGCGGCATCGCGCGCGAGAATGTCGTGATGATGCTCGCCGGCCCGGGACTGAAGGTGGTGCCGATCACCACGCATATGCCCCTCGCCGATGTGCCCAAGGCGCTGACCGTCGACCTGATCGTTTCGCGATCGATCGTCACCGCGCGCGGGCTCCAGCGCAATTTTGGGATCGAACGCCCGCACCTCGCCTTTGCCGGCTTCAACCCGCACGCGGGCGAGGACGGTAAGCTCGGCCATGAGGAAATCGACATTGTCGGCCCGGCGATGGAGATCCTCCGCGCCGAGGGCATCCATGTCACCGGCCCCTTTGCCGCCGACACGATGTTCCACCCGCGCGCGCGCGAACTCTACGACGTCGCCATGTGCCTCTATCACGATCAGGCGTTGATCCCGATCAAGACGCTCTATTTCGACGATGGCGTGAACATCTCGCTGGGCCTCCCGATCGTCCGCACCTCGCCCGATCACGGCACCGCCTTCAACATTGCGGGGCATGATCTGGCGCATCCGGGCGCGATGATCGCGGCGATCCGCATGGCCGCTGCCGCCGCGCGGATGCGCCTCGAACGCGCATTGGCGTGACGCCGCTCCCCCCGTTGCGGGATGTCATCGCGCGCTACGGGCTGCGCGCGAGCAAGGCGCTGGGCCAGAATTTCCTGTTGGACAGTCAATTGCTCGATCGGATCGCGCGCGTTCCCGGCGATCTCGAAGGCGAAGCGGTCTATGAGGTCGGCCCCGGCCCCGGCGGCCTGACGCGCGCGCTGATCGGTGCGGGCGCGGAGGTGACGGCGGTGGAGCGCGACGCGCGCTGCATCCCCGCGCTTGCCGAGCTGGCCGCCGCCGCGCCCGGCAAGCTTCATGTTAATGAGGCCGATGCGCTCGGCTTCGATGCGCGCGTCGCAATCGGGCGGCCGCCGCACATCGTCTCTAACCTGCCTTACAATGTCGGCACCGCGCTGCTCGTCGCCTGGTTGACCACCGAGGATTGGCTTCCCTGGTGGAAAAGCCTGACCCTGATGTTCCAGAAGGAAGTCGCCGAGCGTATCGTCGCAGCGCCGGGCAGCGATGCCTATGGCAGGCTGTCGGTGCTCGCCCAGTGGCGCAGCGAGGCACGGATCGCGATGAACGTCCACCGCTCGGCCTTTACGCCGCCGCCCAAGGTGATGTCGGCGGTCGTGCATATCGTGCCCAAGGCCGCGCCCGAGAGCGTGGCCGTTTCGACGATCGAGAAGCTCACCGCTGCGGCTTTCGGCCAACGTCGCAAGATGATGCGCCAGAGCCTGCGCGGCCTGCCCGGCGCCGTCGAGACGCTCGAGGCGCTGGGCATCGATCCGACGCGACGCGCCGAGACGGTTTCGGTCGATGAATATGTGAAGATCGCCCGCGCGCTCGACGCGCGCTGAGGCTTATTCAGGCTTCTGCGACTTGGCTTCCTCGCCCACCGCCGGCACCTTCGGCGCGGCCTGGGCGGCGAGCACCGCCGGCGGCGGCCCCTTGGCGATCACGGCGGCCAGGCGATTGCCCTCAGGGCAAGTCTTGCTGCACAGCCCCTTGATCTTGGCGAGATTTTCCTTCGCCTTGTTGACCGCGCCCTTCTGGACCATCGCATCGCCCTGATCGGCAAGCGCGGTCAGGTCATTGGGCTCGAGATTCAGCGCCTCGCGATACATGCGGATCGCCTTGCCCGGCAAACCCTGCGCCTGCGCGGTCTGGCCAAGCGCGATGAAGGCGGGGCGATTGCGCGGATCGATGGCGAGCGCGCTTTCATACATATCGGTCGCGCCCGCGAAATCGCCGGCACGGCGCAGCGCATCGCCCTTCACCACCATCGCCACCGATCGCGGATCGAGCTGATTGTCGGCGCGCTGGCTTTGCCCGGCGCTCGACATGGTCAGCAACGCAAGCGACAGGGCAAGGGCGGTGGGCGTGAAACGCATTACTATCTCCAAACGGCTCGATCGATGCTCGGTCATCACGGGCGTCTCAGTCGCGCGACGAAGAAGCCGTCCGTCCCGTCGCGCGCCGGGTCGACCGTCCGGCCCCTCCCCCGGCTGCGGCCGGCGGGACCGAAAGGCTCCTCGGCGTGCCAATCTGCGCGCGCGCCCATGAATCTGTCAACCTGATCCGCCCCCTCGGCATCGAGCAGCGAGCAGACGGCGTAGACAAGCGCGCCGCCCGGCTTCACCAGCGTCGCCGCGAGGTCGAGGATCGATGCCTGCGTCGCCGTCAGTCGCGCGATCCGCTCGGGCGTCAGCCGCCAGCGCGCCTCGGGGTTGCGCCGCCAGGTGCCGGTGCCAGAACAGGGCGCATCGACAAGGACGATATCGGCTTGCCCGACAAGATCGGCGATCGCCTGCGCCTCACGCCCGGCATCAAGCAGCCTTTGCTCGATCCCGGCAGCGCCCGAGCGTTCGGCACGCGGCGCAAGGCGCGAAAGCCGGTCGCGATTGGTGTCGCAGGCGATCAGCCTGCCCTCGCCGCGCATGTCCGCCGCCAGCGCGAGCGTCTTGCCCCCGGCGCCGGCGCACAGATCGACAACCGTCATGCCTGGCCGCGCTTCACAGGCGAGCGCGATAAGCTGGCTGCCTTCGTCCTGGATATCGATCGCGCCTTCCGCCCACAGCGGATGCGCCTCGATCGCGAAACCTTCGGGCAGGCGCACGCCATGCGGTGAATGCGGCGTCGGCACGGCTTCGGGAAGCGCGGTCAGCACCGCCTCGCGGTCGGCCCTGAGCGCGTTGACGCGCAGGTCGAGCGGCGCACGCGCAAGCATCGCCGCCACATCATAGTCAGCGAGCGACGGCGCGATCCATATCGGCACCGCCGATCGCTCCGCGCCCGCCTCACCTGTCCCGATCGGCGCGGGGCCGTGCGACGAGCCGTCGAAGCCGGCGGCCACCGTCTCGTCCTCGCGCGCCACGCCGATCATCGCGACGCGCCCCGATGCCGGACGGTCGCCCGATCGCCGGATCGCGGCATAGACGAGATCGCGCACCGCGCGCCGATCCTTCGACCCGGCATAGCGGCGCGTCTTGAAATAGCGCGCGATGAGCGTGTCGGCCGCTGCTCCGCCGTCGCGCGCGGCGACGATGATCGCGTCGAGCAGCTCGATCGCCGCCTGGATGCGTGCGGCGGGCGTCATGCGCTCGGCCGATCAGCGCGTCGGATAATTGGGCGCCTCGCGCGTGATGGTGACGTCGTGGACATGGCTTTCGCGCAGGCCCGCATTGGTGATGCGGACGAACTTCGCGCGTTCCTGCAACTCGTCGATCGTCTTCGCGCCGGTATAGCCCATCGCAGCGCGCACGCCGCCGACCAGCTGGTGGATGACATCCTTGGCCGGGCCCTTGAACGGCACCTGGCCTTCAATGCCTTCGGGCACCAGCTTCATCTGGTCCTTGATGTCCTGCTGGAAATAGCGGTCGGCCGATCCGCGCGCCATCGCGCCGACCGAGCCCATGCCGCGATAGGATTTATAGGCGCGGCCCTGATAGAGGAAGGTCTCGCCCGGCGCTTCCTCGGTACCCGCCAGCATCGACCCGATCATCACGCTGCCCGCGCCTGCGGCCAGCGCCTTGGCGACGTCGCCCGAGGTGCGGATGCCGCCGTCCGCGATCACCGGCACGCCAGATTTGCGCGCCTCGGCAGCGGATTCGAGCACTGCGGTCAGCTGGGGCACGCCAATGCCCGCGACGACGCGCGTGGTGCAGATCGAGCCCGGCCCGATGCCGACCTTGATGCCGTCGGCGCCCGCATCGATCAGCGCGCGCGTCGCCTCGGCGGTCGCGACATTGCCGGCGACGATCTGGACGGCGTTGGACAGGCGCTTGATCCGCTCGACCGCCGCCGAGACCATCTTGGAATGGCCATGCGCGGTATCGACGACGATCAGGTCGCAGCCGGCATCGATCAGCGCCTCGGTCCGTGCGAAGCCCGCGTCGCCCGTCGTCGTCGCAGCGGCGACGCGGAGGCGGCCCGATGCATCCTTGGTCGCGTTGGGATAGGTGACGGCCTTCTCGATGTCCTTGACCGTGATCAGCCCGACGCAGCGATAGGCGTCGTCGACGACCAGCAGCTTCTCGATCCGGCGCTGGTGCAGCAGGCGGCGCGCCTCATCCTGGCTGACGCCGGCGGGCGCCGTCGCCAGATTCTGGCTGGTCATCAGCTCGGAAACCGGCTGGTTCGGATTTTCGGCGAAGCGCACGTCTCGATGCGTGAGGATGCCGACCAGCCTGCCGCTCGCCTCGACGACGGGAATGCCCGAGATGCGATGATGCGCCATCAGCGCCTGCGCCTCGGCCAGCGTCTGCCCCGGCGCGATCGTGATCGGATTGACGACCATGCCCGATTCGAAGCGCTTGACCTGGCGGACCGCGGCGGCCTGTTCCTCGATCGAAAGGTTGCGGTGGAGCACGCCCAGCCCGCCCATCTGCGCCATCACGATCGCCATGTCGGCTTCGGTCACCGTGTCCATGGCGGAGGACATGACGGGGATGTTGAGCGCGATCTCCCGCGTCACCCGCGTCCGCGTATCGGCCTGGCTGGGAAGGACTTCGGATTCGGCCGGGCGCAGCAGGACGTCGTCGAAAGTGAGGCCGAGTTCGATGTCCATATGCTGCCTGCTGCCTTTACCGCCGGTTTAGGTAAGGCGCGCCATGTAATCACTGCGCTGGCCGAGCGCCAGCCCCGATTCCGCTTGGGCGCGCGATATGATGCGCCTAGACTGAATTGGTTGGAGGAGGGAGATTTTCGATGGCTGCAACTGCGGCGTTGTTCGTTGTTCTGATGGTGCTTTTCTATCTGGGGTCGAGCGTGAAGATCGTCCGCCAAGGCTATCAGTACACGATCGAGCATTTCGGGCGCTTCACCGGCGTGGCGCGGCCGGGCTTCAACTTCTTTCCCGCCTTCTTTTACCGCGTCGGCCGGCGCGTGAACATGATGGAGCAGGTGCTCGACATTCCCGGGCAAGAAATCATCACGCGTGACAACGCAATGGTCTCGACCGACGGCGTCGTCTTCTTCCAGGTCCTCGATGCGGCCAAGGCGGCCTATGAGGTGTCGGATCTTTACGTCGCGATCCTCAACCTCGTCACCACCAACCTGCGCACGGTGATGGGATCGATGGACCTCGACGAGACGCTGTCCAAGCGCGACGAGATCAACGCCCGCCTGCTCGGCGTCGTCGATCACGCCACCGAGGCATGGGGCGTGAAGATCACCCGCGTCGAGGTGAAGGACATCCGCCCGCCGTCGGATATCGTCAACGCCATGGCCCGGCAGATGAAGGCCGAACGCGAGAAGCGCGCGGCGATCCTCGAGGCAGAAGGCCTGCGCGCGTCGGAAATCCTGCGCGCCGAAGGCCAGAAGCAGTCGCAGATCCTGCAGGCCGAGGGCCGCCGCGAGTCCGCGTTCCGCGACGCCGAGGCGCGCGAGCGCGAGGCTGAGGCCGAAGCGAAGGCGACGCAGATGGTGTCGGAGGCGATCGCCGACGGCAACGCGCAGGCGATCAACTACTTCATCGCGCAGAAATATGTCGAGGCGGTCAGCCAGTTCGCCACCTCGCCCAACGCCAAGACGATCCTCTTCCCGGTCGAGGCCACCCAGCTCATCGGTACGCTCGGCGGCATCGGGGAGCTTGCGCGCGAGGCGATCAAGGGCGGTGACGACAAGACGCCAGCTGCGCCCGCCGCCAAGCGCATCAGCCCCTTCGAGCCCAAGGCCTGACCATGGATCTCAGCCCGCACTGGCTCTGGCTGATCCTCGCCGCGCTGCTCGCGGTGGCCGAGCTGATCATACCCGGCGTCTTTCTGATCTGGTTCGCCGCCGCCGCGATCGTCGCGGGGCTGACCACGCTGATCTTCGAGCCGTCGATCCCGATGCAGCTGCTGGTCTTCGGCGCGAGCGCGGTGGCCGCGGTCGCCGCCGGCCGCGCCTGGTACATCGCCAATCCGGTGGAGACGGCCGATCCGCTGCTCAACGATCGCGGCGCCCGCCTGTTCGGCAAGCTCGTGACCGTCGAGACTGCAATCGTGGGCGGTCAGGGGCGCGTGAAGGTGGGCGACGGCAGCTGGGCCGCGCACGGCCCAGATTGCCCGGTCGGCACGCAGCTGCGCGTCGTCGGCTGCGAGCAAGGCGTCCTCCTCGTCGATCGCGAGAACGCCTTGCCGCAGGGCTGATTTCAGCTCTTGCCGAACAGCCCCTTGGCGAAGCCGGCGATGTCGTTGATCGGATTGCCGTCGCCGTCGCGATCCAGCATCGATCCCAGCTTGCCCATCATACCGTCGCCGCCGGTCAGCCCGATCTTGCCGAGCAGGCCTTCGACATCGGCCTCGCCGAAATGCGCGGCGAGCGCCGGCAGCAGCGCCTGAAGCTTCGATACGTCGATCCCGGTTTCGGCCGCCGCGTCGGCCGCAGCGCCACCGGCATCGACACCGCCGCCCGCCAGCTTGCCCAGCATCGATTCGCCACCGGCCTTCAACTCGTCTGTCGAAAGCCCAAGCTGTCCGGCAAGCGCGCCGAGATCGATATTCCCGGCCTGACCAAGAAGTCCGTCGAGTAGAGACATGAAGCTGCTCCTTTTACGTCACAGGCGGCGCGCCGGATTCGGCGACCGCATCGAATCTAACGCATAGCCGGGGCCGCCGACAGCGCATTCGCCCCTTTCCCCACCCGGCGCGTCTCTCCCAGTCAACAAGTGTAAAATGGCACTCGCGCCCATTGCCGGGGCGTCACATTGGACGCGTAGTGTCGGTGCATCGGGAAGGAGTATCGACATGAGCATTTTCGGACGGATCAAGGACGCGATTTTCGGCAAGAAGGCGGAACCCGCCGCGCAGACGGCCCCTGACGCCACCGGCGACTCCAGCCCGCCAATCTTCGCGCCCGAAACGACGGGCATCGACCCGACCAACCTCGCCCCCGTGGCCACATCGACGCCGGCCGAGCCGGTCGACGTCGAAGCGGTGCTGACGACGATGGCCGACGGCAAGGATCTCAACTGGCGCACCTCGATCGTCGATCTGATGAAGCTCGTCGGGATCGATTCGAGCCTCGCCAACCGCGAGGAGCTGGCCAAGGAGCTGGGCTATGCCGGCGAACTCAGCGGCAGCGCCGAGATGAACGTCTGGCTGCACAAGGCAGTGATGAACGAGCTTGCCAAAAATGGCGGCAAGGTTCCCACCGCGCTGACCGACTGACGATCCGTTTCAGGCGAGGTCCGGCGCGACATAGCTCAGCCGGGCCTCAACCGAAAAGAGCCGTCCGCGACTGTAGAGGCCAAGCGGCCAGCCGCGCCCGCCGCGTTCCGACAGCAGCAGCGCATTGGCGCGCGCAGCCAGTTCCATGCCCGTAGTCTCGGCCGCGTGATCGCGCACTGCGGCAAGGAAGCAGCAGGTGATGCTGTGATGATAACCCTGGGTTTCGTCGTTTATCCCGCCGACGCTCTCGTTATAGCGTGAGATGATCTCGCGCAGATCGGCATCGAGATCGATGTCGGGCCGTTCGACCACCAGCCACAAGGTCGCGGCGAGATGGGCCTCATGCGTCCATTCGGCGCGCGGCAGTGTACGCGCGAGCAGCCCCTCACCCACATGGCGAACCGCGGCGGCGTCGGCAAACAGTCTTGGAGAATGATCTTCGGTCATCGGTCGGGCTTTCCTGAAGCGCCCGACCGATGGCCGGGCCTGTTATGCTGCCTTGGGAGCGGATTGGCGGACGCCTTCGTCCACATGCTCCGCAAATTCGGCGAAATTGTCGATGAATTGCTGGACGAGTTTGCGAGCCGTCGCGTCATAGGCCGCCTTGTCGGCCCAGGTTTCGCGCGGATCGAGGATCTTGTCGTCGACCCCCGGCACGCTCACCGGTACGCGGAAACCGAAATTGGGATCGACGCGGAACTCGGCGTCATTGAGGCTGCCGTCGAGCGCCGCATTGAGCAGCGCGCGCGTCACCTTGATCGGCATCCGGCTGCCAGCGCCATAGCTGCCGCCTGTCCAGCCGGTGTTGACCAGCCAGCAATCCACCCCGCCCTTCGCGATCCGCTCCTTCAGCAGATTGCCATAGACCGAGGGGTGGCGCGGCATGAACGGCGCGCCGAAGCAGGTCGAGAAGGTCGCCGTCGGCTCGGTCACGCCGATCTCGGTCCCCGCGACGCGCGCGGTATAGCCCGAGAGGAAGTGATACATGGCCTGCTCTGGCGTCAGCTTCGCGATCGGCGGCAGCACCCCATAGGCATCCGCCGTCAGCATGATCACGTTGCGCGGCACCGGCCCCATATTCTCGGCCGAGGCATTGGGGATGAAATCGATCGGATAGGAGCCGCGACTATTCTCGGCCAGGCTGTCGTCGTCGAGGTCGATCGCGCGCGTATCGGGATCGATCACGACATTCTCGAGGATCGTGCCGAAGCGCTTGGTCGTCGCGAAAATCTCGGGCTCGGCCTCGGGCGAAAGACGAATCATCTTGGCGTAGCAGCCGCCTTCGAAGTTGAAGACCGCCGTGTCCGACCAGCCATGCTCGTCGTCGCCGATCAACGTGCGCGAGGCATCGGCCGAAAGCGTGGTCTTGCCCGTGCCCGAAAGCCCGAAGAAGACGGCGGTATCGCCATTCGGCCCGATATTGGCGGAGCAGTGCATCGGCATCACGCCGTGCGCGGGCAGCAGATAGTTGAGGATGCCGAAGACGCTCTTCTTCATCTCGCCGGCATAGGCGGTGCCGCCGATCAGGATCAGCTTCTCGGTCAGGTTGACCGCGATCACCGTTTCGGATCGCGTGCCATGGCGCGCGGGGTCGGCAGCGAAGCTCGGCAGGTCGATGATCGTATAATCGGGGAGGAATCCCGCCAGATCGGCGATTTCCGGGCGCACCAGCATCGTGCGGATGAACTGGCTGTGCCAGGCGAACTCAGTGACCACGCGCACCTTGACGCGATGCTCGGGCTGCGATCCACCGAAAAGGTCCTGCACGAACAGCTCGCCCCTGGCGGCGACGGCAGCGAGGAAATCGGCCTTGAGCGCGGCGAAATGCTCCGGCGTCATGCCCTTGTTGGTCTTGCCCCACCAGACCGTGCTCTCGGTCTCGGCATCGCGGACGATAAACTTGTCGCTGGCCGAACGGCCGGTGTGCTTGCCCGTCGCGACGACTAACGGCCCGTCCTTGGCGATCATGCCCTCGCCCCGCCGAATCGCATGCTCGACGAGCTGGGGCGGCAGCAGGTTCCAGTGGAGCGTCGCGCGGGTGGCGATCCCCTGTGCCGCAAGATCATGGATGGGAACGGGCAGTGACATGGCTTCTCTCTCCTCATCCCGCGAATGGCTTGCGCATCCGTCGGGCAGATCAACGTTCATAGCATTGGGGCATTAGTCCATGCACAAGCCATGATCAAACGTCCAACGTCCTTAATCGGCCCGATTGCCGCACGGCGCGGCTTGGTCTAGCAGACGCGTGACGCATTTCTGGAGAACCGGATGTCGGCAACGATCGCGCTGGTCGACGACGATCGCAACATCCTCACGTCGGTTTCGATCGCGCTCCAGGCGGAGGGTTTCGTTACGCGGCTCTATTCGGACGGCGAAAGCGCGTTGAAGGCGCTGATCGAGAATCCGCCCGACCTTGCCGTGTGCGACATCAAGATGCCGCGCATGGACGGGCTCGAACTGCTGCGCCGGCTACGCGAGAAATCGAACCTGCCCGTCATTTTCCTGACCTCGAAGGACGACGAGCTGGACGAGGCGCTAGGCCTTGCGATGGGCGCGGACGATTATATCGCCAAGCCATTCTCGCTCCGCCTGCTCATCGCGCGCATCCGCGCCATCCTGCGCCGCACCGAATTGTCGCGCCAGCAACCGGGCGACAGCGAAGCCGTAGCAGCCGAGCCGCTGGTGCGCGGCGCGCTGGAAATGGATCCGGCTCGACACAAGGTGACGTGGAAGGGCGGCGACGTGACGCTGACCGTGACCGAGTTCCTGATCCTCGAATCGCTCGCGCAGCGCCCCGGCGTGGTCAAGTCGCGCAACCAGCTGATGGACGCCGCCTATCAGGACGACGTCTATGTCGACGATCGCACGATCGACAGCCACATAAAGCGCCTGCGCCGCAAGTTCCGTCAGGTCGACGGCGATTTCGACGCGATCGAGACACTCTACGGCGCGGGCTATCGATTCTCGGATGACTGACGACCGCGATCTCACGGTCCGCTGGACGTCGCGCCTGTCGCTGGCGTGGCGCATCCTCGCGGTCAATATCTTCGCGCTCGCGATGCTGGCGGGCGGATTCTTCTATCTCGATTCCTATCGCTCGCGGCAAATCGACTATCGCCTGAGCCGCGCCGAGCGCGAGACGCGGCTGATGGCCGAGGCGATCGGCGCCGAGGAGCCAAATGAGCGCCCCGCGATGGTCGCGCGCCTGATCTCCGACAGCGGCAACCGCCTGCGCCTCTATGCGCCCGACGGTCGGCTCATCATCGACAGCTGGCGGCTGACGCCTCCCAACTATATCCTCCGCGATCCCGCCGAGGAGGTGTGGCAGCGCCATGTCGCGCGCTTTCTCGACCGCGTGATCGACTTCGTGGTCGGCGCCGACGAGCCGCCCGAATTCGACGAACCCGCGATCGATCGCGCACAAAGCTGGCCGATCGTGATGCAGGCGCGGAACCGCAAGCAGATCGACGCCGCCATCTCGCTCGCCCCCGATCGCACGCCGATGATCTCCGCCGCCGCCCCGTTGCCCGATGGCGGCGCGCTGCTCGTCACCGCCAACGAACGCGCGATCACGCGCTCGGTCCGCGCCGAACGCTTCCGGCTGGGCGTGGTCCTCGCGCTGATCATCATCGTCTCGGTGCTGCTGTCGCTGTTCCTCGCGCGCACCATCGTCCGCCCGTTGCGCCGGCTGGCCTTCGCGGCCGTCCGGGTGCGGCTCGGGCGCGCGCGCGAGGTGGTGGTGCCGCGCCTGCCCTCGCGCCGCGACGAGATCGGCATGCTTGCCCGCGCCATATCCGACATGAGCCAGGCGCTCCGCCAGCGCATCGACGCGACCGAAGCCTTCGCCGCCGACGTCACGCACGAGCTGAAAAACCCCCTCGCCTCGCTGCGATCGGCCACCGATACGCTTGCGCGCGTCAAGGATCCGGCGGCGCAGGACCAGCTGATGGCGATTATCCAGGACGATATCCGCCGCCTCGACCGGCTGATCACCGACATCGCGGAGGCGGCGCGCACTGACGCCCAGCTTTCGCGCGTCAAGTTCGAGCCGATCGACCTTGGCAGCCATATCGAACAGATCATCCGTAACTGGGAAGAACGCCACCCCGCGGGCGGGGCGCGCATCGCCTTCGCCCGCCCGCGCAAGGGCGTCGCTGTGGTGATGGGCGAGCCTCAGCGCCTCGTCCGCGTGTTCGAGAATCTGATCGACAACGCGATATCCTTTTCGCACGAAGGCGGCGTGGTGCGCGTCCTCGCCACGCGCGTCGGCAACGAAGTCATCATCAAGGTCGAGGACGAAGGCCCGGGCGTGCCGCCCGACCAGCGCGAGATCATCTTCCGCCGCTTCCACAGCGATCGCCCGAGCGACGAGAGCTTTGGCCGCCATTCGGGCCTCGGCCTCGCCATCGCGCGCACGATTATCGAGGGGCATGACGGCACTATCACCGCCGAGGATCGTGCCGACGGCCTTCCCGGCGCCAGCTTCGTCATCCGCCTGCCCGCCGTCGACGAGCCGAGCGAATGAGTGCGGTTTCGACCGAGCGCGCCCATGCCACCGTCGTCGCCATCGATGGACGCGGCGTGATGATCGAAGGGTTTTCGGGAGCCGGCAAATCGGACCTTGCGCTCCGCCTCATCGATCGCGGGGCGACCCTCGTCACCGACGACCAGGCCTTGCTGACCCGCGACGGCGACCGTCTGATCGCTACCCCACCCGCGACGATCGCCGGCAAGATGGAAGTGCGCGGCCTCGGCATCGTCGAGCGCGATCATATGGGATCGTCGCCCGTCGCGCTGATCGTCAACCTCGACGGCACGGTCGATCGCATGCCGGATGCGCCCGTCAGCCGCACGATCGCCGGCATCGCCATTCCCGTTGTCGCGCTCGCCCCGTTCGAGGCTTCGGCCCCGATCAAGGTCGAGCTCGCCCTTTCCCTCCACGGACTGCCTGCATGAGCGAACCCAGGAAGATCTTGATCATCACCGGCATGTCAGGCGCGGGGAAATCGACCGTACTCGACACGCTCGAGGATATGGGCTGGGAAGTGGTCGACAATCTCCCGCTCGCGCTGCTCGATCGCCTGCTCGGGACACCCGCGCCCGAGGGTGCGGAGGACGATCGCCCCCTCGCCTTCGGGATCGACAGCCGCACGCGCGGCTTCGATGCAGAGGCGATCATCCAGCGCGTGGAGGCACTGCGCCGTCAGGGGCTCGACGTCGTCACGCTCTTCCTCGATGCGGCCGGCGCCGAGCTTGAGCGCCGCTACTCGGAGACGCGGCGACGCCACCCGCAAGCACTCGATCGCCCGGCGGCCGATGGCATCGCGCGCGAGCGTGAACTGCTCGCCCCCTTACGCATCGCCGTCGATCATATCCTCGATACGACGAGCTTCAGCCGCAACGATCTCCAGCAGGACATCCGCGCGCGCTTTGCAGGACATAAGGGCGCGACGACGACGCTGGTCGTCCAGTCCTTCGGCTTTGCGCGCGGCCTGCCGCGCAACGCCGATCTGGTCTTCGACATGCGCTTCCTGCGCAATCCCCACTGGGATCGCGAACTGCGCCCGCTGACGGGACTCGATCCCGAAGTCGGCGCCTATGTCGCCGAAGACGTGGCCTATGAGCCAGCGCTGTCACAAATCGAATCGCTTCTTCTCCTTCTGCTCCCGCGCTACGAGACCGAGGGAAAGTCCTATGTAAGCGTCGCTTTCGGCTGTACCGGGGGGAGACACCGGTCGGTCCACGTGGCCGAGCGGGTCGCGGCGCGCTTGCGCGCGGCCGGTTTTTCGCCCACGGTTCAGCATCGCGATCTCGCCACCGCGCCCAAGGATGCGGTAGAAGACGGGCGCAAGAGCAGGCGTTGAACGGGTATGCATATTTTCCAGAGGACTAAATGATCGGACTTGTGCTGGTGACGCACGGACGGCTCGCCGCCGAGTTCGTGACGGCGATGGAGCATGTCGTCGGCCCGCAAAGCGAGGTCGAGGCGATCTGCATCGGGCCTGAGGACGATATGGAACTGCGCCGGGGCGACATCGCCAAGGCGATCGAGGCGGTCGACAAAGGCCGTGGCGTCATCCTGCTGACCGACCTGTTCGGCGGCACGCCGTCCAACCTCGCCATTTCGCTGATGGAGCCGGGCAAGGTCGAGGTGATCGCCGGGATCAACCTGCCGATGCTCATCCGCCTCGAAGGCGCGCGCAAGACGATGGGCGTCAAGGATGCCGTCGCCGCCGCGCGCGAGGCCGGGCGCAAATATATCTCGGTCGCATCCGAAGTGCTGGGCGAGGCCGCATGAGCGCGGTGACGCGCACCGTATTGATCACCAACAAGCGCGGACTTCATGCTCGCGCCAGCGCCCGTTTCGTGACTCTCGCCAGCAGCCTTCCCGCCGTCGTCCAGGTCGAGAAGGACGGATCGGCCGTGGTCGGCACTTCGATCATGGGGCTGATGATGCTGGGCGCGGCGATGGGCGACAGCGTGACGATCAGCGCGGAAGGCGATGGCGCGGCCGATGCCGTTGCCCAGCTCGCCAGGCTCGTCGAGGACAAGTTCGGGGAAGAATAGCCCCGTGGCGCGCGAAATCACCGCTTTCTCGAACCCGCTGATCAAGCGCGTCCGCGGCCTGCGCGACAAAAGGCATAGGCGCGAGGAAGGCCTGTTCCTGGCCGAAGGGCTCCGCATACTTGCCGAGGCCGAGGAAGCCGGCGTGCTGCCGCAAATGCTGTTCCACGCCAGGGACAGCGCTGCACACCCGATCGTCCGCCGCCTCGTCGCCGCGACCGAGGCTGCCGGCGGCGACGTGATCGAGACGGTTCCCGACATCCTCCACAAGCTGTCGGGCAAGGATAACCCCCAGACCGTCATCGGTGTCTATCCCGAACGCCTGACCCCGCTCGCCGCGCTCGATCGCAGCAAGGCCGATATCTGGATCGTGGCACAAAGCCTGCGCGATCCCGGCAATCTCGGCACGATCCTGCGCACCGGCGACGCCGTCGGCGCGGGCGGGCTGATCCTGCTCGACGAAAGCGTCGATCCCTTCTCGGTCGAGGCGGTGCGCGCCAGCATGGGGGCGCTCTTCACCCAGTCGATCACCCAGACGCGCTGGAGCGATTTCGTCGCCTGGCTGCGCGCCGGCCCGGGGCAGCTGATCGGCACCAGCCTCAACACCGACACGGATTATCAGGCGCCGCGCTATGCCGCGCCGACCTTCATCCTCGTCGGCAATGAATCGCAGGGCCTGCCCGAAGCCTATGAGCAGCAATGCGATCTGCTCGTGAAGATGCCGATGCTCGGCAAGGCCGACAGCCTGAACGCCGCCGTGGCGACGGCGGTCATGGCCTACGAAGTGCTCAACCAGCGGCGGCGCGGCTGACGCGCGATTCAGTCGCGGTTCATCGCGATCGACGGATTTTCATGGACGGGCTTCATAGGGCGAGGGTTGGTCATGCGATCCATTGCGGCTTTTCCATTCCTTCTGACCGCATCGGTCTCCGTCAGCGCCCAGATTGCGCCTTCCGGCGACACCCGCCCGCCGACCATTGCCACCGTGACCGTCGATCCGCGTCACCCCGCCATCGCGCATGACCTTGATCAGGCGCGCGACAGCATCAGGCAGGGCGTGAAGAATGGCGAACTCTCGAAACGCGAAGCGAAAAGCCTCAAGCGAAGCGCCAACCGCGTCGATGCGATCGGCGAACGCTACGCCCGTGACGGACTCACCGATTCCGAGCAGCGCGACCTCAGCATGATGGCGCGCGCGACTCAAAGCATCACCAACGCCCAGCGCGCACGAGGCAGCGGCCGGAGCAAATGACGCACTGCCGTCGGGGTCGCGCCTAGAAATCGCCCATCGCGAGGAACTTGTTCCGCCGGTCCGACCGCAGCCGATCCGCGCTCAGCCCTTTCAGCGAATCCAGCTCCTCGCCGATCGCCAGGCCCAGCGCGGCGATCGCGGCGGCAGGATCGCGGTGCGCGCCGCCCACCGGTTCAGGCACGATGCGATCGATGACCTTCAGGCGTGCGAGATCGGCTGCCGTCACCTTCATCGCCTCGGCGGCGTCGGCCGCCTTGTCGGCGGTGCGCCACAGGATCGAGGCCGATCCTTCGGGCGAGATCACCGAATAGATGGCATGTTCGAACATCAACACGCGATTGGCGGCGGCGATGCCCACCGCGCCGCCCGATCCGCCCTCGCCCACGATCGCGGCGACCATCGGCACGCCAAGCGCAAGGCAGGCCTCGGTCGACCGCGCGATCGCTTCCGCCTGGCCGCGCTCCTCGGCCTGAACCCCCGGAAACGCGCCCGACGTATCGACGAGGCTGACCACCGGCAGGCCGAAGCGATCGGCAAGCTGCATCAGGCGGATCGCCTTGCGATAGCCCTCGGGCTTGCCCATGCCGAAATTGTGCCTGAGGCGGCTGGCGGTATCGTCGCCCTTCTCATGGCCGATCACCAGCACGCGCCGCCCGCCGAGGCGGCCGAGCCCGCCGAGGATCGCCTGATCGTCGGCAAAGGCGCG
The DNA here is from genome assembly GCF_058790595.1 of Sphingomonas sp. EU05-FHT14C10. NCBI lineage: Bacteria > Pseudomonadati > Pseudomonadota > Alphaproteobacteria > Sphingomonadales > Sphingomonadaceae > Sphingomonas > Sphingomonas sp. EU05-FHT14C10. Next base: position 14,739 of record NZ_JBYTEN010000021.1, on the reverse strand, counting down.
ATCGCCCGCCAGCGGCATGAAATCCTCGATCAGCCCTGCGACATAATCCTTGAAGTGCGGCCGCTGCGGATGGCGGGCGACCTGCGTCTTCTGCCAGGGTGTCAGCCGCGCATAGGCATCGCGGAGCATCTTGTCCGACTTGGCCTGGAGCTTCGCCACCTCGGGCGCGATATCGGCCGCGCCGGCGCTCTCGCTCAATTCGGCGATCTTGGCCTGAAGCTCGGCGATCGGCTTCTCAAAATCCAGATAGTGCATCATTGGACGAGGGGGTTAGGCGCGACGCCGCACTGCGTCAACGAGCGGATGGCGCGCGTTGACCAGCTCGACCAGCCGGCGGGCATCGACATGCGTGTAGATTTGCGTCGTCGCGATGTCGGCATGGCCGAGCATCGCCTGCAACGCGCGCAGGTCCGCGCCGCCTTCCAGCAGATGCGTGGCGAAGGCATGGCGCAGGATATGCGGCCCCACCCGGTCAGGCGGCACGCCCGCGTCGGCGGCGAGGCTCTTCAGCATCTGGTAGAGCCTGATCCGGCTGAGATGCTTCGCGCCCGACGGGAACAGCCAGTGCGATTCGGTCGGCACATGATCGCGCCAGCGCGCCACGGCCGCGCGCGCCTTGTCCGAAATCGGCACCAGTCTCTCGCGGCCGCCCTTGCCTTTCAGGATCAGGAACGGCCGATCGGGCGCGATCGCGACGCGCGGGAGCGAAACGAGCTCGGTCGCGCGCAGCCCCGATCCGTAGAGCAGTTCGACCAGCGCGGCGAGCCGCAGGTCGAGCGGCCGGGGCTTCTCCACGCCCGTGCGCGCGTCGATCTCGGCGAACAGCCGGTCGACGTCCGCGTGGCTCAGTATCTTGGGCAGCGGCCGTGCCGACGCCGGGCGCGGCAGCGCCTTGCCCGGATCGTCGGCGCGCAGCCCCTCGTCGGCGAGAAACGCATAGAAGCGCCTGAGCGCCGCTGACTTGCGCGCGACGGTCGATCGCGCCAGCGGCATCCACGCCTCGCCCAGCTTTGTCAGCTCGGCTTCGCCCGCCTGCCCCAGCATGCCCTCGAGCAAGGCCGAAGCCGCGCGCAGATCGGTACCATAGGCGGCGATGGTATTGCCCGCCGCCCCGGCTTCGGCCGCGAGCATTTCGAGGAAACGCCCGATGAGGAGGGCATCCTCGCTCATCTCAAGCCCGCGTGATCGCCTCCGCAGCGATCATCCGCGCCTCGGGCTCGCGCCCTACCGCCCTGAGCGCCCGGACCATGTGATAGAGGTAGGCCGGCGGCACCGATTTCCATTCGCGCGTCTGCATGCCGACCGCGACGAGCAGCGCCACCGTCCCCGGCTGGCCGGCACGTGCGGCGGCATCGATCGCCTGTGTCCACTTGTCCACGCGGCCCACCGGAACGCGATAATCGGCGGCAAGCGCCTCGATGTCGCCGTTGGAAAGCCGGCCGAGCCCGGCCAGCGCCGCGATCAGGAACTGGCCCTTGGCCTTGTGGTCGTCGTCCTGCGCGTCGGCATAGGACCGCGTGCGCGATCCGTCGATCGTCACTGGGCGCCCCGGCGCGCCGACAGCAAGCAGCGCCCAGGCGTCACCGCCCTCGGCATTGGCTTGCTCGCCCCAGCGCGCGGCCGTGATGTCGTAGCCGGCAGTCATCATCGATTCGATCAGTCGCGCGACATCGCCTTGCAGCGCCGAATCGGGCGCGACATAGGCCGCCGCGCGCGCCGTCAGGATCAGCCGGGCAAAGCGCTCGCGCGCGTCGGTCGGTTCGTCCCACAGGCTGCGCATCGCCGCGACGCGCGCCGCCGCGCCGTCCGCCGTGAAGGCCTGGCGCAGCGTCTCGGCCGTCGCGACGAGGGGCGTTCCCGTGTCGCCGCTGTCGAACACCGAGCCATAGAGATCGGCATAGGCGGCGCTCGAGAAGACACCGAGCGTTACGGCCCATGACGCATAGGGCAACCGCGCCGCCGGATCGATCATCGGCGACCGTGCCTGCCAGGCGCGGACATGCGGGCCTACGGTGTCGAACAACGGATCGGGGATCGCGACCCCGGTCGCATTGGCGAGGCCGAAGCGCCATGCCGTCAGCTGGTTCACCCCGTCCCACTGGATGTTGATCGCGCGCCGGCCATTGGCTCCCGCGCCGACGACCTTCTCCGCAAGCAGCAGATCGACGCCGCGCGCGGCGCCGCTGCGCCGCACCGCGTCGATCACCGCGCTCGCCGAGCCCGGATCGGCCTGCATCGCCGAGCACATGGCGCGCGCGAGATCCCACGACACGAGCTTGCTGTAAGGGCCGACGGGCTGGGTCAGCGGGCAGAGCGCGGCGGGATCGCCCGTCGCCAGCGCAGTCTGCATCGCAATGTCGAACAGGCGCGAATTGAAGCGATCGACGTCGATCCCGGCAATCAGCATCCTTGCCGGATCGGCCTCGCCCATGCGCAGCAGCAGCCAGGCGCGTTCGGCCGTCCAGTCCGCGCCGTCGACACCGCGTGGCGCCTCGGTGCGGCTGAGCAGCGCCCGACGCAGCAGGATCGAGGCCCAGCGCGACGCGACCGGCGCATGCATGCTGCGCATCAGCCGGGCGAGAAACTGCCCGTCGGTGCCGCCCCAGGCCTGTTCGCCAAGGCTGCCTTCGTCGACGCTGAGCACGCCCACCCTGCGCGCATCGCGGCGCGCTTCGGGCGGCAGGTCATATGGATCGGCGCTGTTGCCTTCGGTCTCGTTGCCCAGCGCCAGATCGTCGCCCGCCGCCGCGTTGCCGAGGTCGGTCGCAAGCGAAGGTGGCAACAGGCTCGTCGGCTGCCCGGCAGCCGGGGCCGGCTGCGACGGAGCGGATTGCGCAGGCGCGGCCTGGCTCGGCGCCGGCGACGGCACCGGATCGCCAAAGCCCGGTGGCAGCAGTGATTCGGGCGTCTGCTTCTGGCCGATCGCGGGGATGGCGATCGCCAGCCCGCTCGCTACCAGAAGTGCTGCGGCTACGCGTGTCGCTCGCACACGGCGCCAGCCCGCTCCCCCACCCGGCCTCCCATTCAGGATACTGTCGTTGGGAGGCCGGGTGGGGGAGCGGGCTGGCGCCGCATCCGCCGGAGGCGAAGCGCGCTTAGTGCGCGAGCTTTTCATTCGGCACCACCTTCTCGACCTTGGTCAGCGGCTTTTCGCTGTTCATCCGCGACAGCGCGAACAATGCGCCGAACACGATCAGGACGAGCAGGATGAGGACGAGGAGAAAACGGGACATAAGCCTTGGGCAAACCTTCTGCACAATTGGCGACGGCGACGTCGCGAGGGCCTTTTGCCCGACGCCGGACCATTCTGTATAGCCCCGCAAGGAATATGACAGCACCGCTCACCCATCCCCTGCCCTCGCCCGACCGCCCCATCGTGCTCGTCGGGCTGATGGGCGTCGGTAAATCGACCATCGGCCGCCGACTCGCGCAGCGGCTTTCGCTGCCTTTCGTCGATGCCGATCACGCGATCGAGGAAGCGGCGGACATGACGATCGCCGAGATGTTCGAGCGCTATGGCGAGGCGCATTTCCGCGACGGGGAGCGGCGCGTGATCGCCCGGCTGGTCGACGGTATGCCCAAGGTGATCGCGACGGGCGGCGGCGCCTTCATGAACGATGCGACGCGCGCGCTGATTCTCGATCAGGCGATCGCGATCTGGCTCGATGCCGATGTGCGCGTGCTTGCGGAGCGCGTCGGCCGTCGCGACACCCGCCCGCTGCTCCGCAACCGCGATCCGCGCGAAGTGCTTGCCGAACTGGCCAAGGTGCGGAACCCCGTCTATGCGCTGGCGCACATCCATGTCCGCAGCGAGCCGGCGCCGCACGAGGCGACGGTGAACACCATCCTCGAGGCGCTTCGCCAATGACAATTGTCCCGGTCGCGCTGGGCGACCGCAGCTACGACATCCTGATCGAGGACGGTGCGCTCGATCGCGCCGGCGATCTGCTCGCGCCCTTCCTGCGCGGCCGCGCCATCGTCGTCACCGACACGCATGTCGCCGACGCGCAGTTGCCTCGCCTCGCCGCGACGCTCGACATCGATCCGATCGTCCTGCCCGCCGGCGAAGGCACCAAGAGCTGGGCTCAGCTCGAGGCCCTGCTCGATGCGCTGCTCGATCGCGGGGTCGAGCGCGGCGACCATATCGTCGCGCTCGGCGGCGGCGTGATCGGCGATCTCGTCGGTTTCGCGGCGGCGATTCTCAAGCGCGGCTGCGGCTTCGTGCAGGTGCCGACGACCTTGCTCGCGCAGGTCGACAGTTCGGTCGGCGGCAAGACCGCGATCAACGCGCGTGCCGGCAAGAACCTCATCGGCAGCTTCCACCAGCCGAGCTTCGTGCTGATCGATCCCGGCGTACTCGATACGCTGCCCGCGCGCGAGGTCCGCGCCGGCTATGCCGAGGTGGTCAAATATGGGCTGATCGACGACGCCAGCTTCTTCGCCTGGTGCGAGGCCAATGGCGCTGCCCTTCTCGCCGGAGACGCGCAGGCCCGTGCGCACGCCATTGCGAAAAGCGTTGCCGCCAAGGCCGCGATCGTCGCCGCCGACGAGCGCGAAACGGCGGACAAGCGCGCACTGCTCAACCTCGGCCACACTTTCGGCCACGCGCTGGAGGCCGAGACAGGCTTCTCGGATCGCCTGCTCCACGGCGAGGCGGTGGCGGCGGGGATGGCGCTCGCCTTCGCCTTCTCGGCGCGGCAGGGCCTGTGCCCGCCCGAGGATGCCGATCGCGTCGCCGCGCATCTGCGCGCGTCGGGCCTGCCCGCATCGCTTGCCGAAGCGGGCGTCTCGGCAAGCGGCGAAACGCTCGTCGCGCATATGGCGCACGACAAGAAGATGGCGGCGGGTCGCCTGCCCTTCCTGCTCGCGCGCGGGATCGGCCAGACCTATGTCGACAAACAGATCGATCTTGCCGAGGTCGCCCGCTTCCTCGACGACGCCAGCTGATCTTCAGCTTGGGCCAGCGCCTGCACGGAGGACCTCAGCGATCCATGGACGCGGCAGGCGGGCAGCCATATAGCTTGGCGTCTCATCCTTTCGTCTGGGGGTTTCAGTCGATGGCCGTTCGTTCGTCTCTGCTTGCTCTTCCTCTCCTCGCACTCGTGGCGACCGCCGCCGGCGCCGCCGACACCAAGGCGCTCGAAACGCGCTTCGACACTGCGGTCAGTTCGGCCGATCAACTCGAATGGATGAAGCGGATGTCCTCCGCCCCCAATCATGTCGGCAGCCCGCATGACCGTGAAAATGCCGAATTCCTGCTTGCACAGTTCAAGTCATGGGGCTGGGACGCGCGGATCGAGACCTTCCAGGTCCTCTATCCCACCCCGATCAGCACCACCGTCGAGCTGGTCGCGCCCGAAAAAATCGTGCTCGGCGGCCAGGAACCGGCGGTCGCAGGAGATGCGACCTCGTCGAACACCAAGGACGCGCTGCCGCCCTATGTCGCCTATCAGGGCGACGGCGATGTCACGGGCGACGTCGTCTACGTCAATTTCGGCATGCCCGAGGATTATGAGCGGCTGAAGCGGCTCGGCATCGACGTGAAGGGCAAGATCGTCATCGCGCGCTACGGCGTCGGCTGGCGCGGCCTGAAGCCGCTGCTCGCCCAGCAGCACGGCGCGATCGGCTGCATTATCTACTCCGATCCCGCGCAGGACGGTTACGGCATCGGCGACATCTATCCCGAAGGCGGCGCCCGCCCGCCCGCAGGCGTCCAGCGCGGATCGGTGCTCGACATGCCCATCTATCCAGGCGATCCGCTTACCCCCGGCGTCGGCGCGACCGAGAAGGCCAAGCGCCTGACGCGCGAGACCGCCAAGACCATCCTCAAAATCCCCGCCATCCCCATGTCCTATGGCGACGCGCAGAAGATTCTCGCGCATCTCGGCGGCCCGGTCGCCACGGGTTCCGAGCGCGGCGCGCTGCCCTTCACTTATCATTATGGCGGCGACGGCAAGACGCAGGTCCATCTCGCCGTGAAGTCGGACTGGCAGCTCCGCCCCGTCCACGACGTGGTCGCGATGCTCAAGGGCAGCAAATATCCCGACGAGTGGATCGTGCGCGGCAATCATCACGACGGCTGGGTGTTCGGCGCGTCCGATCCGCTTTCGGGCGACGTCGCGATGCTGTCGGAGGCCAAGGCGCTCGGCCAGCTCGTCAAGTCGGGCTGGCGACCTCAGCGCACGATCGTCTATGCCAGCTGGGACGGCGAGGAGCCCGGCCTGCTCGGCTCGACCGAATGGGGCGAGGAACACGCGGAGGAACTCCAGAAGAAGGCCGTGCTCTACATCAACACCGATGGCAACGGCCGCGGCTTCCTCGGCGCGCAAGGCTCGCACAACTGGCAGCATCTGGTGAACAGCGTGGCTGCCGACGTGATCGACCCTGAAACCGGCGCCACCGTCGCAGCGCGCGCCGCGGCCGAGATCAAGGCCGACGATGCCGATGGCGGCCATGCGACGCCGACCGAGCTTGCCGCCGCCGAGTCCGGGGCCGACCTCCCGATGGGGCCGCTCGGTTCGGGTTCGGACTATACGGTCTTCATCCAGCACCTCGCCATTCCCTCGCTCAACATCGGCTTCGGCGGCGAGGATGAGAGCGGCGGCGTCTATCACTCGATCTACGACGGCTTCGATCACATGACGCGCTTCGACGATCCGGGCCTGAAATATGGCGCCGCGCTGTCGAAGACGGTCGGACGCATCGTGCTGCGCACGTCCGAATCGGACACACCGCCCGTGCGCTTCGGTGATTTCGCGGGCACGGTCGGCCGCTATTTCGACGATGTGCAGAAGCTTGCGGCCAATCGCCGCGAGGGCGACGAGAAGCGCGACGCGCTGATCGCCGACGGCAGCTTCAAGATCGCCAGCGATCCCCTGAAGCCCGTGGCCCCGCCCGACAAGGTGCAGACCACGCCGCATATCGAGCTTGCCGCGCTCGCCAATGCCGTCGATCGGCTGAAGGCCTCGGCCAAGGCCTATGATGCTGCCTATGCCGCCAAGGGCGCGACGCTGTCGCCTGCCGCGCGGACGAAGCTCAACGCCCTGCTCCGCGACATCGATCAGACGCTGATCATCGAGCGCGGGCTGCCCGGCCGGCCGTGGTTCCGCAACGCCGTCTACGCCCCCGGCCGCCTCACCGGCTATGGCGCCAAGACCCTGCCCGGCGTGCGTGAGGCGATCGAGGATCGCCGCTTCGACGACGCCAACGTCTATGCCGGGCTGACCGCCGATGCGCTCGATCGCTATGCTAGGCGCCTCGACGCGGCCCGCGCGGTAATTGATGCAGGCTGACGCTTGACGGGAGGGCGCGCACACCATAAGTGCGCGTCCTCCCCGCGACGGCCCCTTCGTCTAGCGGTTAGGACGCGGCCCTCTCACGGCTGAAACACGAGTTCGATTCTCGTAGGGGTCACCATCGTCAAGCAAAAACATTGCGTTTTCTGCCGACGGCCGGGATTCAGAGGGGCGCTGCCCCCCAGTCAGCCATCCACTTTATCGGACTCTCTTGCGCCGCTGGGTCGGCATCGGCCTCATTCGCCGACCATTCGCTATTTTGATGGCGCTGGCGACGAAGGCACGCCCTTGAAAGGGCGGGATGGCAGGCTCGCACCGGCATAGGGATCGGCCTTGAGCGCTTCTGCCTGACGCTTCGTTTCCGCCTGGCGCTGATAGAAGATCGCCACCGCAAAACCGATCGCGACGATCGCAGTGATGATGGCCCATCGCGACATTTTCATATGTGGCACCCTTTCTCGTCGATCATCAGTTGGTCGGGCGGCATCTGGTCCGCGTCCGACGGGAGTTGGAGCGCGAGATGTCGCTCGCCAGCCGGACCGCCGACAGGGCAGCCCATAAAATAGCCGGCAAGCCTCGCGCCGCGCACCGAGCCGATCCCGCCGCTTTCATAACGAGCAGCGACGACCTGCCCACGATCGTCAACCTCGACGGTAATGCTCGCCAGACCGGATGGGCCTGCACTTGCCCGCTCAAAAGCTGCAGCGATTGCCGCAATGAGCGGAGTCGGTTCGGCAGAGCCTGGGCTGGTCGAGGCGACATTCCGCAAAGACGCATAGGCATATGGATCGTCACCCCCGGCTGCAGAGCCGGCCTTGCCGCCTGCATCCACCTCGGCGCGACCGGGAAGCGGCTGGCGCGCCTCGATCTGGTCCGGGTTGTCCGTTTCGACCGATGGCGGCGGAGGCAGTGAAGGTGGTGCCGCATCGACTGGTCCGCCGACATCGTCGGCGTCCTCCGCGGCGAAGCTGCTCCTCCCAAGGTCGAATGTCGCAAGCCCGCCGTCACCGATGTGCCGGGAACCGCTGATCGGTGCGCGCCAGGATAATAGCAGGGCCAGCGCGATCAGCGCATGCACCAGCACCGTCGCCGACGCTGAAATCGCCTTTTCGCGCTTTGCGATCGATGCCCCCATGCCGCCGACCTTAGATAAAATCGCGTCGTTCGGAAGCATAATTTCACTGTGGAATGGTTACTCCATTTTGAACCAATTATATATTCAATACAATTAATTACAGCCTTGACCGATGATCCGGAATTGATCCAGCCTCATGAAGTCGGGAGAGGATTCGAGCCGACGGAACAGGGGGCAAAATGCGCCGTTTCGGTGCCACGCTGGTTTGTTGTCTTTTGTCGAGCACGGCTCACGCAACAGAGACGATCACCTATACTTACGACGCCGATGGAAGGCTCACGAAGGTCGATCACAGCGGCTCGGTCAACAATGGCCTGAGCGCTCAGTATAGCTTCGACCGTGCGAACAACCGGACCAACATGACGGTTACCGGTACGCCGACGCCTACCCCCACTCCGACGCCAGCACCAACACCCACGCCAACTCCGACGCCTACCCCAACGCCAACACCGACACCGACGCCTACCCCAACGCCCACGCCAACTCCGACACCTACGCCCACACCGACTCCGACACCCACTCCGACCCCAACGCCCACACCGAACTCACCGCCTGTCGCCAATGCCGACAATGCAGGCTCGATGAACAGGTGCAGCTTCAAGACGATCAACGTCACCGCGAACGACACCGATCCCGACGGCAATTATCCGTTGACCGTGATCAGCGCGTCCGGAAGCGCCGGCATCAACGCCTATGTCGCAAGCAGCACCTCGGTTCAGTTGGAAAGCACGACATCGACGGGCTCCAAGACCGCGACCTATGTCGTCCAGGACAGCCTCGGCGCCACGGCGACGGGCACGATCACCGTCACCGTGGTCAATTCGGGGAGCTGCACATGAGGCACAGCCCCTGAGGCGCGGCCTCACCCGACGATAGCGCGACCTTTTCGATCTGGAGATTTCTATGCGGATGCCATTCCCGCAGCGCGCCACGGCGCGCGCGCGAACCCTCAAGCTCGCCATCACCACCACGGCGCTGTGTAGCGGCCTGGCCGCGCCTCTCGGCGCTCAAACCGCTTCGGTCCAGCCGCCGCCTGTGCGCCAGTCGGTCGACGAGCATGGTGTCGATGTGCTCCGCAAGACCTTCAACATGAGCGCGACCGACGTGTCGATCGGGCCGAAGGGCAAGGGATTGTCCTACACGAGGGTCAATACGGGTACGGGCTGGAGCAGCGACGCGGTCGCGACGATCGTCAGTGTCGGCTCGACCTATATCGTGACGGTCGGCGGCCAGTCGGACAGCTTTACATCGTCCGGTCTCACCGGTCCTTACACGCCGACCGAAGCCAATGGCGCATCGCTGACCAAAGTCGGATCGATCTATACGTACACGGGCCGCGACGGAACACGGGTCCATTTTGCGAACAACTCTGGTTATTATTACAACGTCTACAACGCCAATGTCGCACGTGTGCAGTCGATCGAGACGCCGGACGGCACGGTCACCTATTTCTACTACAAGATCCAGACCTACTGCCCCGGTGGATATGAGTTTGGCGGAGGCAGTGCGAAGACCGGCGCCTCCGACCAATCCGCGACCGAGGGCGAGGCATCTGCGGATGGCCTCACCATCCCCGACCCGGCAGCTCAGCTCGTCTGTCAGTCGCCGACCTATTATGCCGTCCGCCTGCAAGGCATCGACAATAGCAACGGCTATGCGCTGAAATTCACCTACGCCAGCAATGCGACCACGCTCGATGGCGTCAACTATGACGACTGGAACCGGATCACGGCCGTCAAGGCGATCAACAGCGCCGTCGAATATTGCGATATGGACGCCGACAGCTGCACGCTCAGCGGCAGCTGGCCGACCGCGACCTACAGCTATTCGGTGTCCGGCACGGGTGACGAGACCACGCTGGTAACCGACCCCGCCGGGCGCACCACGCGCTACTGGAAAGGCGCCGGCTATGGCGACCTTCGGGTGCGGCGCCCGAGTTCTTCGACGGACAATCTTGTCGTCACGGGAGGCACCGTCGACGTCGCGACCGTCACCAACGATGGCGTGACCTACAGCTACAGCTATGTGGATTCGGGCACGACGCGCACGACGACGGTGACCGATCCCAACGGCAATCATCGCATCTATGTGGGCGACACAGGCACCAATCTGCTGTCTTCGTTCCAGGACGAGCTGGGCAATACGACCAGCTATTCCTACGACGCCAATGGCCGCGTGAGCGAAATCGTCGCGCCCGAAGGCAACAAGACCCAATATGCCTATGACACGCGCGGCAACGTCACGCAGACCACGTTCGTCGCCAAGGCCGGCTCGGGGCTCGCCAACATCACCACCTCGGCGAGCTATCCCGCAACCTGCACATCGGCGATCACCTGCAACAAGCCGACAAGCACGACCGATGCCGGCGGCAATGTCACGGATTACACCTATGACGCCACGCATGGCGGCGCGCTGACGATCACCGCGCCCGCGCCCAGCTCGGGTGCGGCGCGACCACAGACCCGCTTGGGCTACACCGCTTACGAGGCCTATTATAAGGACGGCAGCGGATCGATCGTCGCCTCGGGCTATCCGACCTATCAGCTCACCAGCACATCCGCCTGCATGACAGGCAGCAGCTGCACGGGCACGGCGAGCGAGGTCAAATCGACGATCAGCTATGGCCCGCAATCGGCCGGCACCGCGAACAATCTTTCGCCGGTCAGCGTCACCAAAGGCTCGGGCGACGGTGCGCTCGCAGCTACCACGACCGCCTATTATGATGCGATCGGCAATGTCACGGCCGTGGACGGCCCCTTGCCTGGGAGCAACGATACGAACCGCGCAATCTACAATGCAGACCGGCAGGTGGTTGGGACCATCGGGCCCGATCCTGACGGTTCAGGAACATTGGTCCCGCGCGCGCGGAAGATCACGTACGACGCCGATGGCGATGTGAGCTGGGTCGAAATCGGGACCGTGCCGAGCGGAGCGACCGATCTTGGGTCGTTCACAACGCTCCAGTCGCAATATACGGGCTATGACGCCGCCAAACGCAAAACATCGAGCCAGTTCATCGCCGGCGGCACGACCCAGTCCTACGCGCAATATAGCTACGATGCGCTTGGACGATTGGATTGCGCCACGACGCGGATGAACCCCGCGACCTTCTCGTCACTGCCCGGTGCCTGCACGCTCGGTTCCGAAGGGTCGTTCGGCCCCGATCGCATCATTCGCAACAGCTATGATGCAGCGAGCCGGCCGACCCAGACTATCTCCGCCTATGGCATGACCTATCAACGCGTCCTCGCCGCCGCCACTTATTCCGCCAACGGCAAGCAGGCGACGCTGACCGACGGCGAGAGCCATGTGACGACTTACGAATATGATGGCTTCGACCGCCTGTCGAAGACGCGCTTTCCCAACACCTCTGGCGGCGGCAGCAGTTCGTCCGACTATGAGCAGCTGAGCTACGACAGCCGCGGCAACGTGACGCAGCGCCAGCTACGCGACAGTCAAACGATTTCCTACAGTTATGACAACCTTTCGCGGCTGACGGTAAAAACGCTACCTTCGCCTGAAGGCGCGATCAACTATGGTTACGACAATCTCGGGCACGTCGTATCGATCAATCAGCCTTGGCCATTCGCCGGCACGCTGACTTACAGCTACGACGCCCTTGGGCGATTAACGCTGGAGTCGCAACTGTTCGGCAGCATCAGTTCGGGCTACGATCTGGCTGGACGCAGGACGAGCCTCACGCATGGCGATGGGCTGACGATCAACTACGAATATCTGGTGACCGGCGAGGTCACTGCGATCCGCGAGAATGGCGCGACATCCGGGAGCGGCGTGCTGGCGACCTACGGATACGATAATCTCGGTCGGCGCACGTCCCTGTCACGCGGCAACGGAACCACGACCGCTTACGGCTGGGATGCGGCCTCGCGGCTGACGAGCCTGCAGCAGGATCTCGGTGGAACCACCTACGATCAGACGCTCGGTTTCTCATACAATCCCGCAAGCCAGATTGCGTCCAACACCCGCTCGAACGATGCCTATGCCTGGAGCGGCGCTTATGACGCTAACCGCACATATGCTCACAACGGCCTCAACCAGATGACCTCTGCCGGCGCCGTGTCGATGGGCTATGACGGGCGCGGCAATCTGACCAGCTCGGGCACTACGACTTATGCCTACTGGACCGAAAATCAGCTCAAGGTGGCTTCGCCCGGTGCGACGATGCACATGGATCCTGTCGGACGGCTCGCCCAGTATGACACCAGCCTTTCGATGCGCTTCTATTATGATGGAGCGCAGCTGGCAGCGGAAACTGAAACCGCGACAGGTGCGATCCAGCGCCGCTATGTTTACGGCCCCGGCGAGGACGAGCCGATCGTCTGGTATGAGGGCGCTGGCACCAGTCAGAAATATTGGCTCCATGCCGATGAGCGCGGAAGCGTGAATGCGGTGACCGACGGTAGCGGCAACGTGGTTGGCACCAACACCTACGACGAATATGGTGTGCCAGGCGCAGGTAATATGGGCCGGTTCCAATATACCGGGCAGGCTTGGCTTCCCGAGATCGGACTCTACTATTACAAAGCGCGAATGTATTCGCCCACGCTCGGTCGATTTATGCAGACTGATCCCATCGGATATGGGCCCGGAACGAACATGTACGGATATGTGGGTGGCGATCCAGTGAACTTTACCGATCCGACAGGCTTGTTTGAAGTATTTGGCGATCGCGGGCATGTTCAAGCGGTTTGCCCGGTCGGGGACATATGCGTCACGGCGAGAAGGCACAATTACGGGGCGGACAATGCAGACGGGCTCCTAGACAGAAACCCGGGCATGGTCACCGGCGCAGGCCCCGGGCCAGGCGGAGATAGCGGTTCAGGGCCGGGATCCTACGATGCAAATAAGAGTGACGATGCGAATGAAAAGAAACGTCGTCAAAAAGAAATAGAAGAAATAAAGAGAAGAATGCAGCAGTCAAAAAACTACCTTTGCGGAATTGTCATTATTAATGCTTTCGCCGATGGTTTTACAAGCGCCGCCGGAATCGCAGGCTCATTGGCCCCAGCAGTTGCAGAAGCAGGATATTCAGCCAGAAGTGTAAATTATGCAATGTCAAGAATTGGTAACTATAAATTCAGCGGTATCGGATTCGCTGTTGGAATACTTTTCACTGGCGCCGTAAATGGATACCAAGGATACAAAGGAGAAGGATCTTGTCATTGACAAAATTCTTTTTATATTTTATCAGTGTTGCATTGTTCTGGATTTCATATTTATCATTAAGTGAATTTACAGGGCGATTGGCTTCCATATTGCTATCGATATCAATCGTTTTTCTTGCTGCCGTGATTTTTAGAAAATTTTTCTGAGAGTTCGTTTGAGAATGGGTCAGGCGCAGGCATCGCGGTCGTAGGCGACGGTCCGGTTCGTAGCGAAGGGTGGGAGAACCACCGCGTCGCGCCATTGGCGATCAAAGCCGGGCAGAGCCTCAAAAGCCTTCATGACGGCATCGAAGCCGAGCAGTTCTTCGTGGATGGTGCGTATTTGCGTGCCGTCGCCTGCGCCCGTTACGATGTCGCAGCAGACCCGCAGCAGACCAGATCGGTCGTGAGTTCGTCGAGCTTGTAGGCGACGATCGCGCTCACCTCGGCGAAGGACATTGCATCGGCTCCCTTGGCCGTGACGATCGCGAAGCCGTTATCGGTGGTGGCGACCTCAGGCTTCTGCATGGCACGTCCGTTCAAGGGGTGAGCCGCCGGAGCAGGTTGCTAGATGGATCATCGCCTCTGACACGTCTAGGCGCTTCTCATAGTCGCGGACCAGCCGTCGCCAGCGCGTCATCCGGCGGAAGGTCCGCTCGACCATCCAGCGCCGGGGCAGCGCCTTGAAGCCGGACACGTCATCCGACCGCCGGATGATCTCAACGGTGAAGTCGCGCAGAGCGGCCGCATCCAAGCAGCTTGGTGCGGTTGTAGGCGCCGTCGCCGAACAGGTGCTTCAGCCATGGCCAGCGCCGGCGGATCGCGGACACGATCTCCTGCGCACCCGCGCTGTCAGAGATCTCCGCCTATGGCATGACCTATCAACGCGTCCTCGCCGCCACCACTTATTCCGTCAACGGCAAGCAGGCGACGCTGACCGACGGCGAGAGCCATGTGACGACATACGAATATGATGGCTTCGACCGCCTGTCGAAGACGCGCTTTCCCAACACCTCTGGCGGCGGCAGCAGTTCGTCCGACTATGAGCAGTTGAGCTATGACAGCCGCGGTGACGTGACCCCCGCTTTTTCCTCCAGTTGGAGCTAGAGTCCGACCCGACAAAGGGACGGACAGATGAAGCGGA
>NZ_JBYTEN010000020.1:0-74902 GCF_058790595.1 Sphingomonas sp. EU05-FHT14C10 | reverse complement strand
CCCCCACCCGGCCTCCCACAGAGTGTATCCTGGATGGGAGGCCGGGTGGGGGAGCGGGCCGGCACCGCCTCCAAATCAGCGCGGATCACGCCGCGTTGCCGACCAGTTCGCGCCAGAGAAGGATCAGCGCGGCCATCACGGCGGGGCCGACAAACAGGCCGAGCAGCCCGAACGCCTCGACCCCGCCGAGGATGCCGATCAGCACCCAGACGAAGGGCAGGCGCGTCGCCCCCCCGATCAGGAAGGGGCGGACGAAATGGTCGGCGATGGCGATCACCGCCGCGCCCAATATGACGATGCCGATCGCACCCGCCACCGATCCCTGCATCAGCAGCAGCACGGCGGCGATCCCGGACAGCAATGCCGCGCCGAACGGGATCATCGCGGCGATGGCGGTCAGCGCGCCGAGCAGGATCGGGTGGGGAACCCCCGTCACCACATAGCCGATCGCCATCGCGATGCCTTCGCCGATGCCGACGAGGACGAGCCCGTCGATCGTGCCGCGGATCGACTTGACGATCTGGATGCCGATGCGCTCGCCCGCCGGGCCGAAGATGCGGTCGCCCGCGCGGCGCGCCTGCGCGATGATCTTGTCCTTGTCGCGAAGGAGGAAGAAGAGAGCGATCAGCGTGAAGGCGAAGATCGTCGCGTGGTGCAGGATGCGGCTGCCGATCAGGCGCGAGCGATCGAGCACCGCCGCGTCGCTCAGATGGCCGAGCTGGCGTTGAGCGCCTTCGGGCGTGGCGAGATTTTCCGCCCACCAGTCGGCGACGGCGCGTTCGCCGAAGGGCAGGTTGGCGATCCACTGCGGTGCGGGGATGCCGTTGGTGCGCGCATCGGCGATCCAGCGCCCCACCTCGCGGGCTTCGTTGATCGCCTGCAACAGCCCGACCGCGATCGGCAGCAGCACCGCCAGCCCGATTACGAGGGTAGCGGCGGCCGGCAGCAGGTGGCGGCGGAGCCCCGGCCAGCGCTGCTCCGCGCGAGCATAGACGGGTCCGATCGCGATCGCGATCACCAGCGCCCAGAGCAAGGCCGGCAGGAAAGGGTGCGCGACCCAAAGCCCGAACAGCGCCAGCGCGGTCGCCAGCACGATCCGCGCGATGCGCTGGCGGTTCTCGGTTGGCGCGCTCATCCGTTCAGCCGACTCGGTTCGCGACCAGATCCTGGACGACGCTCGGGTCGGCCAGTGTGGACGTGTCGCCCAACGCCTGTGGCGAGACGTCGCCCTCGGCGATCTTGCGGAGGATGCGGCGCATGATCTTGCCCGATCGCGTCTTCGGCAGCGCGGGGGCGAACTGCACGGCGTCGGGCGTCGCGATCGGCCCGATTTCCGTGCGTACCCATTTGACGACATCGGCGCGCAGCTCTTCCGACGCGGTCACGCCGCTGTTGAGCGTCACATAGGCGTAGATGCCCTGGCCCTTGATCTCGTGCGGCATGCCGACAACGGCGGCCTCCGCGATCTTGGGATGCAGCACCAGCGCGCTCTCGACCTCCGCAGTGCCCATGCGGTGGCCCGACACGTTGATCACGTCGTCGACCCGGCCGGTGATCCAGTAATAGCCGTCCTCGTCGCGCCGCGCGCCGTCACCGGTGAAATATTTGCCCGGGAAGGTCGAGAAATAGGTCTGGAAGAAGCGCCCGTGATCGCCCCAGACGGTTCGCATCTGCCCCGGCCATGACCGCGCGATCACCAGATTGCCTTCGGTCGCGCCGTGCAGCACCTGCCCCTCGGCATCGACGATCTGCGGGTCGACGCCGGGCAGCGGCAATGTCGCCGAACCGGGCTTGAGCGCGGTTGCGCCGGGGAGCGGGGCGATCAGCGCGCCGCCCGTCTCGGTCTGCCACCAGGTATCGACGATCGGGCAGCGTCCTTCGCCGACGACGTCGTGATACCAGCGCCATGCCTCGGGATTGATCGGCTCGCCCACCGTGCCGAGCAGGCGGAGCGAGGCCCGGCTGGTCGCCTTCACGAAGTCGTCGCCCTCCTTCATCAGCGCGCGCAGCGCGGTCGGCGCGGTATAGACGATCTCGACCTTGTGGCGGTCGACCACTTCCCAGATGCGCGACGGCGACGGCCAGTTGGGCACGCCTTCGAACATCAGGGTCGTCGCGCCGTTGGCGAGGGGCCCGTAGACGATGTAGCTGTGGCCGGTGACCCAGCCGATATCGGCGGCGCACCAGTAGATCTGGCCGGGTCGGTAGTCGAAGCACAGCTCGTGCGTCAGGCTGGTCCACAGCAGATAGCCGCCCGATGTATGGAGCACGCCCTTGGGCTTTCCCGTCGATCCGGATGTGTAGAGCAGGAAGAGGGGGTCTTCGGCACCCATCGGCTCGGGCGGGCAAACGGCGTCCACCGTCGCCGCCGCTTCGTGATACCAGATGTCGCGGCCTTCGGTCATGGTGACCTTGCCGCCCGTCGCCTTCACCACGATCACCTTTTCAAGGCAGTGGACATGATGGCGCGCGGCTTCGTCGACATTGGCCTTCAGCGGGACATGCTTGCCGCCGCGCCGGCCTTCGTCGGCGGTGATGACGATCGTTGAGTCGCAGTCGGTGATGCGGCCCGACAGCGCCTCGGGCGAGAAGCCGCCGAACACAACCGAATGGATCGCGCCGATCCGGGCGCAGGCGAGCATCGCGAACGCCGCCTCGGGGATCATCGGCATGTAGATGGTGATGCGATCGCCCTTCTTCGCGCCGGCGCCTTTCAGCACGTTGGCGAAGCGGCAGACCTCTGCGTGGAGCTCGCGATAGGTGATGCGGCGTGGGGCTTCGGAAGGGATGTCCGGTTCCCAGATGATCGCGACGGCATCGGGGCGGGTCTTCAGGTGCCGGTCGATGCAGTTGGCCGAGACGTTGAGCCGACCGTCGCTGAACCAGGCGATGTGGAAGTCCTCTTCGCGGAAGCTCCAGTCGCCCGCGATCTCGGGGCGCTTGATCCAGTCGATCCGCCGCGATTGTTCAAGCCAGAAGCCGCCGGGGTCGCCCAGCGCACGGCCGTAAAGCGAAGCATAGCCATCGGCGTTTACGCGCGCGGACGCGGCCCAGTCCGCTGATACGGGGTAGAACGAGTGGTCGGTCATGGACTCCCCTTCCATTTACCAAGTTCTTAGGGCGCGGGCGGCGGCAAAAGGCAAGCCCGATGAAGAGGCTGGGCGTAAGGCGGCGCTTGGCTTACATTGCTGTCAACAATGCGTGGGGAGAGGCGCAATGGCAGGAACGGTGCTGGTGACGGGCGGTAGCGGCTTCATCGCAGGCTATATGATCCGGCAATTGGTGGCGGAGGGCTGGACGGTGCGGGCGACGGTGCGGTCGCTGGCGCGCGAGGCCGCCGTCCGAAAGCTCATCGGCGTGGACGATAGCCGCCTGAGCTTCTTCGCTGCCGATCTGATGAGCGACGATGGCTGGGCGGCGGCGGCCGAGGGCTGCTCGCACATGGCGCACGTCGCGTCGCCTTTCCCGGCCGGCGCGCCCAAGCATGAGGACGAACTGGTCGTCCCCGCGCGCGAGGGCGCCCTGCGAGCGCTGAGGACCGCGAAGGCCGCCGGGATCGGGCGCGTGGTGATGACGTCGTCGGTCGCGGCGATCGCCTATGGCAGGCCGCGTGGCACCTACACCTTCACCGAGGCCGACTGGACCGATCTGACGAGTCCCGAAATCTATCCCTATGTGAAGTCGAAGACCGTTGCCGAGCGTGCGGCGCGCGACTGGGTGGCGGCCGAGGGTAGCGGGATCGAATATTGCACGATCAATCCGGCCGCCGTGCTCGGTCCCGTGCTGAGCAGCGATTTCGCGGCGTCGATCGAACTGGTGAAGCGTCTGATTGAAGGTGCGCTGCCCGGGTTGCCCGATCTGGGCTTCGGCATTGTCGACGTGCGCGACGTCGCCGACCTGCACGTCCGCGCGCTGGGTGCGCCCGGCATGGCGGGGGAGCGCTTCATCGCGTCGGGGCCGTTCCTGCGGCTGAGCGACGTCGCGCGCATCCTGCGCGACAATCTTGGCCGCGACGCGCGCAAGGTGCCGACGCGCCGACTGCCCGACTTCGTGGTGCGCATCGCGGGGCGCTTCGACCCGGCGATCCGGCAGATCACCACCGAACTGGGCAAGACGCGCAACATGGATGCCAGCCATGCCCGCGAAAAGCTGGGCTGGGTCGCCCGCCCGCCCGAGGAGACGATCGTCGCGACCGCGCAAAGCCTGATCGATCTCGGCATCGTCAGGGTCTGACCTGGCGTTTGGTCCGATTGTCCCCGACTGGAGCAGCGATCGGAAAAAGAAGGATTGTGCGGCACGCAAGCCGCTGTGATGATCGCCGCGGTTACAAACCGATTCTCGTTCGGGGGCGGACGATGGGTATGTTTGCACGTGCGCGTGGACTCGCGCGGGAGACGGCTGTCCGTTTCAATCTGATGTCCTATGCGACGCCGTTCGGCTTCGACAGGATGGATTGGGATTCGGCCTATTCGACCGGCGAGCACGATCATTACGGCTTCATCAATGAATGGCCGCGCTATGGCGCGCTGCAGGGCTATATCGCGGCGCGGGGCGGGGCTGCCGTCATCCTCGACGTCGGCTGCGGGGTCGGCAATTTTCGGCAGGCGGTGCCTGATGCGCTTGTTGCGCGCTTCGTCGGCATCGATCCCTCGGAAGTCGCGATCGCGCGGGCCAATGCCAAGGGCTGGGTGCGGTCCGAATTCCATGTCGGCGCGCTGCCGGGGCTGGAGCTTGGACGGTTCGACATCGTCGTATTCAACGAGATGCTCTACGTCGTCGACGATCTCGACCAGCTTTTCCGGCGGACGCTGGAATTGCTTGCGCCCGATGGCTGGGTGCTGTCGTCGGTGTCGCGCCACACCGGCGACTTCCTGATCCAGCAGCGGCTCGACGCGCATTTCGAGCAGGTCGACTCAGTCTGGATCACCAGCAACAGCGTGCGGTCGAAATGGCAGGTCGCGTGCCACGCCAATCCTGCTGCGAAGCATCCCGTGGCCGCGCGGATCGCGAACAACCGGCTACGCTAGGCGATAGGGGACGATGCGCCGTATCGCCGGATCGATCGCGATCGCGCGATCGGCCGGCGGGAAGGCGCGCTGATCGCAATCGGGGCGGGGGCACAGGCGGCACGACAGGCCGATGGGCGTTGCCGATCGCGGCGCGGCGAGATCGATGCCGTCAGCATAGACGAAATCGCGCGCGTGCTCGGCCTCGCAGCCCAGCGCCACGGCATAGCGGCGCGGCGCCCGGTTATAGCTGCCCGAGGCTTTGACCAGCCCTTTCGCCATCGAGATGTAGCGGACTCCGTCGGGCGTCTCGACGAGCTGGGTCATGATCCGGTCGGGAATGGCGACGGCTTCATGCACCACCCAGAGCGGGCAGGCGCCGCCGAAGCGCGCGAACTGCAGGCGCGTGGCCGAATGGCGCTTGGTGATGTTGCCCGCCATGTCGACGCGGCAGAAGAAGACCGGCATGCCGCGTGCGCCGGGCCGCTGGAGAGTCGAGAGGCGGTGGCAGGCCTGTTCGAAGCTGACCCCGAAGGCGCGGCTGAGCCGATCGATGTCATGCCGCTCGGCGCGGGCGGCGGCGCGGAAGCGTTCATAGGGCATGAGCAGCGCGCCGGCGGCATAGTTGGCGAGGCCGACCGACAGCAGGCGGCGTGCTTCGTCGGAGCGCAGCGCGGCGGCATCGGTGATCGCGGCGATCTCGCGCTGGAGTTCGAGCGCGGCGAGCTGGTGGGCGAGCATGAAGCGCCGGCTTTCGGCGGGAAGCGTGGTCGAGATGGTCAGGCGGCCGCGCGCGGTATCGAGCTGGCGGAGGATGTCGGGATCGTCGCTGGCCGCGACCGCAAGGCCATGGGCGGCGAGGCGGGCGAGGAGCGCGTCGTCGTCGGGGAGCTTCGCGGCCAGCGCTTCGGCGCCGCGGTCGATGGGGTCGACATAGTTGCCGGCCTCGTGGAACCAGTCGCGCACTTCTTCCCAGGGCAGGCGGCCGCCGCCGCTGGCGAGGCCTTCGTCGACCATCTGGAGCCGTTCCTCGGCGCGGCGATAGGCGTCGTGGAGGAGGAGGAAGCGATCGGCGAAATCGGGCTGCTGCTCGACGATTCTTGCTAGGTTGTCAGGCGAAACACGCGTTTCGGCGAAGATCGGGTCGGCGAGGGCGGCGTGGAGCGCGGTGAAGCGGCGCTCGGGCTGGCCGGCCTGGATGGCATCGAGATCGAGCGGGTGATGGCGGGCGAGCGCGGCGAGGACGGGGGGCGTCAGCGGGCGGGCGTCATTCTCTATCTGACTGAGATAGCTGACGGAAATCCCCAGACGCGCGGCCATCGCCGCCTGGCCGAGCCCGGTGCGGGCGCGGATGGCGCGAAGCCGTTCGCCGGCGAAGAGGCGCTTGGCGGTCATGCCCCATGGATAGTTTGCAAAGTGACTGTTCGCAACTTCGCAAGTTCGCATTTGCAAGTGCGGCCAAAGGCTGGAAGGAGGCGCGGGTCGCAAAGGGAGAAGCCATGCAGACGATCCTCGACCAGCTCGCCGAACGCCGCGCCAAAGCCATGCTCGGCGGCGGGCAGAAGCGCATCGACGCCCAGCACGCCAAGGGCAAGCTGACCGCGCGCGAACGGCTCGACGTGCTGCTCGACGAAGGATCGTTCGAGGAGCTCGACATGTATGTCGAGCATAATTGCGTGGACTTCGGCATGCCCGAACAGACCGTCCCCGGCGACGGGGTGGTCACCGGATCGGGCACGATCAACGGCCGGCTGGTCTTCGTGTTCAGCCAGGACTTCACGGTGTTCGGCGGATCGCTGTCCGAACGCCATGCCCAGAAGATCTGCAAGATCATGGACATGGCGCTGAAGGTCGGCGCGCCGGTGATCGGCCTCAACGATTCGGGCGGCGCGCGCATCCAGGAAGGCGTTGCGTCGCTGGGCGGCTATGCCGAGGTGTTCCAGCGCAACGTGCTGGCATCGGGCGTGATCCCGCAAATCTCCCTGATCATGGGCCCCTGCGCCGGCGGCGCGGTCTATAGCCCGGCGATGACGGACTTCATCTTCATGGTGAAGGATTCGTCCTACATGTTCGTCACCGGCCCAGATGTAGTGAAGACCGTTACCAACGAGATCGTCACGCAGGAGGAACTGGGCGGCGCTGTGACGCATACCACGAAGTCGGGGGTGGCCGACGTCGCTTTCGAGAATGACATCGAAGCGCTGCTCGCCACCCGCGACTTCGTGGACTTCCTGCCCGCATCGAACCGTGAAGGCATTCCCGAGCGGCCGACCGCCGACCCGTGGGACCGCGCGGAGGACAGCCTCGACACGCTGATCCCGGCAAGCGCGAACCAGCCCTACGACATGCACGAGCTGATCCGCAAAGTGGTCGACGAAGGCGACTTCTTCGAGGTCCAGCCGGCGCATGCGGCGAACATCATCTGCGGCTTCGGCCGCATCGAGGGGCGCACGGTGGGCATCGTCGCCAACCAGCCCATGGTGCTGGCCGGCTGCCTCGACATCCCGGCGTCGAAGAAGGCCGGGCGTTTCGTGCGCTTCTGCGATGCGTTCGATATCCCGATCATCACCTTCGTCGACGTGCCCGGCTTCCTGCCCGGCGTCGCGCAGGAGCATAACGGCATCATCAAACATGGCGCGAAGCTGCTTTTCGCCTATGCCGAGGCGACGGTGCCCAAGATCACGGTGATCACGCGCAAGGCCTATGGCGGCGCCTATGACGTCATGGCTTCAAAGCATCTGCGCGGCGACCTGAACTATGCCTGGCCGACCGCCGAGATCGCGGTGATGGGCGCGAAGGGCGCGGTGGAAATCATCTTCCGGGGCAAGACGCCGGAGGAAATCGCCGAGAAGACCGCCGAATATGAAGCGCGCTTCGCCAATCCCTTCGTCGCGGCGAGCAAGGGCTTCATCGACGAGGTGATCAACCCGCACGCGACGCGCCGCCGCATCGCGCTGGGCCTGCGGAAGCTCCGCCACAAGGCGCTGGAGAATCCGTGGAAGAAGCATGACAACATTCCGCTGTGAGGGAGATCGGGCATGGAGGAACTCTACGCCAAGATATTAACAGTGGAACGATTGCTGATTTTGCTGCTCTCGGATCCAAAATACGAACAGTTAATGGATGGATTTCGATCTGATATTTGGACCGAATTTGAAGAGCCGATGAATAAATTTTTCCCGAGTGATAAAGAATATCAAACGCTTCGAGTTGTTGTGGATAACTTAAAGTACGCGGCAGATAGAATTGAGATTAACCAGAGATACTGGAATTCTGAATGATCGTGCTTCCCGTCATTGCGAGCGCAGCGAAGCAATCCAGTCCGATGCCGGGCATTCTGGATTGCTTCGCTGCGCTCGCAATGACGGGGTGGGGTGCGTGATGGCGCGGGAGCGGTTGCCTGCCGTTTACATCGTGGCGAGCGGGCGTAACGGGACGCTGTATACTGGTGTGACTTCAGACTTGCCGCAGCGTGCGTGGCAGCATCGTGAAGGCGCAGTTGACGGGTTCACGCGACGCTACGGGTGCAAGGCGCTGGTCTGGTATGAAATGGCGCATGACATGGACGCCGCGATCGGCCGCGAAAAGCAGATCAAGGCCGGATCGCGCGCGAAGAAGCTGGCGTTGATCGAGGCGTTCAATCCGGGCTGGGACGATCTTTACGAGGGAATCGCGCATGGCTGATCGGACTGATCGTCATTGCGAGCGCAGCGAAGCAATCCAGTGCTGCGTCAGCCATCGTTCTGGATTGCTTCGTTGCCCTCGCAATGACGGGAGGACCATGTGAAGCTCGGCCGCCTCAATCACGTCGGCGTAACGTTGTGATGGCCATGGAAGCCTTGGCGTTGATCCTGGGAGTTGGCGCGCCTGCTGAAGCGAGCGGTGGCGCGGTCCTTGAGGATTGCATCGCGCGTATGGCGCAGGGTGGCGCGCGCGCTGAATATCAGTGCGTGGACCGGAACAATCGCCGCAAGGAGGAGCAGATGGACCGGCTCTATAGCGAGGCTTTGGCCCGCGTGCGGAAGCGCGAGGCGAACGCCGCTCCCGATATGCGCCGCGATCCAGCGCAGCTCCAAAAATCTCAGGCGGCCTGGAAGCGCTATGTCGATGAGAATTGCACTGTGGTGGCAGGCCTGATGGGCGGGGCCGGTGGTTGGGTCTCGCGCATGTGGAGCGACTGCTATTCGCAGGAACTCGACAATCGGATCATGTTTCTGGGGCAGGTTGCTGCCGGGGAGTTCGAAGGACAATGAAACTCGGTCGTCTGAACCATGTCGGCGTCGCGACGCCTTCGATCGCGGCGTCGATCGCCTTCTATCGCAAGGTGATGGGGGCGGAGGTGATCCGCGAGCCGTTCGACCTGCCCGCGCAGGGCGTGAGGGTGTGCTTCGTCGATACGCCGGCAGGGTGGGCTGGGGGGACGATCGGGCCGCAGATCGAGCTGATCGAGCCGCTGGGCGAAAGCTCGCCCATCCGCGCTTTCCTCGAGAAGAACCCGGCCGGCGGGCAGCATCATATCTGCTATGAAGTGCCCGATATCCATGCGGCCAAGGCGTGGTTCGAGGGCAAGGGCGCGAAGATTCTCGGCGAGCCGCGCATCGGCGCGCACGGGACGCCGATCTTCTTCGTCCATCCCAAGGATATGGGCGGCGTGCTGACCGAGATCATGGAGACGCCCAGGGACGGGCATTGAGATCATGCGGTCCGTTCGCGGCGCGCGGTCGCGACACGCCGGTGCGATACAAGAACGTCCTTCGGCTTGGCCCGGGACAAAAGGTGGAGAGGCGCATTGAGCAACTATGAAATGATCAGGGCAGAGCGGCGGGGCGATGTGCTGGCCGTCACGCTCAACCGGCCCGAGCGGCTGAATGCGGTCCCGCCCCAGATGTTCGACGAGATCCGCGCGGCGGTGAGCGCGCTGGACGGCGCGCGCGCGGTGCTGTTCGCGGGCGAGGGGCGGGCCTTCTGCTCGGGCGCCGACGTCGCCTCGGGCGCGCTTTCGGCGACGACCGATCCGGGCGAGATGACGTTCAAGGCGCTGACCACGCATTACAACCCGGCGATGCTGGCGATCGCCGAGCTCGACGTGCCGGTGGTGAGCGCGGTGCGCGGCCCGGCGGCGGGGATCGGGTGCAGCCTCGCGCTGGCCGCCGATTTCTGCGTCGTCGCGCCTTCGGCCTATTTCCTCCAGGCCTTCGTCAATATCGGGCTGGTGCCCGATGGCGGGGCAAGCTGGTCGCTGCCCCGGCTGGTCGGCAAGGCGCGCGCGACCGAGATGATGATGCTCGGCGAGCGCATTTCGGGCGAGAAGGCGGTCGAATGGGGGCTGGCGCACAGGCTGGTCGCCGAGGATATGCTCGATGGCGAGGCGTTGGCGCTCGCCACGCGGCTGGCGGCGGGGCCGACGCGCGCGCTGGGCGCGATGCGGCGTAACCTGATGGCGGCGCTCGAAAGCGATTATGGCGCCGCGATGTGGCGCGAGGCCGAGGCGCAGCGCGAGATGCGCGGCACGCACGACGCGCAGGAGGGCGGCATGGCCTTCCTCCAGAAGCGCAAGGCGGAGTTCAAAGGACGTTGAGATGACCGAGAAGCCCACCCGCGAGGACTGGCAGGCGCTGGCCGACAAGGAAGTCAAAGGCCGCGACCTGACATGGCATACGCCCGAAGGCATCGCCGTGAAGCCGCTCTACACGGCCGACGACGTCGCGGATGCCGATCCCGGCCTGCCGGGCTTTGCGCCGTTCACGCGCGGGGTGCGCGCGTCCATGTATGCCGGGCGGCCGTGGACGATCCGCCAATATGCGGGCTTCTCGACCGCCGAGGAATCGAACGCCTTCTATCATCGCAACCTAAAGGCGGGGCAGAAGGGGCTGTCGGTCGCCTTCGATCTCGCCACGCATCGCGGCTATGACAGCGATCATGCGCGCGTGACGGGCGACGTGGGCAAGGCCGGGGTCGCGATCGACACGATCGACGACATGAAGACCCTGTTCGACGGGATTCCGCTCGGCGAGATGTCGGTATCGATGACGATGAACGGCGCGGTGATCCCGATCCTCGCCTTCTTCATCGTCGCGGGCGAGGAGCAGGGCGTGCCGCGCGCCCAGCTCGACGGGACCATCCAGAACGACATCCTCAAGGAGTTCATGGTCCGCAACACCTATATCTACCCGCCCGAGCCGAGCATGCGGATCATCTCCGACATCTTCGGCTACACATCGCGCGAGATGCCCAAGTTCAACAGCATCTCCATATCCGGCTATCACATGCAGGAAGCCGGGGCGACGCAGGTGCAGGAGCTGGCCTTCACCATCGCCGACGGCATGGAATATGTGAAATATGGCGTCGCCTCAGGGCTTGATATCGACAGGTTCGCGGGGCGGCTGAGCTTCTTCTTCGCCATCGGCATGAACTTCTTCATGGAAGTGGCGAAGCTGCGCGCGGCGCGCGTGCTGTGGCACCGGGTGATGACGAAGCTGGGCGCCGGAGACGAGCGGTCGAAGATGCTGCGCACCCATTGCCAGACGTCGGGCGTCTCGCTGACCGAGCAGGACCCGTACAACAACGTCATCCGCACCACGATCGAGGCGATGGCGGCGATGCTGGGCGGCACGCAGAGCCTGCACACCAATGCGCTCGACGAAGCGATCGCGCTGCCCACCGATTTCTCGGCCCGCATCGCGCGCAACACGCAGATCGTGATCCAGGAAGAGACGGGGATGACCAAGGTCGTCGATCCGCTCGGCGGCTCCTATTATGTCGAGGCGCTGACCAGCGAGCTGGTCGACAAGGCGTGGGAGATCATCGAGCGCGTCGAGGCCGAAGGCGGCATGGCCAAGGCCGTGGCGGCGGGCTGGCCCAAGGCGATGATCGAGGAAGCCGCCGCCGCGCGGCAGGCGCGCGTCGACCGCGGCGAGGACGTGATCGTCGGCGTCAACAAATATCGGCTGAAGGGCGAGGATCCGCTGGAGATCCTCGACGTCGACAACGTCAAGGTGCGCGAGGCGCAGATCGCGCGGATCAACAGGGTGAAGGCGTCGCGCGACGAGGCGGCGTGCCAGGCCGCGCTCGATGCGCTGCGCGAGGGTGCGAAGGGCACGGCCAACCTGCTTGAGCTTGCCGTCGAATGCGCGCGGGCGCGGGCGACGCTGGGCGAGATATCTTCGGCGATGGAGGATGTGTTCGGCCGCTACGACACGGTGCCGAAACCGGTGACGGGCATTTATGGCGGCGCCTATGCCGGCGACGAGCGCTGGACGCGCGTGCTGGACGGCATCGAGGCGTTCGAGCGGCGCAAGGGGCGCAAGCCGCGCATCCTCGTCGCCAAGATGGGGCAGGACGGGCATGATCGCGGCGCCAATGTGATCGCGTCGGCCTATTCGGACATGGGCTTCGACGTGACGAGCGGGCCGCTGTTCCAGACGCCGAAGGAAACGCTGATCCTCGCGCTCGAGCAGGATGTCGACGTCGTCGGCGCATCGAGCCTTGCCGCCGGGCACAAGACGCTGATCCCCGAGCTGATCCGCCTGCTGCGCGAGGCCGGGCGCGGCGACATCCGCGTGGTGGCCGGCGGCGTCATCCCCGCGCAGGACTATGAATTTCTCCGTGCCGCGGGTGTCGCCGGCATCTATGGGCCGGGGAGCAACGTGGTGGAGAGCGCGGCCGACGTCCTCCGCCTGCTGGGCCACAACATGCCGCCCGAGGGGCTGGAGGAAGCTGCGGAATGAACAAGAGTCAAAGCCCGTTCGCGTCGAGCGCAGTCGAGACGCGTCCCTCGACTTCGCTCGGGACGAACGGAGAGTTGAGGACGGACTGGACGCGCGAGGAGATCGCCGCGCTGTTCGACCTGCCCTTCGGCGAGCTGATGTGGCGCGCGCAGGGCGTGCACCGCCAGTGGCATGCGCCGGACGAAGTGCAGCTCTGCACGCTGCTGAGCATCAAGACCGGCGGCTGCCCGGAGGATTGCGGCTATTGCTCGCAATCCGCATCGGCGGAAAGCGGCGTGAAGGCGACCAAGCTGATGGACCCGCGCGCGGTGCTGCAGATGGCGGCGCAGGCTAAGGATGCGGGATCGCAGCGCTTCTGCATGGGCGCGGCCTGGCGCAACCCCAAGGACAAGGACATGCCCGCCATCGTCGAGATGGTGAAGGGCGTGAGGGCGATGGGCATGGAAACCTGCATGACGCTGGGCATGCTGACGCCGAAGCAGGCCGGGATGCTCGCGGATGCGGGGCTCGACTATTACAACCACAATATCGACACGAGCCCCGAGCGCTACAACGAGATCATATCGACCCGGACCTTCGGCGAGCGGCTCGACACGCTGGAGCATGTGCGCAGCGCCGGGATCAACGTGTGCTGCGGCGGGATCGTCGGCATGGGCGAGACGCGCGGCGACCGGGTGGGCTTCATCCACGCGCTGGCGACGCTGCCGCGCCATCCCGAGAGCGTGCCGGTCAACGCACTGGTGCCGGTGAAGGGCACGGTGCTGGGCGACATGCTGGCCGATACGCCGCTCGCCAAGATCGACGAGATCGAGTTCGTGCGCACCGTGGCCGTCGCGCGCATCACCATGCCGCAGAGCATGGTGCGGCTGTCGGCGGGGCGCGAGAGCATGTCGGAAACGACGCAGGCCCTGTGCTTCATGGCCGGGGCCAATTCGATCTTCACCGGCGACAAGCTGCTGACCGCCGCCAATGCCGGCGACGACAGGGATGCGGCGCTGTTCGCCAAGCTGGGACTGAGCCCGCTGGTGGGCGAGGAACCGGCGCGGGTGGCGGCGGAGTGATTGGCCTCATCAGCAGGCTGTAATGTTCATGGATCCCGGATCAGGTCCGGGATGACGGTTGAGGGGTCGATCTTGTTCAAGAAAATCCTGATTGCCAATCGCGGCGAGATTGCCTGTCGCGTCATTCGCACGGCGAAGAAAATGGGGATCGCGACGGTCGCGGTCTATTCAGACGCTGATGCGCGCAGCCCGCATGTGATGATGGCGGACGAGGCGGTGCGGCTGGGGCCGCCGCCGGCGGCCGAAAGCTATCTGATCGCCGATGCGATCATCGCCGCGTGCAAGGCGACGGGCGCCGATGCGGTGCATCCGGGCTATGGCTTCCTGTCGGAGCGGACGAGCTTCGCCGAGGCGCTGGCCGAGGCAGGGATCGCGTTCATCGGGCCGCCGCCGGGAGCCATCGCGGCGATGGGCGACAAGATCGAATCGAAGAAGCTCGCCAAGGCGGCGGGCGTCAACGTCGTCCCCGGTTATCTGGGCGAGATCGCCGACACCGATGCCGCGGTGAAGATCGCGGGGGAAATCGGCTATCCGGTGATGATGAAGGCCTCCGCCGGCGGTGGCGGCAAGGGGATGCGCCTCGCCTGGTCCGAGAAGGACGTGCGCGAGGGCTTCGAGGCGACCAAGCGCGAGGGGCTCAACAGCTTCGGCGACGACCGCGTGTTCATCGAGAGGTTCATCGAGAGCCCGCGCCACATCGAGATCCAGGTGCTGGGCGACCAGCACGGCAATGTCGTCTATCTCGGCGAGCGCGAATGTTCGATCCAGCGCCGCCACCAGAAGGTCGTCGAGGAAGCGCCGTCGCCCTTCGTCACGCCCGAGATGCGCAAGGCGATGGGCGAGCAGGCCGTCGCGCTGGCCAAGGCCGTGGGCTATTTCTCGGCTGGCACGGTCGAACTGATCGTGTCGGGCGCCGACACCAGCGGCAAGAGCTTCTACTTCCTCGAGATGAACACGCGCCTGCAGGTGGAGCATCCGGTGACCGAGGCGATCACCGGGCTCGATCTGGTCGAGCAGATGATCCGCGTGGCCGCCGGCCAGCCGCTGGGCTTCACGCAGGACGAGGTGAAGCTGAACGGCTGGGCGATCGAGAATCGCGTCTATGCCGAGGATCCCTATCGCGGCTTCCTGCCCAGCACGGGGCGGCTGGTGCGCTACACGCCCCCCGAGACGGGGCCGGTCAGCCTGCCGTTCGTGTCGAGCGAAGTCGAGACGCGCCTGCGCGGCGACGAAGGTCCCTCGACTTCGCTCGGGACGAACGGGGAGACACCCTATGTCCGCGTCGATGACGGCGTGCGCGAGGGGGGCGAAGTCTCGATCTATTATGATCCGATGATCGCCAAGCTGATCACCTGGGCGCCGACGCGCGACGAGGCGGCGGACCTGCAGATCGACGCGCTCGATCGCTTCGAGATCGAGGGGCTGGGCCACAATATCGATTTCCTCTCCGCGCTGATGCAGCATCCGCGCTTCCGCGAGGGCCGGTTGACCACCGGCTTCATCGCCGAGGAATATCCCGATGGCTTCCACGGCGCGCCGGCAAGCGACGAACTGCTGCGCGACCTGTCGGCAATCGCGGCTTTCGCGGCGACGGCCGATGCCGATCGCGCGCGGCGGATCGACGGGCAGCTGGGGCGCAGGCTGGCGCCGCCGGCAAGCTGGGGCGTGACGATGGGCGGGGTGACGCGGATCGTGACCATCGAAGGCGACGAGATCGTCGTCGACGGCGAGGCGGTCGAGCTCGAGACCGAATATACGCCGGGCGACCGCATCATCGAGGCCGAGGTCGAGGGACGCGATCTTGCGGTGCGCGTGGCGAAGGTGCGCGGCGGCTGGAAGCTGACGACGCGCGGCGCGAGCCATGTCGCGAAGCTGCTGCCGGGCCATGCCGTCCGCCATGCGGCGCACATGATCGAGAAGGTGCCGCCCGATCTTTCCAAATATCTCCTCTGCC
Source organism: Sphingomonas sp. EU05-FHT14C10 (assembly GCF_058790595.1). Classification (NCBI taxonomy): domain Bacteria; kingdom Pseudomonadati; phylum Pseudomonadota; class Alphaproteobacteria; order Sphingomonadales; family Sphingomonadaceae; genus Sphingomonas; species Sphingomonas sp. EU05-FHT14C10. The sequence goes on along the minus strand of NZ_JBYTEN010000020.1, from coordinate 59,154 downwards.
CGATGCCTGGCCTGCTCGTCGCGCTCAACGTCGGCGCGGGCGACAAGGTGGAGGCGGGCCAGCCGCTCGCCGTCGTCGAGGCGATGAAGATGGAGAATATCCTGCGCGCCGAGAAGGCTGGCGTGGTGAAGAGCGTCAACGCCAGGGCCGGCGACAGCCTGGCGGTGGACGCCGTGATCCTGGAGATGGAGTAGGACAGTCCGTCATTGCGAGCGTAGCGAAGCAATCCAGTTCGATGCCCGGCATCCCTGGATTGCTTCGCTACGCTCGCAATGACGGGAGGGGCGTTTTGCACCCCGGCTTTCGCCGGAGCACAAGATGGTCTCACAGCAGCAGGAACGCCGCCGCCATGGCGAGCAGGAACGACACGATCGTCGCGGCGATCACCGGGGCGGAGCTTTTCCAGCCTTGCGCGAGCAGCAGGTTCATCGGCGATTTGATGCCCGTCGCCACCACCGCCATCAGCAGCAGCGCCGAAGTGCCCTGCTTCGCCCAGCCGCCGACGGCGTGGGGGAAGGGCAGGAAGCTGTTGGCGAGCGCGACGACGAGGAAGCCGATCACGAACCACGGCACGGCGACCGAGAAGGAGATGCGGCCCGACTGGCCGTCCTCGCCGCCCGGGAAGAGCAAGGCGACGGCGACGAGCGTCGGGGCGAGCATCGCGACGCGCGTCAGCTTGACGATCGCCGCCGTCTGGCCCGCGACTTCGGAAATCGAATAGCCCGCGCCCAGCGCCTGCGCGACGTCGTGGATCGACGCGCCGAGCAGGAAGCCGGCGGCATGATCGTCGAAGCCGATCATCCGCGCGAGGATGGGATAGGTCGACATCGCCAGCGCGCTGGCCGCCGAGACCGCGACGAGGACGAGCGTGAGCTGCGCCTGATTGACGCGCTTCTCGCCCAGCACGGTCGACAGCGCCAGCGCGGCCGAGGCGCCGCAAATGCCGACCGAACCGCCCGCGAGGGTACCGAAGGCAGCGCCGAGCCCGAGCGCGCGGCCGGTGAGCGCGCCCGTCGCCGTCACCACCCCGACCATGATCGCGATCGCGACGAAGCTCTGCCAGCCCAGCTCGGCGATCTGCCAGATCGTCACCTGCGCGCCGACGAGGACGATGCCCCAGCGCAACAGCGTACGCGACGCGAAGTTGAGGCCGGGGTGCAGGCGCTTGTCCCCATTCACGAAATTGAAGGCGAGGCCGATGAGCAGCCCCATCAGCATCAGCGGCGCGCCATAATGTTCGGACAGCCATGCGGCGGCGAGCGCGGCGACGCCGGTGACGCCGAGGCCGGGCAGATAGTCGATCAGCGGCAGGCGGCGGCCGGGCGTTTCCTGCTCGATCAGATCGCCGAACAGATCGGCGGCGGCGGGCGGGGGGAGCGTGCCGTTCATGCCCGCAGATGCTCGGCCTGGAAAGCGGCGGCGGCGCCGAGCAGGCCGGGCTGCTCATGCGTACACAGGCGGATCGGCATGTTCCGCATCCGCGTCTCGTGCCGGCCTTTGGCGGCGAAGCGATCGGCGAAGGCGGGTGCGGCCAGCAGATCGGCCATGCGGTTGGAAAGGCCGCCGACGATCATCACCGCGTTGGAGCCCTGAGCGAGCGCGAGATCGCCGGTGACCGCGCCGAAGATCAGCACCAGCCGTTCCAGCGCGCGTGCGGCGACCGGATCGCTGCCGTCGAGCGCATTGGCCCATAGCGTCTTGTCGTCTGCGGGGACGATCGCCAGCCCTTCGGAAGCGGCGATCGCCTCGCGGATGCTGGCGAGGCCGGGGCCGGAGACGAGGCGTTCGACCGAGCAGCGGCGGAAACGCTCGCGCAGGCGATCGGCGATGCGCGTCTCGAAGCTGTCGAGCGGCGCGAAATCGATATGGCTGCCTTCGGTCTCGATCGCGTGGATATGGCCGTCGCGACGCAGCGTCATCGCGACGCCGAGGCCGGTGCCGGGGCCGATGACGGTGGTGACGCCGCTTTCGGGCCAGGCCGCCGGCCCGGCGATATGGCGCGATTCACCTTCGCCGAGCCAATGGACGGCATGCGCCATCGCGCCGAAATCGTTGAGGATCAGCAATTGATCGAGCCCCAGCTCGTGCGCCAGCGTGGCGGGGCGGAAGACCCAGGGATTATTGGTGAACTTGATCGTGTCGCCGCCGACCGGGCCGGCGACGGCGATCGAGGCGGCCGTGATGCCCTCCGCGCCAGAATCCTTCAGAAACTGCGCCCATGCGCCGGCGAGATCGGGCCATGCCGCCGTGTCGTAGCGATAGAGGGGGCCGAGTTTCGGCGGCTGGCCGGGAGACAGGGTGGCCAGCGCGAAGCGGGCGTTGGTCCCGCCGACATCGACCGCGACGATAGTGGTGCCGTCGTTCAAGATCACCCCTTCCAAAAACTCTTGCGCGCGGGATCGACGCGCGATGTTTGAGCGTCTGTCTAGCGCTGTCAGAAAAGGGGAGCAACCACGTCCCGAGCGGGACATGCAGAAAGGATGGGCGCCGGACGCAACCGGCGCGAGATCAGCGACGGTCGGCGCGCCTTACTGGAAGCTGATCTGCCAGCCAAGCGCGATGGCGATCAGATTCAGAATGATCACCGCCGAAAGAAACACAAACGCGACTGAGCACACTCGGTGCCCGATCATGTCACCACGTGTCATAGCCTTCATCCTCATTCCGCCCGCTTCTGCGGGTCTGGAGACAGGATGCCCACGATTCGCGGCCATTGTGAAGGCTAAAAACGCATTAACAGAAGGTTTCGGACCGGCGGCGTTCCGATCGGCCCCACGCCTTCTGTCGTAACTGTCGATCTTTATATATGAAATGAGCGTCTCGATGCATGGCGACAGGGGAGAATCGGCAGTGACGGCTGGCGCGGATCGACCGGTGCTGATCGACGAGATCGGTTCGTTCCATATCGGGGGCAGGATGATCCGGATCGAGGGGCAGCCGCTGCGCGAGCGGGTGAGCACGCCGGGCGGGCCGGTGCATCATGTCGATCCTAATGGCGAGATGATCGCCGGCCAGATGTATGTCCAATATGTGCGGCAGGCCGATCCGAAAGGGGCGGGGCCGCTGCTGATGTGGCATGGCGGCGGCATGACCGGGGCGAATTGGGAAACCACGCCGGACGGGCGGCCGGGCTGGCAGATGTTCTTCCTGCGCGCCGGATTCGACACCTATGTGTCCGACGCGGTCGAGCGCGGGCGGGCATCCTTCGCGCCCCATCCCTATGTCTATGCCGAGGCGCCCTATTTCCGGACGGCGCGCGAATTGTGGGAGGAGACCTTCCGCTTCGGCCCGCCGGGATCGTGGCACGCCGATCCCGCGCTGCGTGCGGCCTATGACGGGTCGCGCTTTCCCCTCGACGCCTTCGAGGCGTTTCTGGGCCAGTGCGTTCCGCGCTGGGGCTGCAACGACGCGCTGACGCAGGCGGCCTATGACGCTCTGGTCGCGCGGCTGGACCCCGGCGTGATCATCCTGACGCACAGCCAGGGCGGCAATTTCGGCCTTACCGCCGCGCTTCATGCGCCCGATCGCGTGCGGGCCGTGGTTTCGCTCGAACCTTCGGGCGCGCCCGATCCGGCGCTGGCCGACGCCGCGAGCATCGCCCATGTGCCGCATCTGTTCCTGTGGGGGGACAATTGGCGCGGCAATGCCTTCTGGGCGCGATCGCGACCGGCGTCGGAAAGCTGGCGCGACGCGCTGCGCGCGGAAGGCGGGGACGTGGAGTGGATCGATTTGCCGGCGCGGGGCGTGACCGGCAACAGCCACGCCTTGATGGCCGACGACAATAGCAACGTGATCGCGACGATCGTGCTGGACTGGATGGCGTCGCGCGGGCTGGTGCGCGCATAGCAACTCGGCGTTGACGCGCCTGCGGCGGTTGTGGCACTGGCGCGGACGCTTTACGCCGCAACCCCGCGCAGCCGGGGCAGGCTGGCGACAGGCGGGTATAGCTCAATGGTAGAGCACTAGCCTTCCAAGCTTGTGATGCGGGTTCGATCCCCGCTACCCGCTCCAGCCCCCGGCCATGGCCTCGCACGCGCCGCGACAAGGCTTGCGACAATTTGCGACAAATTTCCGGTTTCGCGACAAACTCCAGCGACAGGGCGGGGGGATAAGAGGTTCATCGAGACAGCGGGTCTCGGACCGGAACCTACCCCATCCGGAACGAGCCCGAGAGTTGAGTTTCGCCGCGAGAGAGTTTGAGCAGGCTCGGTCGCGGCGGAGGAGAGCCCCGGTAGCTGACCCCTGCCGCGGCGATCCCAGCCGGCGGAGCGCGTCTTTCCCCCTGTGGCGCGCCCGCCGGCTCCCCCGATCGGGTGGATCATCCCCACCCACCCGATCGACTTGAAACGAAGCGCATGACGACCCCCGAAAAAAGGGCTCCGCTCTCCCCCCAAGGAGCGGAGCCCTTTCGCTTTTTTCGTGGTGTTTCGGCGTGGCCGAAAAACTGGCGGCGCCGGCCCGCTCCCCCACCCGGCCTCCCATCCAGGATACACTCTGTGGGAGGCCGGGTGGGGGAGAGGGCCGGTGCCGATACCAAACGGGCTTCTCCCGCTTCCTATACATCAACCTCTGACGCATAAGGGCGGGGCATGGACGACAAGCCGCACATATTGCTGGTCGACGACGAACGATCGATCCGCGAACCCCTGGCCGCCTACCTGACCCGCAACGGCTTTCGCGTGACGCAGGCCGCCGATGCCGCCGCCGCGCGCGACCGGCTGAAAGGCTATGCGATCGATCTCGTCATCCTCGACATCATGATGCCCGGCGAGGACGGGCTGAGCCTGTGCCGCCACATCCGCGAGACGAGCGAGACGCCCGTCGTGCTGCTGACCGCGATGACCGAGGAGACCGACCGGATCGTCGGGCTGGAGATGGGCGCGGACGATTATGTCGTGAAGCCCTTTTCGCCGCGCGAGCTGGTCGCGCGGACCAAGGTGATCCTGCGCCGCGCCGGACGGGGCGGGGCCGGGGTTCGCCAGCGCGCGCCCGATACCGAGAGCTACGCCTTCGCCGGCTGGGTGCTGAAGGCGGGCGAGCGCGCGCTGGTCGACCGCGAAGGCGTGACCGTGCCGCTGTCGACCGGCGAGTTCAACATCATGCTCGCCTTCGTCACCCATCCGCGTCAGGTGCTGAGCCGCGACCAGCTGCTCGATCTGGCGCAGGGGCGCGAGGCCAATGCCTTCGACCGCGCGATCGACAATCATATCAGCCGCCTGCGCCGCAAGATCGAGGATGATCCCAAGACGCCGACGCTGCTCAAGACGGTGTGGGGCGGCGGCTATTCGCTGGCCGCAGACGTGACGCGGCTTTGAAGCGGCTCTGGCCCCGCAGCCTCGCGCGCCAGATGGCGCTGCTGGTGGCGCTGGCGCTGCTCGTCGCGCAGGCGATCAATTTCGGGCTGCAGCTGAGCGCCAGCCAGCGCCAGCGCACCGCGCAGACCACGGCTGTCGCGATCGCGCGGCTTGCCGAGGCGGTCGCGCGCTCCGAATCCGCTGCGAGCATCGAGATCGCGCCGCGGCTGGAAACCAGGGTCAATCCGATCACGCCGCAGATGACGCGCCGCGACGATGTCGCGCAACGCGCGCATCAGGCGCTTGCCGATCTCGGCCTGTCCGCGCGGCAGATCGTCGCGGCCGAGGCGATGGGGCGTGAGTTCCGCTATATCCGCGATCCCGCCAGCGGCGCGCTGCGCCGGATCGAGGGCCCGAAAAGCAATGCGCTGATCCTGACCGCGCAGGTCGGCGACACGCGCTGGGTGACGGCGATCGCGCAGTTCCCGCGCCAGGATTATGGCGTGGTACTGTGGCTGCTGTTCCAGACGATGCTGCTCTATGGCTTCATCGTGCTGCCCGTGGTGTGGTTCGTGTGGCGGCTGTCGCAGCCGCTGCGCAAGCTGCGCGCGGCAGTGGAAGGCTTCACCAGCGCGGCGCCGGCGCCGCCGGTGATCGAGGAAGGGCCGGGCGACATCCGCCGGCTGATCGCGGCGTTCAATTCGATGCGCGCGCGCCTTGTCGCGATGCTCGACGAGAAGGACCGGATGCTGGGCGCGATCGGGCATGACCTGCGCACGCCGCTCGCCTCGCTGCGCGTCCGCACCGAGCTGGTCGAGGACGAGGGCGAGCGCGGGCGCATGGCCGCGACGATCGACGAGATGAACCGCACGCTCGACGACATATTGTCGCTGGCGCGGCTCGGGCGGCCGAGCGAGGAGCCGTCGCGCGTCGACCTGCCCGGGCTGGTCGACAGCGTGGTCGACGATTTCCACGATCTCGGCGTCGACGTGACCGCCGAGGAAAGCGACCGGCTGGCGGTGACGATGCGGCCGACGCTGGTGCGCCGCGCGGTGCGCAACCTGATCGAGAACGCCGTAAAATATGGCGGGGCCGTGCGGATACGCGTGAAACCAGAGGAGAATGGCGCGGTCGTCGAGATCGACGATGACGGGCCGGGGATTCCGCCTGAGGATATCGAGCGCATGTTCGAGCCCTTCACGCGCGCGGAAAATTCGCGGAGCAGGGAGACGGGCGGCGCGGGCCTGGGCCTGGCGCTCGCACGCGCGATCGCGACGGGGCATGACGGGCGGCTGACGCTGGAGAATCGCGCCGAGGGCGGGCTGCGCGCCCGGTTGTGGCTGCCGCGCTAGCCGGGCAGGCTCACGCGGCTGCGTCTTCAGCCATCGTCATTGCGAGCGCAGCGCGGCAATCCAGTCCTACGCCTGACATTCTGGATTGCTTCGCTGCGCTCGCAATGACGGGAGAGCGTGGCTGTCCTCAGTGGCCGAGGATCAGCGGCACGTCGCTGCTGGCCAGCATCCGGCGGGTGATGCCGCCGAAGGTTTCCATCATCCGGCCGCGTCCATAGGCGCCCATCAGGATATAGTCGGCGCGCCAGCGCTTAGCTTCCTGCGTGATGACCGTATCGGCGACATGGACGACATCGTCGATCACCTTGACCACGGCGTGGATGCCGTGGCGCGACAGATATTCGGCAGCATGATTGGGATCGACGCGCGCGGCGCCGTCGTTCACCGTCAGAATCTCGACCTCGCTCGCGAGCGCAAGCAGCGGCACGGCGGCACGCATCGTCGCGGCGGCGGAGGATTGCCCGTCCCACGCGATCAGCGCGCGGCCGGTGTCGAAGCGGCGCAGGCTGTCGGGCACGGCGACGACGGGCTTGCGCGCCTGCGTGACCACGCGGCTCGCAATCTCGTGCATGTCGGGATAGGGGAAGCCGTCCAGCTTGCGGTTGAGGACGATGACGTCGGCGAGCGTCGCCGCCTTCAGGATGCAGTCCGAGACCGGGCCGGAGCTGTCGACCCAGTTCCAGGTCACGTCCTCGTTCATCAGCCGGGCTTCCAGCGCGACCTTGTTCTTGCTTTCGCGCTCGCGTTCGTCGGCGAGCAGGATCGCCTCGCCCATGCCGGCATAATAATCGGCCGCGACCATCGGCAGCGCCGCGACGTCGAGGCAGGTCAGATGCCCCTCGAGCGTGCGGGTCAGGTCCAGCGCCGCCTGCAGCCGCGCTTCCTGGCCGTCGTCGTCATGGACCAGCAGCAGGATATTCTTCATCGCTCGCCTCCTTCGTCCCGCAGGCGAGACTAAGGAGAGGCGGGGGCGGCCCGATATGCGTTATCTTACGGAGGGGACTATTTGAGCCCGTCGGGATCGAGGACGATCGCGATGCGCCGGTTGAGCGCGCGGCCATCCTCCGTGGCGTTGTCGGCGACCGGATCGGCCATGCCCTTGCCGATCGCGGTCAGGCGGTTCTGCGAGATGCCGTTCTCGACGAGGCGGCGGACCACCGATTCGGCGCGATCCTGCGACAATTTCATGTTCGCCGCCGGATCGCCGACATTGTCGGTATAGCCGATGATCTGCGCGGTGGCGTTGGGATAGGCCGTCAGCAATTGCGTGAAGGCGATGAGCCGCGCCTGCGATTCAGGCGTCGGATCGCCGGACCAGGCATTGAAGCCGCGCCCGCCGGGCTCGAAACGGCGCGGCGCGGTGGCGCCCGACGCCATATAGGCGGACATCTCGGCACCGATCGTGCCGGGCGCGGCGATGATCGTCGCACCGTCCGGAAGCGCCACGACGTTGAAAGGCGACGCCGATTCCTGCGCGACCTGCGCCGCCGTTTCGGGCATCTGGTCGCAGGACTTGATGCCCACGGCGGCGGCGATGACCAGCAGGATCAGTCCTGCAAGCGCGAAGAATTGCACGACCTGTCTCTCCCCCCTCGGCCGCCATGGCCGAATCGTCGAGCGGGCATAGTCGCTTGGCCGCGCGCCGGCGGCAAGATCAGTCCTGCCGGGCGAGCCGCCGGGGCGCACGAAGGCCGAAACGCGCGGCGAGCGCGCCGAGATCGCGCCTGAGCGTGAAGATCGGGTGCGTGACGAAGCGCGTGCGCAGATCCGCCTTCTGGAAGAATCCGTCGGGATGGATGATGTCGATCGGCCCGGCGTTGAGATTGGGATGGCGGCCGAGCCTCAGATGCGCGTCCGATCCGCGCTTCGCGAACAGCACCATATTCTGGCGATACCACCAGGAAATGCGCCGATCGTCCCAGATGCGCCCACGCAGCACGTCGCACAGCACATAGTCGCGCGCCTCGAAGCGATCGACCCAGTAGCTCAGCCGCTGTTCGTTGACATGATGCGTGCCGCCCTGGCCCGGCACGGCGGCGGAGAAGAGGACGGTATCGGCCAGCCCGCACAGATAATCGACGAAGCCCTGCGCGGCCGATGCGTCGAGATGTTCGGCGACCTCGAGGCTCATCGCCATGTCGTAGCGGCGCTGGGGGGCGGGCGGTGCAGCGAGATCGCGGCGGGTGAAGCGCGCGGAATCGATCAGCATGCGCGTGGGATCGACCCACGGTCCGTCCTCGCCGGCAATGTCGGCGATGCCTTCCTCGGCGAAGACGCTGAGCCAGCCGCCGCGCCCGCAGCCGATGTCGATCACCGACTGGGGTTCGACCAGCGCCGCGACCAGCGGGGCGACGACGCGCGCGGACCGTAATGAGGCGTCCACCTGCCCGTCATAGAAGGAAGTCGAATAGGGGCTCCGCACGGCCACGCACATGTCCTTTCATCGCTCAACACCGATTCATCGCAATGACGCCGCCGCACGCGGCGACCCGCACGTCGACGGCCGCGGGGACGGCCGCGGGGACGGCCGCGGGCGCGAAACATTGCCCGATGCCGCGCGCGGGGCTAGATCAGCAGCGCCGGCGGAGAGGGTCGGGGCCAAGGGAGAGCGAATGAGCGACGGCGGCCTTCTGCAGTTGCTGGCGGCGATGCAGCCCGAGCTGCGCCGCTTCCTTGCTGCGCGCCGCGTGACGCCCGACGAGCAGGACGATCTCCTGCAGGACCTGCACCTGAAGCTCAGCCAGCGCGAGACCGGCCCGATAGACGAGCCGCGCGCCTATCTCTACCGCACCGTGAACAATCTGCTGCTCGATCGCCGGCGCGCCGAGCAGCGCCGCGAGGCACGCGACAAGGCGTGGAGCGACGCGCGGCCCGATGCCTCGCTCGACCGCGACGAAACGCCGTCGCCCGAACGCATCGTCGCGGCGCGCGACGAGTTGCGGCGCGTGAACGCATTGCTCGATGCCTTGCCCGAGCGCACCGGCCTGATCTTTCGCGCCTTCCGCTTCGAGGGGCTGGCGCAGAAGCAGATCGCCGAGGTGCAGGGGATCAGCCTGAGCGCGGTCGAAAAGCATCTGCAACGGGCCTATCGGGCGATTCTCGATCTGCGAAGCGAGGCAGATGCGGGTCAGGACGATCCGCGGCGTCTTCTCTCGCAGGGAAGAACGAAATGACGGAACGACAGGGGGCAGGCATTCGCGATCAGGCGATCGCATGGCATCTCCGCCTTCAACAGGGCGGGGACGAGGACTGGCAGGCGTTCACGCGCTGGCTGGAAGCCGATCCGCGCCATGACGAGGCTTATGACGCGGTGGCGCTGCTCGACGCCGAACTGGGCGAGATCCATGCCGACGCGGTCGCGCGCCCGGCAGTCGCCAATGATGACGAGCCCGCGCTGCCGCGCGGCTGGCAGGTCTCGCGCTGGGGCGCGATGGCGGCTGCGCTGATCGCGCTTGTCTTCGCCGTATCGATGATCGCGCCGATGATGCGCCAGGAGACGGGCGGCTATGCGATCGTGACGCAGCCGGGCGAGACGCGCGTCGTGACGCTGAAGGGCGCCGGCCAGATCGCGCTCAACGGCGACACGCGCATCGAGGTGGATCGCAGCGACGCGCGGCGCGTGACGCTGGCCAGCGGCGAGGCGACCTTCCACGTCACGCATGACGAGAAGAACCCGTTCCGCGTGATGGTCGGCGGGCAGGAGCTGCGCGACGTCGGCACCGTCTTCAACGTCACGCAGGATGCGGGCGGGCTGAGCGTCGCGGTCGCCGAAGGTGCGGTGATGCTCAACCCGGAGGGCGAGGCCGTGCGGCTCGGCCCGGGCGACGCCGTCTACCTTGCGAAAGGAAGTGACGTGATCGAACGCGGCAAGGTTCCGACGGCAAGCGTGGGCGGCTGGCGCAGCGGCAGGCTCGACTATCGCGACGCGCCGGTGACGCGCGTCGCCGCCGATCTGTCGCGCGCGATCGGGCGACCGGTGAGCGTCGATCCCGGCGTCGCGGCGCAGCGCTTCACGGGCACGATCGTGACGAGCGGGCCGCGCGCCGACGTCGTCCGCCGCGCTCAGGCGCTGCTCGATGTCGACATGGTCCAGAACGGGCAGGGCTGGCGGCTCACCACGCATGGCGGCGCCAGCGATGGTCAAGCGCGCCCTTAGTCTTTTCGGCGTCTCGATGCTCGCCGCCGCGCCCCAGCCAGGCGAGGCGGCGGGATGCCGCGCGTTCGCAGTGCCGCCCGGCCCGCTTTCCGGCGCGCTGATCGCATTCGGGCGGCAGGCTGGGCTCTCGATCGGCGGTACCGGCGTCACCGCCGGCGGCGCGCGATCGCAGGGCGTCAGCGGATGCCGCTCGGTCGAAGGTGCGCTGCGCCGGCTGCTGAACGGCACGGGCTACGACTATCGCCGCGTGGGTGGCGACACGATCCAGATCGTCGAGGCGCCGCGCCGCCGCGCGAGGACGTCCGCGCCGACACCGGTGGTGCAGGCGAGCGACGATGCGCCGATCATCGTCACCGCGAGCAAGCAGGATACGCCGCTGACCGACTATCCCGGCAGCGTCGAGGTGGTGCGCTTCGAGCGCGATGCGGCGTTCGCAGCGGGCAGCGGCAACGCGCTGGTCGGCCGGCTGCCGATCCTCGCGCAGACCAATTTGGGGCCGGGGCGCAACAAGCTGTTCATCCGCGGCATCGCCGACAGCAGCTTCACCGGCCCTTCGCAATCGACCGTCGCGCAATATCTGGGCGACGTGCGGCTGACCTACAGCGCGCCCGATCCCAATCTGAACCTTTACGACACCGACCGGGTCGAGGTGCTCGAAGGGCCGCAGGGCACGCTTTACGGCGCGGGATCGCTGGGCGGGGTGATCAGCATCGTGCCCAACGCCCCGGTCAGCACCGGCTTTTCGGGATCGGCGGCGGCGGGACTGAGCACGACCGCGCACGGCGACTGGGGATCGGACCTTGCCGCGATGCTCAATTTCCCGCTGAGCGAGGGGCGCGCCGCGCTGCGCGTGGTCGGCTACCGCACGGTCGACGGCGGCTATATCGACGATGCCGAACGCGGGCTGAAGAACGTCAACCGCACCGCCAGCTATGGCGGGCGCGCCATGTTGCGGCTGACTCCCGGCGAAGGCTGGACGATCGATGCGGGGATCGTCCTCCACAATGGGGATGCCGACGACGGCCAATATTCGGAGCGCGGCGAGCCGCCGCTCACCCGCCGATCGGCGATCGCCCAGCCCTTCGACAATGATTTCCTGCTCGGGCAACTCGTGATCCGCAAGAGCTGGGACTGGGGCGAGCTGGTCTCGGCCACCGGTGTCGCGCGCCAGCGGCTGGGCAGTACCTTCGACGCGACGGGCTTCGTCGCGACGCCGGGGCCTGCCGCGCTGATCGAGGACAGCGCGATCAACCTCTTCTCGCACGAGACCCGGCTGTCGGGCGACCTGGGTGGCGGGGGGCACTGGATCGCGGGGGGCTCGTTCGTTCGCAACGAGGCGCGCACCAGGCGGCTGAGCGGTCCGCTGGGCGAGGCGGCGATCAGCAGCGACGTGCGCAATACCGATATCGATACTGCGTTGTTCGGCGAGGTTCGGGTGGACGTATGGCGGCATGTCTTCGTGACGGGCGGCGTGCGCCTCGCTTATTCGCACCGCGTCGGCGAAGTGCTCGACGACGTGACGACGCGGCCGGCCGAGCCGAAGCGCAACGCCTTCCGCGTGCTGCCGAGCGCGGCGCTGTCGTGGGAGCCCGTCGACAAGCTGATCGTCTTCGCGCGCTACCAGCGCGGGTTCCGCGCGGGCGGGCTGGCCGTCGACGGTGCATCGGCCGACCCGACGGTGCGCGAATTCCAGTCCGACACGATCGCAACCAAGGAAATCGGCGTGCGCTTCGGCGAGCCCGGCCGCGACAGGCTCTCGGCTGCGGTCACGCTGTCGCAGGCCAACTGGTCCGACATCCAGGCCGATCTGGTGAACAGCAGCGGCCTTCCCTACACCGACAATATCGGCGACGGGCAGGTGAAGGGGATCGAAGCCTCGCTGAGCTGGTCGCCCACGCCGCAGGCGCTGATCGCCGCATCGATTTTCGGCAATCGAAGCAGCCTCGACCATCCCGACGACGGCTTTGCCGATTCCAATGGCGACGAGCTGCCCAACATCGCCGAAATGGGCGTGCGGCTGAGCGGGCGGATCACGGTGCCGACCGGCGGCTGGGGCAAGCTGACGCTGGAGGCCTCGGGGCGCTATTCGGGCCAGTCGCGGCTGGGCGTCGGCCCGGTGCTCAACATACCGCAGGGCCGCTATCTCGACGCGGGGACGAGCGCGCGGCTGGAAGTACACGGCATCGGCCTGTCGCTGTCGCTGACCAACATGTTCGACGAGACGGGCAACCGCTTTTCCTACGGCAATCCCTTCACCGTCACCCAGCGCCGGCAGATGACGCCGCTGCGCCCGCGCACATTGAGGTTCGGCATCGATGCGGCGTTTTGATCAGGCAGGCGGCACCGGCCCCTCTCCGGCGAAAAGCCTTCTGGCGTCGATCCATGACGTATCGCCGCGTTTCGAGCGCGAGGTGGACCAGCTCATCGGGCATCTCGAGCCGCTGCTCGGCGGACCGCGGCTGGCGATGCTCGTGGTTCCCGATCATTGGGGATCGTCGCCGCTGGCGGGCGACGCCGCTTTCCGCCGCCGGCTGCGCGGATGGGCCGAGGCGGGGATCGAGATGTTCGTCCATGGCTGGTTCCACCGCGACGATGCACCGCGCCGCGACTTCCGCCAGCGCCACATGACGGCGGGCGAAGGCGAGTTCGCCGCGCTCGACCGGGCGACCGCGCTCGACAGGATGCAGCGCGGCCGCGCGCTGATCGAGGATGCGACGGGCGTGGCGACGGCGGGCTTCGTCGCGCCGGCATGGCTTTACAGCGAGGACGCCAGGGCGGCGCTCGGCGATGCCGGCTTCGCGCTGGCCGAGGATCATATGCGCGTCTGGCGACCCTCGGACGGGCAGGCGCTGGCGCGTGGCCCCGTCGTCACCTGGGCGAGCCGCAGCCGGGCGCGCACCGCATCGTCGCTCGCCTTCGCGGCGCTGGCGCGGCACGCGCTGAAGCCGCTGCCGGTCGTGCGCGTCGCCGTGCATCCGGGGGATACGACCAAGGACGCGATCATGACGAGCATCGCGCGAACGGTATCGGGGCTGATGGCGGGGGGACGGACGGCAGGGCGCTATGGCGACCTGCTCGCGCGGGGCTGAGCCGGCGATGCTGCGCATCATGATCCCGATCCACAGTTTCGCGCCGGGCGGCGTCGAGCGCGTGGCGCTGCGCCTTGCCGGCGAATGGCGCAAGGCCGGTCATGACGTGACGATCGTGCTGGGCCGCGACGATCCGCCGGGGATGCACCGCTTCCCCGATCTCCGCTTCCTGACGACGCCGAGCCGCGTGCCGACCGCGCGCTGGGAGACGATCTGGATGATCCTCTGCCTGTGGCGTTTCGCGCGCGCCGAACGGCCCGATGCGATCTTCTGCCCCGGCAACAGCTATGCGGTGGTGGGCGCGGCATTGCGCCTGCTGCTCGGCCGGCGATGCCCGCCGCTGATCATGAAGATCAGCAATGAGCTGGATCGCGCCGACATGGGGCGCGTGGGCGGCGCTTTCTATCGTTTCTGGCTGCGCGTGCAGGGACGCTGCTTCGCGCGGCTGATCGTGCCCGACGATGCACTGGTGGGGCAGGTCGAGCGTCTGCTGCAACCCGCGCCCGGCGCGATCGCCGCCATCCCCAATCCGCTGCTGACCGATGCCGAGATCGTCGCGCTTTCCGCACCGCGCGCCGATTTGAGCCAAAGGCGCGGGCATCGCTTCGTCGCGGTGGGCAGGCTGGAGCCGCAGAAAAATTACCCGCTGATGCTGCAGGCCTTTGCGGTGGGGGCGGGGCCGGAAGACCGGCTGGCGATATTGGGCGAGGGCGGGCAGCGGCGGCGGATCGAGGCGCTGGTCGAAAAGCTCGGGCTCGCCGATCGCGTGATCCTGCCCGGCCATGTCGATCCCGCGCCCTGGCTGGCGGAGGCGGATGCCTATCTGCTCTCCTCCGACTATGAGGGCGTGCCGGCCGCGATGGTCGAGGCGCTGGCGGCGGGGCTGGTGGTGGTCGCGACCGATTGCACGCCAGCCATGCGAAGCCTGGCCGCGGGTGGTGCGGCTACGCTCGTCCCGCGCGGCGATGCGAAAGCGCTCACCGCAGCCATCGCGTCGAGCATCGGGCAGGCGCCCGACCGCGCGGCGCAGCTTGCCGTGGTGCGTCGATACGAGCTGGGCGCCGCCGCGCGCCATTATCTGGATCTTGTCGCCGCTCTGGGCTGAGCCCGATTTTTTACGTTCGGGCCGTGCGGGTCATGCTGCGCCGCGTCGTCTCACCCGCAAAGCAGGCGTGAGTTCGGCATGAGCCTCTACGATAACAGTGTCGCGGTTTCCCCGGTTTCCCCAGACAAGTTCATTCCGCAGGGCCTGACGGCCGGCGAGGGGCTGGACGGGCTAAGGCGCGCGTCGCGCAACTGGACGGCGTGGGTCGGGCCGGTGCTCGCCGCCTGCCTGCTCGGCGTCGTGCTCTGGCAGCTTCGCACGCTGGGCCTGCGCGACATCGTCGAATCGGTGCCGCGCTCGCCGCTCTTCTGGGTCGTCTTCCTGCTCCATTATTTCAGCGGGCCGGCGTGCGAATGGGCGATCTTCAGGCGGCTGTGGAGGATACCGGCGAGCGGCTTCGTCGCGCTCGTCCGCAAGATGATCAATAACGAGCTGCTGCTCGGCTATAGCGGCGAGCTCTATTTCTACACCTGGGCGCGGCGGCGCGCGCATCTGACCACCGCGCCCTTCGGCGCGATCAAGGATGTCGCCATCCTGTCGGCGCTGACCGGCAATATCGTGACGCTGCTCCTCGTCGGACTGGCCATTCCCTTCGTCGGGCGGCTGGATCTCGGCCCGCATTCGGCGGCGATCCTGTGGTCGACGGCTGTGGTGCTCGCCATCTCGCTGGTCATCATGCTGTTCCGCGGGCGGCTGTTCAGCCTGCCGGCGAACGAACTGCGCTTCTCCTTCTGGATGCAGATGCTGCGCATTGCGCTGCGGCTCGGGCTGGGGGCGTGGATGTGGCACATCGCGCTGCCCGACGTGGCGATGGGCTGGTGGCTGCTGCTCTGCGCGGTGCGCATGGTGATCTCGCGCCTGCCCTTCATCCCCAACAAGGATCTCGCCTTCGCGGCCGCCGCCGTCTTCGTGGTCGGGCACGACCTGCAGGTCGGCGCGCTGCTGACGATGATCGCCGGGCTGATCGCTGCGACGCATATCGTGATCGGCGCGGCGCTGGGCGCATCGGGGCTGGTCAATGCCGAGGGCAAGGCGTGATCGGAACGATCGCCCTTGCCACCGTCGCGCTCCGGTCCACGCCCGATCTCGGCAAGGCGGAGGGGCAGTGCCGCGCGAACGAGCCCGGCCCTGCCTTCATGGTCACGGTCGACGGGCTGAAGGACCATGCCGGGCTGCTCAAGCTCGAAGTCTATCCACCCGCCGAGGGCGATTTCCTTGCCGACGACAATGTGCTGATCGCGGCGGGCAAGACCTTCCGCCGGATCGAGGTCCCGGTGCCGCAGCAGGGGCCGGTCCGGCTCTGCATCCGCGTGCCCTCGGCCGGCGACTATGCGCTGTCGCTGCTCCACGATCGCGATTCCAACCACAAGTTCGGGCTGTCGGTCGACGGCATCGGCTTCTCGCGCAACCCGAAGCTGGGGCTGGGCAAGCCGGCCGCCGCATCGGTGCGCATCGCGGCGGGCGCGGGGATCACGCCGGCCAGCATCACGCTCAACTATCGCCAGGGGCTGCTCAGCTTCGCACCGCTCAGGAGGCCGGGAAAATGAAGATCGTCGATGTCTGCGCCTTCTATTCGCCGACGGGCGGGGGCGTGCGCACCTATGTCGAGCGCAAGCTGGCTGCCGCCGAGGCGCTGGGGCATGAAGTGGTGATCGTCGCGCCCGGCCCCGAACGGCGCGTCGAGGCGCGCGGAGCGGGACGGATCGTGACGATCCCCGCCCGGCAATTCCCGCTCGACCGCAACTATCATTATTTCGACGATGACGACCGGCTGCTCGCGGCGATCGATGCCGAGCGACCCGACTTCCTCGAAGCCTCCTCGCCCTGGCGGAGCGCGGAGACGATCGCGCGCTGGCGCGGCGATGCGTCGCGCGCGCTGGTGATGCATGCCGATCCGCTGGCGGCCTATGCCTATCGCTGGTTCGGGCGCGTGGCATCCCGCGAGACGATCAACCGGCATTTCGGCTGGTTCTGGAATCACCTCCGCCGCCTCGACCCTGCCTTCGATTTCGTGGTGACGGCCAATCGCGAGCTGGGCGGGCGGCTGAGCGGCGGCGGGTTGAAGAATGTCGTGACCGTGCCGATGGGCGTCGAGCCCGATCTCTTCTCGCCCGCGCATCGCGATCCCGAACTGCGCGCCGAACTGCTCGCGGCGTGCAACCTGCCGCCCGAGGCGCTGCTGCTGATCGGCGTCGGCCGCCACGCGCCCGAGAAGCGCTGGCCGATGGTGATCGATGCCGTCGCGGCAGCGGGCTATGCGGCGCCGGTAGGGCTGGTACTGGTCGGCGACGGGCGCTCGAGCGACCGGTCGGTGCGCGCGATCGGACATAATCCGCATATCGCCATGCTTCCCGCGATCGCCGACCGCCATCGTCTCGCGCGGCTGATGGCGAGCGCCGATGCGCTGGTCCATGGCTGCGAGGCGGAGACATTCTGCATGGTCGCGGCCGAGGCGCGCGCATCGGGCGTGCCGGTGATCGTGCCCGATGTCGGTGGTGCGGCAGACCATGCGCGCGGCGGGGGCGGGCTGCTCTATACGGCGGGCGACGCCGCGTCGCTTGCGGCCGCCGTCCGCCGTTTCGCCGCGGATCGCCGCGCGCCGGGCATCGCTGCGCGCGCATCGGCGCCGCAATCGCGCACGATCGATGCGCATTTCGCAGATCTGTTCGGCCTTTATGCAAGCCGCGTCCACGCCTCGCGCCGCGCCGCCTGAGGGGGGCGCCCGCGCCGCGCCGCAGCCGCGCGAGCAAGCCGCCGCGCGTGCGAGCGCGAAGCCGTGCGATCTGCACCTGATCGTCCGCCTGCTGATCTGGGCGACGCGCAACAGCGGGCGGGGCTGAGCCTGCGCGGTCGCCCCTGGTTCAGCGGACGATCGCGCCGCCCTTCATCACATGATCGACATGCTCGAGCGCCGAGATGTCGGCGAGCGGATCGGCCTTCACCGCGACCATGTCGGCATAATGGCCCGCCGACAGCGCGCCGACATCCTTCGACCAGCCGAGCTGTTCGGCGGGAACCACGGTCGCGGCCTGGATCGCCTGCATCGGCGTCATCCCGTAGCGGACCATATATTTGAACTGGCGGGCGTTGTTGCCGTGCGGATAGACACCCGCGTCGGTGCCGTAGGAGATTTTGACCCCGGCCTTCACCGCCTTGGTGAAGCCCGCGCGCTGGGCGTCGGTCGTCTCGCGATTCTTGCGGAGATAGCCGGCGGGCCAGCCCTCCTTGGTGCCGACGTCCTCGATATAATCCCCATTGTAGATGTCCATGACGAGGAAGGCGCCCTTGGCCTTGGCGAGCGCTATGCCTTCGTCGTCGATGAGCGAGGCATGCTCGATCGAGCGCACCCCGGCGCGGAGCGCGGCCTTGATGCCTTCCGCACCGTGGGCGTGCGCCGTCACCCAGCCGCCATTGGCGGCGGCGGCCTCGACGGCGGCGCGAATCTCGTCGTCGGTCATTTCCTGGCGGCCGGGCTCGGTGCCTTCGGCGAGGACCGCGCCGGTCGCGATCAGCTTGATCGAGTTGACGCCGTGCTGGAACAGATAATTGACCTTCAGCCGCGCTTCGTTGGGGCTGCCCGCGACGCCGAGGCGCATATCGTCGGGCACATGCACGTCGGGTGCGAAGCCGGTGACTTCACCGCCGCCGCCGGGGACCGTGACATAGGCGCCGACCACATTCATGCGCGGCCCCTGAATGACGCCCTTGTCGATGGCGTCGCGCAGCGCCACGTCGCTCAACCCGCGGAAGCAGCCGACGTCGTGGACGGCGGTGAAGCCGGCGTTGAGCGTCGCGCGGGCGTTGACCAGCCCGACATAGGCCATTTCCTGCGTGCTGTGCAGCAAGGGCTCGGCCACATTGTTGCTTTGCGGCCAATCGGCCAGATGCGTGTGCATGTCGATCAGGCCGGGCATGACGGTATAGGCCGACCAGTCGGTCACCGTCGCGCCCGCGGGCGGGGGCGCATAGGGCGTGACGGCGGCGACGCGCCCGTCCTCGATGCGGATCAGCCGGTCAGTCAGCACCACGCCCTTTTCGGTATCGACGAAGCGCCCGGCGCGGACATAGCTGGTTTCGGCGAGGGCCGGCGTCGCGAGAAGCGCAAGGCCCGCGAGCGAGAGCATTTTGATCGGAAAGGAACGGTTCGCCACATTCACCCCATATGCCTATTAGTCAGTTGACTAGTTATGCGGGTTTCGCGGCGAATGTGAAGCGAAGTTTCGCTGCCCGGTGCAGTTTCTTTTCAGATGTGGCGTGCGAGCAGCATCGCGCCTTCGAGCCCGGCGTCGGCAAGGCGCGCGGGGGCAAGGAAATCGGGCATATGCGCGGCGTCGCCGATGCCGTAGCCGCCGAGCGAGGCGAGCATCGCGGCGTGGGCGGGCGGAAGCAGGCCGGGCACCGACCCGATTCCCCCGCCGATCACGATGCGCTGCGGCGTCCACGCAAGGACGAGCGCGGCGCAAAGCTGGCCGAGATAATCGGCGACGAGCGCCATGGCCGCGGGCGAGCGGACGAGATCGCCGTCCGCTCCCAGCCGCCGGTGGAGCGCGGGGCCGGCGATCAGCCCTTCGGCGCAGTCGGGATGGAAGGGGCAGGCGCTGGGCATCTCGTCACCCACGCGGCGGACGAGGCGGACATGCCCGATCTCGGGATGGAGCGCGCCTTTGAGCGACCGGCCTTCGATGGCCAGCCCGCCGCCGATGCCGGTGCCGATCGTGATGTAGGCGACGCTACGCAACCCGCGCCCGGCGCCCAGCGCCTGCTCGGCGATCGCGGCGATGTTGACGTCGGTATCGACATGGACGGGAACGGCGAAGCGATCGGCCAGAGCGCGGCGCAGGTTGGACCCGCTCCAGCCCGACTTGGGCGTGGCAAGCATCCGGCCATAGTCGGGCGACGCGGGATCGACGATCAGCGGGCCGAAGGCGGCGATGCCGATCGCACGAAGACTGGCGTCGCCGGCGATCGCTTCGTCGATGCACCCCGTTATCGCATCGCGGGCTTCGTCCGGGTGACCGGTCGGCCAGCGTCCCTCGGCGACGATCCCGCCATCCTCGTCGGCGACGCGGCAGAGCAGCTTGGTGCCGCCCGTTTCGACGGCGGCATAGAGGTGGCGGGGCATCAGGAACGTCTAGAGCGCGATCGGGACGGTTGGAAGTCAGATCGCCTGCCCGGCCGCCTGTCCGCTTGCCCAGGCCCACTGGAAATTATAGCCGCCGAGCCAGCCGGTCACGTCGACCGCCTCGCCGATCGCGTAGAGACCGGGGACGGCGCGTGCCTCCATCGTGCGCTGCGACAACGCATCCGTCGCGATCCCGCCGACCGTCACCTCGGCCTTGGCGAAGCCTTCGCTGCCATTGGGGTTGAAGGGCCAGGCGGCGAGGCTGCGCTCGGCATCGGCGAGCGCGCGATCGGGGAGGTTGCCGAGATCGCCCGACAGGCCGATGCGTTCGCCGAGCGCTTCGGCCAGCCGCGCGGGCAGCGCTTCGCCGAGCAAGGTACGGAACTGGGTGCGCGGGCGCTCACGCTTGGCGGCGGTCGCCCAGCCGGGCGCGCGATCGGGCAGGAAATCGATCGCGATCGTCTCGCCGCGCCGCCAGTAGGAGGATATCTGCAGGATAGCGGGGCCGGAGAGGCCGCGATGCGTGAACAGCGCCGCCTCGCGGAACGCCGCCTTGCCGCAGCGCGCGACGACCTCCGCCGAGACGCCCGACAGCGAGCGGAACAGCGCTTCCTCGCCGCCCAGCGTCAGCGGCACCAGCGCCGGGCGCGGCTCGACGACCTTGAGGCCGAAGCGGCGCGCGAGATCATAGGCGAAGCCCGTCGCGCCGATCTTGGGGATCGAGGGGCCGCCGGTGGCGATCACCAGCGCGGGCGCGGTCGAGACGCGCGCGCCGTGCGCGACGCTGAACCGGCCGTTGCCATGATCGACCGAGCGGATCGGCTGGCCGAGCGCGATCTCGACCCCGCCCGCCGCGCATTCGTCGAGCAGCATATGCACGATCTGCTTGGCCGATCCGTCGCAGAAAAGCTGGCCCAGCGTCTTTTCGTGCCAGGCGATGCGGTGCCGGTCGACCAGGGCGACGAAGTCGGCCGGCGTATAGCGGCTGAGCGCGGAGCGCGCGAAATGCGTATTGGCCGACAGATAGCGATCGGGCGCGGTGTGGATATTGGTGAAATTGCACCGCCCGCCGCCGGAGATCAGGATCTTGCGCCCGGCCTCGTCGGCATGGTCGATCACCAGCACGCGCCGCCCGCGCTGCCCGGCGGCGGCGGCGCACATCAGCCCGGCGCCGCCCGCGCCGAGGATGATCGCGTCGTAGGATTGGGAATCGGCGGTCATTGTGGGGCGTCAGGCGGGCCGCTTGAAGCCGCGCAGCACATTGCCTTCGGTCGACAGATAATTGTCGGCATAGTCGAAGCGCGGGCTGTCGGCGAAAAGCAGATAATAATATTTCATCTGCTCGGACCACCAATAACCCGGGCAATGATCCTTCTGCAGCTTGGGGTCGCTGGTCACGTCGGCGAGATCGGCATAGCCATAGGCTGCGCGATTGGCGGCCTTCATGTTGAGATAATGGGTGCGGCCGATCATCCGCCAGCGCGGCGCACGATCGAGCAGCCAGAGGTTGAACGCGGCGTCGGCCAGTTCGGGGCGCAGGCTGTTGCTCTTCTGCGTGACGCGGCCGGAGCCATAGTCGAACCCTTCCGGGAGCACACCATAGCGGTTCTGGAGCCAGTCCCACGCCATCGTCACCGCCGCGCCGGTCGCGGATGCGCCACCCTGCGCCAGCAGGCCGCCATAGAAGGAGGCAAGCTCGTCCTGCTCGCGCGACAGGCGCTTGCCGGTCTCGAAATCGACGTCGGCGATCCACAGGCGACCGTCGAAGCGGTCCTGCTGATAGCGAAGGATCGCAGCGGTGCAGACGTCGTACATCCGCTTGCAATCGGCATCGCCAAGCAATTGCCAGCCATCCCACAGATATTCGTAATAGCTGTCGGACGGCGGGCCGACCGTCGCGCGGCGGCTGGTCCAATGGCCGGTTTCGGCATCGATGCCGTCGGCGAGCAGGCCGATCTTCGAGCGTCGCTCGAACGCGGCCACCAGCGCTTTCTTCGCAGCGTCGCGATAGCGCATGTCGCCGGTCAGGCGGCTGAGTGCGCCCCATTCGGGCAGATAGGTGCCGATCTCGGCAGGGTTGGTGCGCGGATCGCGCACCGCGCCCGTGCGCAGGTTGATGTAGCGATAGGGCAGGCCCGTGGGCGTCGCGAAGGCCGGGAGCAGGCGATCCGCCAGATCGCGCGCCTTGGCGAGAAGCGCCGGATCGCCGCAGGCATGATGCGCCGAGAGCAGCCCGCCGACGAGGCGGATCGACGTCTCGAACACCGAGACTTCGCCGTCCACGTCGAAATCGAGCGTCGCCTTCACCCAGCCGAGCGCGTCCGCGAACGCCGAATCGAGCCCCATCACCCAGAGCGTGTCCATGGCCTCGATCAGGCTGAGGCCCAGATGATGCGACTTGAGCGGAAAGCTGGAATAGCCGCCGCTGATCGGTTTGATCTCGTCCCGGCCCCAGGCGCGTTCGCGATACTGGCCCCATGCCCAGATCATTTCGGCGCGCACGTCGGCGCCGAGCGCGGTCCAGTCGATCGCGTCGTCCGCGCGCGCCGCGACGGGCAGCGCGCCTGCCGCCAGCGTGGATGCCGCCGCCTTGATCAGCGTGCGGCGGCGAAGGGCGAGCGGGGGCATCGAGGGGTCGGCCATCGAGCGAGCGATACGAAGCCAGCGCCCGGCAGACAAGATAAAGGGGGCTGGCGCCGGGACGCAGGGACTGCGATCCTCGCGCCCATGCAGGATGAGGACAAGAGGATCGCCGCGCACGCCGCCGTTGCCGAGGTGCGCGACGGGATGATCGTCGGGCTCGGGACCGGATCGACGGCGGCGCATGCGATCGCGCGGCTGGGCGAACTGGTGGCCGGAGGGCTGGCGATCCGGGGGGTGGCGACCTCGATCCGCACTGCGCGCGCGGCGCGCACGGTGGGAATCGCCTTGCTCGATCCCGCGCAGGTCGCGGCGATCGATATCGCCATCGACGGCGCCGACGAGATCGATGCGCGGCTGTTCGCGATCAAGGGCGCGGGCGGCGCGATGCTGCGCGAGAAGATCGTCGCCGCGATGGCGCGGCGGATGATCGTCGTCGCCGATGCTAGCAAGCAGGTGGCGGCGATCGGCGGCGCGGCGGTGCCGGTGGAGATATTGCCCTTCGCGCGCGCTTCGGCGATCGCGGCGGTCGAGCGCATGGGCGCGCGCGTCTCGCTGCGCATGGCGGGCGGCCGTCCGGCGCGGAGCGATCAGGGCAACGTCATCGCCGATTGTCATTTCCCCGCGCTTCCCGATCCGCGCGCGACGGCGGCGGCGCTCTCAATGATTCCGGGGATTTTGGGCCATGGCCTCTTTGTCGATGAGGTCGATGCGACCTATATCGCGAAGGACGGTGTGGTGACTCGGATCGAACGCCCCTGAGGCGCAACCCGATCGGGACATGCGCGTTCGACTTGGAGCGACCGCGCGCGGAAAGGACAGGCGATGAGCAATCCCTTGAGGCAACTCGAAGCGCAGGGTCAGGCGGTCTGGCTGGATTTCGTCGAACGGGCCTTCGTCGCGCGCGGCGACCTCAAGCGCCTCGTCGACGAGGACGGGGTGACGGGCGTCACCTCCAACCCATCGATCTTCGAGAAGGCGATCGGGCAGAGCGCGGCTTATGACGAGGGTCTGGCGACCTTCGACGCGGTGCATCCGCACGCCACCCCCGTCGAGCGTTACGAGAGCCTCGCGCTCGCCGACATTCGCGCGGCGGCCGACGTGCTGCGCCCGGTCTATGACCGGCTGGGCGGTGCCGACGGCTATGTCAGCCTCGAAGTCTCGCCTTTCCTCGCGCACGATACCGACGGGACGATCGCCGAGGCGAAGCGGCTCTGGGCCGCGCTCGACCGGCCCAATGCGATGATCAAGGTGCCGGGGACGCCCGAGGGCGTGCCGGCGATCCGCGCGCTGATCGAAGCCGGGATCAACGTCAACGTCACCCTGCTATTCGCGATCGATGCCTATGCCGCGGTTGCCGAGGCGCATCTGGCCGGGCTCGAGACCCGCCTCGCGCGCGGTGAACGGATTTCGCACGTCGCAAGCGTGGCGAGCTTCTTCGTCAGCCGCATCGACAGTGCGATCGACGGCGAGATCGACCGGCGTCTGGCGGCGGGCGATGCGGAGAGCGACGCACTGAAGGCGCTGCGCGGCAAGGTCGCCATCGCCAATGCCAAGCTCGCCTATCTTCATTATCAGGGTGTCGTCGCCTCGGCGCGCTGGCGGACATTGTCCGAAGCCGGTGCGCGGCCGCAGCGGCTGTTGTGGGCGTCGACCGGAACCAAAGATCCGGCTTTTCCCGACACGCTCTATGTCGACACGCTGATCGGCCCGGACACGGTCAACACCATGCCGCCCAAGACGCTCGACGCCTTCCGCGATCACGGCACGGCGGCGGAGACGCTGACCGGCGACGTGAAGGGCGCGCTCAAGGTCATGGCCGAAGTCGAGCGGCTGGGGCTCGACCTGTCGGGCGTCACCGACAGGCTGGTTGCCGACGGGGTTAAGCAGTTCGCCGACGCCGCGACCACCCTGCTCGACGCCATCGAGGCCAAGCAGCCCGCCTGACCGCGTTCCGCCTTATCCTGTTCCAGTCAGTCTATCGGAGAATTTGATGCGTCTTGCGATGATCGGCCTTGGCCGCATGGGCGGCAATATCGCGCGCCGCCTGATGCGCGCCGGCCATGAGCTTGTCGTCTATGATCGCGACGCGGCGGCGGTGGCCGAGCTGGCGGGCGAAGGCGCGACGGGCGTCGCCTCGCTCGATGCGCTGCCCGCCGCGCTGGCGAGCCCCGCGATCTACTGGGTCATGCTCCCCGCCGGCGTGCCGACCGAAGAGACGATCGCGGCGATCGCCGCAAAGGCCCAAGCCGGCGACATCGTGATCGACGGCGGCAATACCTTCTACAAGGACGATATCCGCCGCGCGAAGGCGCTGGCCGAAAAGGGCGTCCATTATGTCGATGTCGGCACCTCGGGCGGCGTTTGGGGGCTGGAGCGCGGCTATTGCATGATGATCGGCGGCGAGGACGAGGCGGTCCGCCATCTCGACCCGATCTTCGCCGCGCTGGCGCCGGGGATCGGCACGATCGCGCGCACCGAGGGCCGCCCGGCCGACGCCGATGCGCGTGCCGAGCAGGGCTATGTCCATAGCGGCCCCGCCGGATCGGGCCATTTCGTGAAGATGGTGCATAACGGCATCGAATATGGGCTGATGCAGGCCTATGCCGAGGGCTTCGACATATTGAAGACCAAGCTGTCGGACAAGCTGCCCGAGGATGAGCGCTTCGATCTCAACCTTACGGACATTGCAGAGGTGTGGCGGCGCGGCAGCGTGATTTCGTCCTGGCTGCTCGATATTACCGCCGACGCGCTGGCGAAGGACGGGCAGCTCGATCATTTCTCGGGCCATGTCGCGGACAGCGGCGAGGGCCATTGGACGATCGAGGCGGCGATGGAGCAGGCGGTTCCGGCCTATGTTCTGTCGAGCGCGCTCTTCGCCCGCTATCGCAGCCGGGTGGAGCATACGTTCGGCGACAAGCTGCTGTCGGCGATGCGCTATGGCTTCGGCGGGCATGTCGAGATTCCGCAATGAGCGATCCGGCGATCGCGCTCTTCGTCTCGGATGTCGACGGGACGCTGGTCGATCATGACAAGCAACTGAGGCCGGCGACGATCGACGCCGTCGAGCGTCTGCGCGCGGCGGGCATCGGCTTCACGCTGATCAGCGCACGGCCGCCCTCGGGCCTGCTGCGGCTGGCCGGGCTGCTGAACGTCGATGCGCCGCTCGCGGCCTTCAACGGCGGCACGCTGGTGACGCCGACGGGAACGGTGCTCCAGCGCCAGACCGTCGATCCCGAAGCGGTGCGCGGCATGTTCGCGCTGGCGGCGGGGACGGGGGCCGCGTCCTGGCTGTTCGCGGGCGGGCGCTGGTATGCTCATGCCCCGGACGATCCCCATGCCGCGCGCGAGCGGTTATCTTCGGAACAGGACCCCCAGGTAGTGGGTGACTTCGCGCCCTTCTACGACGAGGTCGACAAGATCACGTTCGTCTCGGACGAGCCGGGCGTGCTCGCCGATCTGCTCGCACGCGGGCGGGCCGAGTTTGGCGATGCAGCCAATATCGGCCAGTCGCAGACCTATTATCTAGACGTCACTGCGCCGGCCGCCAACAAGGGCGAGGGGCTGGTCGCGCTGGCGGCGGCGATGAACGTGCCGATGGCGGCGGTCGCGGCGATCGGCGACATGGCGAACGACGTGCCGATGTTCGAGCGCGCCGCGCTCTCGATCGCGATGGGCCAGGCACCCGATGCGGTGCGCGCGGCGGCGATGCACGTCACCGCGTCGAACAATGAGGATGGCGTGGCGAAGGCGATCGACGCCTTCATCCTGCCGCGCGAGCCGACTCCCTCTCGCTGAGGCCGGCGGGTGCCGCCTGCAGCCGCCGCGCCAGCACCCCGGCAGCGCTGATCGCGGCAAAGGCGACGCCCGCGCCGCAGATCATGTCGGTCAGATAATGCGTGCCTTCGACCGGGGTCGAGGCGAGCATGGCGACATTGAGAGCGGTCAGCGGCCAGCGCAGCGTGGGGATGCGCAGCGCCGCCCAGATGTAGAGCACGGCGCTGGTCGTGTGGAAGCTCGGCGCGCAGACCAGTCCGCGCAGCTCGCCAAGGCCGACAGCGCCGATCGCGTGCTGGCGCAGCGCAGGGATCAGCTCGGCCTGATAAAGTGCGCTGGCCGGCATATAGGGGATGTGCTCACGCCACAGATAGGCGAGCGGACCTTCGGCAGGCACGAACGGGAAAAGCACCAGCGTCAGCACCGCCGCCATCCAGAAGGCGGCAAGGAAGAGCCGCGCCTCGGTGCGCTTGCCGGCATGGGCATAATGGAAAAGGACCAGTGCCGGCGTCACGAAGATGCTGGAATATGCGGCGCTGCCGAGAAGCTGGAGCCCGCGATGCTCGGCGACGAAGCCGTACCAGCGCGGCCAGTCGAAATGCAGCGCATGATCGATTCGCGCGAGCGTCGGATCGACAAAGCCATGGCTGGCGGCGGCGAGCGGATAGGTGGCGACCGCGCCGAGCAGCGCGATCAGCGCGAAGATGCCGACATATTCGGCAAGATCGCGAATCACGCGGCGGCCCCGCGTCGCGGCATCGCGGCAATGATAGCGCAGCCCGATCGCAGCCATGCCGCCTGCGGCGAACAGCGATCCGGTGAGCAGCGAAGCCTGGATTCCCAGCCGCTCGTGGAAGAGCATCATCACCACTGCGGCAAGGCTGAACGCGAGCGCGAGCGCGAACCAATAGCCCGGAATCAGGCCGTTCCGGTCCCCGGCAAACGGGGAATCGCCACTCCGCGCCGTGGCGTCGGCGCGCGCAACCATCGTCATTCCAGCATTACTCCTCGATCTTCCCGTTTCGCCGGGAAGACCGGGCGAGCCCAATTGTCATGAAACTGCCAAATTAAACCTCAGCTGAACAGATGCGCGGAAAGGATCGCCGCGTGCTGTGGCTTTTGCGCATCTGTCGCGTGGCCGGGGCGCCCTAGCGCGGCTGGCGGGCAGCGCGGCGGACGCGGACGATCGGCACCTGATCGACCATCATCTGGCCCTTCATCGCGCCATTGCCCTTCTGGGCGATCGTGCGCGCCGCGAGGATCTTCTTCACCACGTCCATGCCCGAGACGACATGGCCGAAGGCGGCATAGCCGGGATTGCCCGGACGTGCGTCCATCGAGGCGATGGGACCGACGGTGATGAAGAAATCGCCCATCGCGCTGCCGGGCTCGTTGCGCGCCATCGAAATCGTGCCGTCGAGATGCCTGATGCCCGTCTTGCTCGTCGGTTCGTGCGCGATGGGGGGAAGGATGCGGCGATAATCGTGGCGCGTCCCGCCCTGGATAAAGCCGAGGCCATTGGTGCGCGGCGTCCGCGCCGCGCGGTAGAAGCTGGTGCCGTCGAAACGGTGGCTGTCGGCATAGCGCAGGAAATTGCCGGTGGTGATCGGCGCGCGCTTCTGGTCGAGATCGACGGTGATCGTGCCGAGGCTGGTGACGATGTCGACCCGCACGATCGCAGGCGCGGGCGGCGCGGCGTGCGCCGGAAATGCGGTGGCGACGAGGGCGGCGAGGGGAAGCAGGGCGCGGAACATGCGCCTGTCCCTAGCGCGATTTGCGCCGTGCGATCCAGTAGCTGTTCAGCCCTGTTTGCCCGCCACCATGCGGTTGAGCGCGCGCATCGACAGGAAGACGCCGGCGATCGGGATCAGCAGCAGGTAGAAGGCATAGGTGCCGCCCACGGCCTCGAAGGTGCGGCCGATGATGAAGGACCCCGTCGTCCCGCCCAGCGCCGAGAAGACGACGATCAGGCCGACCATCGCCGACTGCGACGAACGCGGCATGGCGCTGAGGATCGCCGAATTGAGCGCGGGATAGATGGGCGCCATGCACAGCCCGATCATCGGCAGCAGGAAAGCGGCGAGGGGCGCGTGCGCCCAGCTCGTCACCTGCGTGCCGTGATGCGCCTCGGCAAGCGGCAGCACCGCGACGATCAGCACCGCCATCGCGGCGAGGCAGCCGATCAGCAGCCTGTACCAGCCCGTGCGCCTGACGATCGCGCCTGCCGCCAGCCGGCCCGCCGCCAGCCCGACCGCGAAGATCGAGGCGGCCTGCACGCTCATCGGCGCCGACAGGCCGAGCAGCTCGCGGTTGAAGGTGGGCAGCCACGATCCGATGCCCTGTTCGATCAGCACATAGAGGAAGATCGAGAGGATGAAGACGAGTGTCAGGGACTTGGCGGCGAGCGCGAGCATGGCCGCGAAATCCTCACGCGGGGTCGTGGCGTGCGCGGCGTCGCGCGCGGCGGATTCGTCGAAGGGCGAGACGGCGAGGAGCAGAACGGTCAGCGCGCAGGCGCCCGCCAGCCACCAGTAGATGCCCAGCCAGCGCGGCGAGGCCGGATTGCCCGCGTCGATGAACAGGCTGAACAGCCAGTAGCCGCTCAGCACGCCGAGCATGAATACGCCCTCGATCACATTGAGCAGGCTGGCATGGCCGCGCGGGCTGTCGGTCAGCAGGCCGACGAAGGAATAGACGCCGATCTTGGTCAGGGCGAAGCCGACGCCGACCGAAAGGAAGAGCAGCCGCGTCATCCAGAATCTGTCGAGCAGGGGCATGGCCAGGCAGGCGAGGCCGACGATCGAGAGGCCCGCCATCATCCCCCGGCGATAGCCGATGCGCGGCAGGAAGGAGGCGAGCAGGAAGCTGGCGATGGCGATCGGGATGTCCTTGAATCCCTCCAGCGTGCTCGCCGCGATCTTGTCGACGCGGAAATATTCGATCGACTGGAGGATGACCGTGCCGACGCTGTTCAGCAGCACGGCGAAGATCGCATAGCTCAGCAGAATCGCCAGTTTGAGGCGCGGCGCGCTCATCATTCTTCCTCCCCTCGGACGGCGGGCTTTTCGTTCTGCCCTTGCATCGCTCGCTCCACCTATTATGAAATGCATATCAAAACAAGCGATCCGGGGAGAAGCCGAGGGTGGGACGTGCGTTGCCAGTTGCCGATTTCGCGAAGCTGCCATTCGGCGCCGATCCTTGGCGGCTGACGGCCGAGGGCGCGACGCTGGGCGCTTCCCATGTTCCGCCGATCTTCGCGCTGGGCAACGGCTTCGTCGGCGTGCGCGGGCCGGGTGAGGCGGACGGCGCGCCGCGCGTCTATCTGAACGGCGTCTTCGAGAAGATGCCGATCGCCTATCATGAATCGGCGCACGGCTTCGCGACCGAAAGCGATACGCGGCTGGCTGTCGCCGATGCGACGCGGCCGGCCATCCTGATCGACGGAGCTGAGCCGGGCGCGCCCGAGCGGATCGAGCTGGATATGCGGCGCGGGCTGCTGGTGCAGCATTTCATTGTTGCGGGCCGCGCGCTGCGCGTCGAGCAACTGGTCTCGATGGATCATTCGGGGCTGATCGCGAGGCGGGTCGCGGTCGATGCCGGCGATGCGCCGGTGCGGCTTTCGGTGACGCCGCGCGTCTCCGCGCCGCCGGTCGACGCGCATGAGGTGGATCCGGATGCGCCGCACGATCCGCGCGTCGGCCCCGCCTTCAAGGCTTCGCCCTGGGAAGAGAAGCTGGTCCGCGCCGATGGCCGCGTCGATCGTCTGCGCCACACCGGCTTCGCGGTCGCCGCGCTTGGGAGCGGCGGCGGCGAGATCGCGCTGGCGGCGGGCGAGGGCGGCGCACTCGACAGCTTCGCCGTTTATGCCGCGCGCCGTGGCGATGACAGCGCTGCCGCCGCACTCGTCGCTGCGGAAGCCGGGCTTGCCGCCGCGCGCGCCGCGGGTTTCGATGCGCTGCTTGCGGAACAGACGAACTGGTTCGCGGCCTGGTGGGACGAAGCCTTCGTCTCCTTCCCCGATGCGCCGCTTGCCGAACAGTCGCTGCGCCACGCCTTGTTCCAGCTCGTCCAGGCCGTCGGGCGCGACGGAAGTGCTTCGATCGGCGCCAAGGGGCAGACCGGCGAAGGCTATGAAGGCCATGTCTTCTGGGACGCTGATTCCTATGTGCTCCCGGCGCTTGTCGCGATCCGGCCGGAGATTGCACGATCGATGCTGCGCTGGCGGATCGATCGGCTCGACCCCGCGCGCGCCAATGCCCGCGCCATGGGGCATGAACGCGGCGCGCTTTATCCCTGGCGGACGATCGAGGGCAGCGAATGCTCGGCCTATTTCCCTGCCGGCTCCGCACAATATCATATCAATGCCGATATCGCGCACGCGCTGCGCCTCTATGTCGAGGCGACGGGCGATCGCACGATCCTCGCCGAGGGCGGGGCGCAGATGCTGGTCGAGACGGCGCGCATCTGGCTGGAGATCGGCTATCACGATCCCGCGCGCGACGACGCCTTCGTCATCAATCGCGTGACCGGGCCGGACGAATATACCGCGCTGGTCGATAATAATCTCTACACCAACATGCTCGCCGCCGCGCATCTGCGCTTCGCGGTCGCCGAGCTGGGCGGCAGCGATCTGCTGTCCGCCGACGAGGCCGGGCGGATGAGCCGCGCGGCGGCGAAGATGTTGCTTCCCTATGACGAGGCGCGCGGCATCTACGCGCAGGACGACGCCTTTTTCGCGCGCCAGCCCTGGCCCTTCGCGACGACGCCGCCCGAGCAATATCCGCTGCTCCTCCATTTTCATCCGCTCACCATCTACCGGCATCAGGTCAACAAGCAGGCCGATGCGGTGCTGGCGACGGTGCTGTTCCGCGACCGCTTCGACGCGGAGACGCGGCGGCGGATGTTCGATGCTTATGAAGCGGTGACGGTGCACGATTCCACGCTGTCGGCGAGCGCCTTCGCGGCGGCGGCGGCGGGCATCGGCGACGGCGACCGCGCCGCAAGCTATTGGCGCGTTTCGCTGCTCACCGATCTGCTCGACCTGTTCGGCAACAGCGGGCACGGGCTGCACATGGCGGCGCTGGCCGGAAGCTGGACCGCGCTGGCAATGGGTTTCGCCGGGATGCGTGCCGAGGCGGGTGCGATCAGCTTCGCGCCGATCGCGATCCCGGGCGTGGGCGCCTATGCCTTCCGCACGCGCTATCGCGGGCGGTTGATCGAGGTCTCGGTCGAAGGCGAAAGCGCGCATTATCGCCTTGTCGCGGGCGATCCGATCGAGATCGGTCATCGGGGCAAGGCGCTGCGTCTGACGACGGATGCCGGGCTGTGCGCGGCATGACGCGCTTCGCCGCCGCCATCTTCGATCTCGACGGCGTGCTGGCGGACAGCGCGACCGCGCATTTCGCCGCCTGGTCGCGCCTCGCCGACGAGCTGGGCATCGTCTTCACCCATGAGGATAATGAGGCGCTGAAGGGCGTCGACCGGATGGGTTCGCTGCGCCACATCCTCGCGCTCGGCAAGTGCACGCTGCCCGAGGCCGAGATGGAGGCGCTCGCGACGCGCAAGAATGGCTATTATCTCGAGGCGGTCAGGGGCATGACCCCCGCCGATCTGCTCCCCGGCGCCGAGGCGCTGGTGCGTGCGGCGAAGGCGAGGGGGCTGGCCTGCGCGGTCGCTTCGGCAAGCCGCAACGCACCGCTGCTGCTCGACCGCATGGGTGTCTCCGGGCTGTTCGATTTCGTTGCCGATGCAGGCAAGGTCGCGCAGGGCAAGCCGGCGCCCGACATTTTCCTGGCATGCAGCGACGCACTGGGCATCGCACCCGATCGTTGCATCGGTTTCGAGGATGCGGCGGCGGGGATTGCGGCGATCCGCGCGGCGGGCATGTATGCGGTGGGGATCGGCGATCCGGCGGTGCTCGGCGCGGCGGACATCGTCTATGCAGACACGGCCTCGGTCGATCTGGATGCGCTGCTCGCGGGCGGCAAAGAATAGGGATTTCAGATCGATCCGAACTATGCCAGACGCCCTGTCCATAGTTCGGGGGCAGAGATGGGCAGTCTGGTACAGGCGATATTGACGCGGGCGAACCGCTGGCATTCGGTCCATTCCTATAAGGCGCTCGTCGCCCGCCAGCGCCGCATCCACCGCGGCGATTACGAGATGGCGATGATCGCCTCGATCGGCGGCATCTCGCCGGACGAGTTCAACCGGCAAGGCGATGGCCATGTCGCCGTGCTCCGTCACCACGGTCTGCGCGACGGGATGGCGATCTATGATCTGGGGTGCGGCTGCGGGCGGACCGCCATGGCGCTGCAGCGCTCGGGCTGGCAGGGGGCCTACCGGGGCGCCGACATCGTCAGGCCGCTCGTCGATTATCTCAAATCAAAATGTCCGGGATATGAGGCGTTCGTCCATCGCAAGCTGACGATCGTGGCGGATGATGATTCGCAGGACATGGTCTTCAACTGGTCAGTCTTCACGCATCTCTATCCCGAGGAATGTTATCTTTACATGAGAGATGCCTATCGCGCGCTCAGGCCGGGCGGGCGGTTGATCTTCTCCTTCCTCGAATTCGCTGACGTCAAACATCACCATGTTTTCCGCAATCGGGTGAAATGGTTCGATAGGCGCGGCTGGTCCGCTACACTCGACGTCTTTCTGCATCGCGACTGGATTCGCTTCTGGGCGTCGGACATCGGCTTCACCGATGTCGGCTTCACCGACGGCACGGACGACAGCCACCACCCGCAATTCTGGCAGGCGCTGGCCGTGATGACGAAGCCCGCATAGCGCGGCGCGCTGGCCCTAAGTCTCGCGGACGATGATGCGCGTCGGCAGCATGGCCGACTGGGCGCGTATCCCCTCGATCTGCTGCATCAGCTTTTCGACGAGGATCGCGCCGGCAAGGTGCGTCTCCTGTTCGATCGTCGTGATCGAGGGGCTGAAATGCGCGGCGGGCGGAATGTCGTTATAGCCGACCAGCGCATAATCCTTGGGGGCGACCAGCCCGGCGGCGCGGAAGGCGCTGATCACCGCCATCGCAGCGGTATCCGAAAAGGCGAAGACGGCATCGGGCGCGTCATGATCGCGCAGCCAGCCGGCGACGGCGGCGTGGACCGCGTTGAACGCCATGTCCGAAACGGGAAGGTGCAACACCTCGGCCTCCCTGGCGGCGGCGGCTTCGCGCATGCCTTCGTAGCGCAGGCGGATCTCGGCATGGCTGATGTCGCCGACGAACAGCCAGCGCTTCGCGCCGCGCCTGCCGAACTGTTCGCCCGCCAGCCGCCCGCCCAGCCGGTTGTCGCTGCCGACCGCGCAATAATTGTCGCCCGCATCGACCGCGCCCCACACGACGAAGGGCGCGTTCGCCCGCCCCAGCTCGCGCAGCATCGGCTCGCGCCCGCCTTGCCCCAGGAAGATGAAGCCGTCGGCGGCGCGCGCGCGAAGCAGGTCGACGCAGCTCTTGGCGTCGGTCAGCCCGGGGGGCGAGAGCAGCAAGTCCTGATTGCGGATCGACAGCGCTTCGGAGACGCCGGCGAGCAGTTCGAAGATGAAGGGATCGCCGATCCGTCCGCGCCGGTGCGATCCGAAATCGAGCAGCACAGCAATGGTCGAGGTGCGCAGCTGGCGCAGCTTCTGCGCGTTGCGGTTGACCGCATAGCCCTGCGCGCGCGCGATCTCCAGCACGCGCTCGCGCGTTTCCTTGCTGACCAGCGGGCTGTCGTTGAGGACGCGCGAGACGGTGGGCTTGGAGACATTGGCGAGCCGGGCGATGTCGCCCATGTTGACCGCCATCGAGCGCGATACGCGCTCGCGCTTTTCCCCCTGCGCGTCAGCCACGCCCCAGCATCCGTCCAGTCCCCATGCACTTGTCTTATGCGCTTGCGGCGTGATCGCCAAGCGTTGCGAAAGTGCCGCATGTTTCAATAGTGTTTCAAAATCGCTTGAAATGCATTGCACAGAATCATAGAAGCCCGGTCAGAAGGCGTGTCGATCGAACCGCCATGGCGATAAGATAAGGGAGGACCCGCATGACCAGTCGTTACCGCCATATCTCTACCTTTTTCGGCCGCTCGGCGCCGCTGGCTCTCGCCTGCGCGCTTGCCGCCCAGTCGGGACTCGCGTTCGCTCAGGACGCACAGCAGGCGGCCCCTGCCGCTGCACCTGCCGATGAAACGAACAATGACGACATCATCGTCACCGGCACCGCCGGCGGCGGCACGCGCCGCCAGGATGCATCGTTCGCGCTGACCACGGTCGATGCCAAGGCGATCGATCAGCTCGCCCCCGCCAGCACCGCCGAAGTGCTGCGCCTCGTCCCCGGCGTCAGCACCGAAAGCTCGGGCGGCCAGAACGGCGCCAACATCTTCGTCCGCGGCTATCCGTCGGGCGGCGACGCCGAATTCGTGACGATCCAGAGCGAAGGCGTGCCGATCTTCCCGCCGCCCACGCTGTCCTTCCTCGAGAACACCCAGCTCATCCGCATCGACGAGACGCTGAAGCGCGTCGAAGCCGTGCGCGGCGGCACCGGTGCGCTCTTCTCGAACGGCCAGCCGGGCCTGACGGTCAACTTCGTCCAGCGCGAAGGCGGCCCCGAGTTCGAAGGCCTGCTCAAGCTCTCGGCGACGACCTTCGGCGAATATCGCGCCGACGGCTATGTCTCGGGCCCGCTCGGCCCCGACACGACCTATATGGTCGGCGGCTATTATTCCGCCGGCAACGGCATCCGCGATCCCAAGTTCACCGCCGAGAAGGGCGGCCAGATCACCGGCAACATCCGGCATGATTTCGAGCGTGGCACGCTGCTCGTCTTCGGTCGCTACCTCAACGATCACGGCCAGTGGCTGCTGCCGATCCCGGTCGTGCAGGATGGCAAGAAGGTCAGCAAATATCCGGGCTTCAGCGCGGGCACCGGCACGCTTGCCGGCCCCGAGACGCGGCTTGCGACGTTGCCCGACGGTTCGAACTTCGATCTGTCCGACGGTCGCGGCGCGAAGGTCGTCAACCTCGGCGCGAACTTCGAATATGAGCTGGGCGAGGGCATCAAGGTCCGCGATCGCCTGAGCTGGTTGAAAGGCAAGGCCAACACCAACGGCCTCGTCCCCGGATCGGCCGCGCCGCAATCGGCGTCGGCCTATGCCGCGACCTTCGGCAGCACGATCGGCAGCCTGACCTATGCGAACGGCGGCGGCGCTGCTGCGGCCGACACGCAGGTCGTCCAGGCCGGCATGTGGCGCGTGCAGAAGGATATCGAAGCCTTCTCGAACGACCTCGCGCTCGAATGGAAGAGCGGCAACAACACCTTCACGGTGGGCGGTTTCTACACCGACTATTCGTCGAAGGATAAGTGGAACCTCGGCAACAACGTCCTGCTCACCGCCGAGCCCAATGCCCGCATCCTCAACATGACGCTGGCCGATGGCCGTATCGTCACCAATCGCGGCTTCACCAGCGGTTCGACCTTCAACGTCAACGCCGATTATGACGGCCGCGACACCGCCGTCTATGCGGTCGACGAGTTCCAGGTGACCGACAAGCTGCGTCTCGACGCCGGTGTCCGCTACCAGCACCACAAGGTCAGCGGCACGCTTGAGAACAACACCTTCGGCGTCGATGTCGACGGCAATCCGAACACGCTCTACGACAACAACGTCGCGGTGCTGAACGGCACTTACAGCACGCTCAGCTTCAAGGATCACCGCGTCTCGTGGACGGCCGGCGCCAATTACGACATCACCAGCTCGATCGGCGTCTTCGCGCGCTACAGCCGCGGCAACAGCTTCCCCTTCTTCGACAATCTGCGTGACGGCATCACCGTCGCGCCGAAGGTCGACACCTATGAAGGCGGGCTGAAGGTCTCGACCGATCTGGTCAGCGCCTATGCGACGATCTTCCACAACAAGTTCGACGGCCTTGCCACCACCGTCATCACCAACGGCGCGCCGATCGCGTCGGTGGGCGGCGCGAAGGCGACGGGCGTCGAGCTGGAAGGCGCGATCCGCCCGGTGCAGGGGCTGTCGATCGGCTTCTCGGGCACCTGGCTCGACAGCAAGTATCGCCACTTCTTCACGCCCGCGGTCGATGCCAACGGCAATCCGATCGTCATCAACGGCGTGCCGGTGCTCGACGATCTGACCGGTAACCGCGTGCAGCGTCAGCCCAAGTGGCAGTGGCGTATCTCGCCTTCGTACGAGACCGATATCGGTCCGGGCAAGGCGACGATCTACACCTCGATCAACTATATCGGCGATCGCTTCTCCGACATCCGCAACCTGCAGGTTCTGCCCAACTATCTCAAATGGGATGCCGGCCTGACCTACGACATGCGGAACGGGCTGAACTTCCAGGTGTCGGTGGACAACATCACCAACACGATCGGCCTGACCGAAGGCAATATCCGCAACCTGGGTTCGCAGGGCGCGGGCACGATCCTTGCGCGCCCGATCGTCGGCCGCTCGGCGCGGTTCAGCATCGGCTACAAATTCTAGGCCCTTCCCCAAGGCTAGAACAATGCGGCGGCCCGCCTTGCGCGGCCGCCGCTTTTTTGTCCGCGCCGGGCAGGGTCGATCTGGCCTGAATCGTCGCGCGCGCCTATTGGATGCTCATATGCGGGGGAAAATATCATCGCTGGCGTCGATCGCCGCGCTGCTGGCCGGATGTGCAATGGCGCCGCGCGAGAGCGTCCAGACCAGCGGCGCGCTGCCGGCGCAGGCGCGCTTCGGTTTCGCGTCGTTCGATGCGGGCGAGCCCGATGCGCTGCGCAACCGGATCGGCGCCTGCCTTGCAGCGCATGGGCTGACGCAGGCGAGCGATCCCGCCTATCTCGTCCAGATCGCGCTTTCGGATCATCCGGCGCGGACGCAGGCGATCGACCCGACCCAGCCGGCGCCGAAGAAGCAAGGCGGCAAGCGTCATGACGTCACGCTGGTCGTCACGCTGAGCGAAGTCGCCAGCGGTCGCGAAGTCTGGCGGACGAGCGCGACGCGCCGGGGCGAGGCGACCGGCGCGGCGCTTGCCGATGCTGCCTGTGCCGCGATGACTCCGGCTGCCGGCTGATTGTCTCCGCCCCGTCATTGCGAGCGTAGCGAAGCAATCCAGAGATGTTCGGCGGCGGGCTGGATTGCTTCGCTGCGCTCGCAATGACGGGGTAGGGGCTTACTCCCCCAGCAGCGGCAGCGTGATGGTGAAGGTCGCGCCTTTGCCGGGGGCGCTTTCGCAGATGATGCTGCCCTGGTGGCGCATCACCACGGTCTTCACCAGCGCGAGACCCAGCCCGATGCCGTCCGGACCCTCGCCGTGGCGCGCGCGGGTGAAGGGCTCGAACAGCGTCGCGATCTTGTCGGGCGCGATGCCGACGCCGTCGTCGGCAATGGCGCAGACCGCTTCGGTCCCGCGCCGCGCGAGCGAGACGCGAACCGCGCCGCCGTCATGGCTATATTTGATCGCGTTGCCGATCAGGTTGATGAACGCGCGGGCGAGCATCGCGCGGTCGCCCATCATCAGCAGCTCGTCGCCGGGGCTCTCGAAATCGACCGAGATCCGCCGCGCCGACGATTGCGGCCACAGCTCGTCGACCGCCTCGACCACGATGTCGTCCAGATCGACCTCGGCGAAGACATGGTCGACCGCCTCGGCGCGGGCGAGCTGGACGAAGCCGTCGGCGAGCGAAAGCGTGCGGCGGGCATAAGCCTCGATCCGGCGGCTCGTGCCGGGATCGAGCGCGCCCGCCGGCGCATCCTCGATCAGCGCGATGATCGAGGATTGGGGCGATCGCATGTCGTGCGTCAGAAGCTGCATGATCTGTTCGCGCTGGCGCTCGCTGGCGCGGGCGACGCTGGTGTCGATCATCATCACGATCCAGCCGACCAGCGCGTCGCCCGCATCCGATTGCGGGGCGAAACGCAGGTCGAAGCTGCGCCCGTCTGTCGTGGCGACGGCGCGCGCCACGGTCTCGCGCGTGTCGGCGGGGGGCAGGGCGGGCGGGCCGCCTTCGCTTTCGCGCTCGGGCGCGAGCTGGGCAAGCAGCCGCGTCAGGCGCTCGCCTTCACCCGTGACGCCGAGGCTTTCGAGCAGCCGCTGACCTTCGCCGTTGACAAGCAGGATATGCCCGTCGCGATCGGTGACGAAGGTCGCGTCCGGCAACTGGTGGAGCCGGTCCGAGACGAAGCGGCGCATCGCGCGCATCCGCCCGATCGCGTCGTGGAGCAGCAGCGACTGATGCTCCACAAGGTCGCTCCCGCCCGGGTCGGTGGCGGTATGGGGCAGGATGTCGGGCTCGGCGCTGAACGCCTCAAGCTCGTTGGTCATATAGGCGCTCGTCGCCGCCAGCCGCCGCCAGCCCCAGAGCGGATAGACGATGGCGAGCGCGATCATCGCGGTCGCCGGGGGCAGCCAGAGCCCGAGCGCGAGCAGCACCCCGCTGGCGGCGAGGATCGACGCCAGCATGAGGCCGAGCAGCAGCGCCGTCGCGCGCGGGCTGAAGCGGCGGAAGGCGACAAGGAGCAGCCAGAGCGGAACGAGCGAGGCAGCCGCCAGCGCCCGTCCGTCGACCGGGCGGACGATATGGCCGCCCAACAGCGCGTCGAGCAGATTGGCGTGGATCTCGACCCCGGCCATCACTCCGCCATGGGCGCCGAAGGGCACGGGATATTGATCGCCCAGCCCGTCGGCGGTCGCGCCGACGAGGATGAGCCGGTCACGCAGCAATTCGGGCGGCACCTCGCCGCGCAGCAGGCTTGCGGCCGAGACGGTGGG
This sequence comes from Sphingomonas sp. EU05-FHT14C10, assembly GCF_058790595.1. Classification (NCBI taxonomy): domain Bacteria; kingdom Pseudomonadati; phylum Pseudomonadota; class Alphaproteobacteria; order Sphingomonadales; family Sphingomonadaceae; genus Sphingomonas; species Sphingomonas sp. EU05-FHT14C10. Next base: position 19,863 of record NZ_JBYTEN010000020.1, on the reverse strand, counting down.
GAAATGCCCCGGCGGCCCGGCATAGGACAGCATGATCGTGCCCGGCACGCCGCGCGCGACATCGGCCCCGCGCCCGGCGGCGCGGCGCATCAGCTCGGTGAGCTGTGGCCATTGGTGCGAGGCGTCGCCCGCCACCATGTCGATCCGCCGGACGATGCCGTCGCCGTCGAAGCGCATATTGACCTGCCCGATGCCGGCGGCGCCCGCGCGGATCGGCGCGACTGGCTCGATCGCGTCGAATTCCGCGCCGTTCGATCCGGGCCGGTCGATCAGCAGCGGCAGGAAGGAGCGGGTGCGTGCGAAGGCCGCGCCGAGCTTCGCGTCGGCTTCACCGGGGGCGGGTTCGACGAACAGCACATCATAGCCGACCGCGCGGGGGTGCGCGGCGGCAAGCTGTTCGACGAGGCGAGCGTGCGTCTCGCGCGGCCAGGGCCAGCGCCCGGCCTCCGCCAGGCTGCGATTGTCGATCGCGACGATCACGACGGCCGGGTCCGCGCTTCGCGATCGTGCGCGCAGCAATGCGTCGTAGATGAGATTGTCGAGCCGCGTCGCCGTCCGGTCCCACGCGAGGAACAGCACGACGGCTGAGGCGATCAGCGCGACCGCCCACCATTCGATGCGCAGGCGGCGGCCGCCCGGCAATGGGCTCAATCGCGCGCCTCGATATGGAGAGTTTCGGTTGCCGCCCACGCCCCGTTCGCCTGACCGTCGGCGAACTGGACGGACATGACCCGCCAATAATAATCGCCGATCGGGAGATCGGTGACGATCAGCCGGTCCCCCGTCAACCCGATCCGGTCGATCATCGGCTGGCTGCCGTCGGCGTGGGTGGAAAGCTGGAAGCGATACTGGCGCGCGCCGTCGCCCAGCCCGGTCCAGCGGAACAGATATTCGCTGCGGCGGCCCTTGCCGCTGCCCTCGACGCTGGCCGAAATGCTATTGAGCCGGCGCTGGAAGCCGTAGGTGGAGGAGATGCCCTCGATCCCGCTCGCGTCGATCGCGGCGGCGCGGACGAAATAGGTGCCGGTCGGCAGCGAGTCGAAGCTCGCCTCGGGCGTCGCCGACTGCGTTTCGTCGATCACGTCGATGAAGCCCGCATCGCGCGCGATGCCGACGCTATAGCCGTTCGCACCGTCCTCCGGCTTCACCGCGAAGGCCAGGCGCGGCTGGTTCTGGATGCGGCCGCCGTCGATCAGCTCGGGCGCTGCGAGCAGGGGGTGCGGCGCATCGTCGCCCGCATGCGCGCCGAAGCCCGTGGGCAGCGCCAGCATGTGGCGCGAGGCGGCGTCGGTCAGCTCCACCTTGCCTTCGGTCACGCCCGTCAGTGTCGCCTGCGTCGCGGGATCGTAACGGGTCGCGAACATCGTGCCGCGCACGGCTGCGACGGCGGTCGGGGTCGAGACGCGGAAGCGGCTGTCGCCGTTCGTCATCGGCGTCACCTTCGCGCGCAGGCCGCCGTCCGAGAGCGCGAACAACCGGTCGACCGAGCCGATCAGCGCGGTCTGGCGCATCCGCGCGATCTGCACCGCGCTTTGCGACGGGATGGAGACGAGCGACCCGTCGGCGAGGCGCAGTGTCGCATGCCCGCGCACGCCGGTCTCGATCCGGTCCGCCTCGTTGACCGTCATGCCCAGCGCGGCGGGCCGGAGCTTTCCGGCCGCGCCGATGCTCACCGGCCCGCTGAACGCCGCGACCCTGGCGGGCACCGGAGACTGGCGCAGCACCGTGCGCGGGATGCGGATGCGCGCGCCGACCGGGATGCGATAGGGGTCGGCGATGCGGTTGAGCCGCCGGACGGTCGCGACATCGCTCGTCCGGTCGAAATAGCGCTCGGCCAGCGTGTAGAGATTGTCGCCCGCCTTCGCCGTATAGACGACGACCGGCTCCGCCGCCGCCGGCGCGGCGCCGGCAAGCAGCAGTGCCGGGATCAACGCGGTCATGCGGCCTGTTTCACCAGCCGCTCGAGCCGATAGCCATAGGCATAGATGGTTACCAGCTTGTAGCCATTTTCGGGCCGGAGGTTGAGCTTGGTCCTCACTTTCGAGACATGCGCGTCCAGTGTGCGCGTCGGCAGGTCGGGATTGCGGCCCCAGATCGCCTCGAAGATATAGCTGCGCGACAGCGCGCGATGCTCGTTGCGGAACAGCATGAGCGCGAGCAGGAATTCCTTCGCGGTCATCTGGATCGGCCGGCCGGCATGGGTGACTGAGCCTGTCGCGATATCGAAGACATAGTCGCCATGCTGCTCGATCGCGGCGGCGGGCGGCTCGGGATAGGCGCGGCGGAGCACTGCCTCGACCCGGGCGAGCAGCACCGATGCGCTGACCGGCTTCAATATATAGTCGTCGGCGCCCATGCGCAGCGCCTGCACGACATCTTCCTCGGCCGAGCGGTTGGTCAGCAGCAGCACCGCCGGGGCCTTTTCCAGATTTTCGCGCAGCCAGGCGATCACCGAGATGCCCGATACGTCGGGCACGTTCCAGTCGAGCAGAAGAAGATCGAACGTCTCGTGATGAAGCACGTTGATCAGGCGGCGGCCGCTCTGGAAAACTTGGCAGCTATGCCCCGCCGATGTCAGGATATTCTCAACATGGGAAGCAAGAACAGGCTCGTCGTCGAGAATGCCAATCTTCATTCCACCACCCTACTACTCAGACACGCGACGCCACTCTCACAAAACGCTCCCGAAGGGCCTCGCCTCGATATTGAAATAGCAGAATTCCGCGGTCTAGCGAGGTGGTTAAGCATCATTTTACAATCTTTGACACGCATCCGACACAGGGACGTGGCAGGTCGATGATGGCGTTCCGTGGGCGGAGTTGCGGGGGATGGAACAGGAAGGGCGGGCGGCGGAGCAGCGATCGGCGCGCGGCGTCGGCGCGCGCTTCGATGCGGCCTGGCGCGCCATGCATCCCAGCCGGCGGTTGGCCACGCGTCTCGCCATCGCCTTCCTCTTCGCGGTCGTGCTGTCGATTTTCTATCAGCGCTGATTCGCGCAGGCTGGCGTTCGCCCCGCCAAGCCCCTATCACCGCGCGAAAAATTGGGTCGCATGACGATATCCTGCAAAAGGGGGACGATCATGCGCAAGCCGTTCGGGCCGATCGAGGCCGCGATATTGAAGGCTTTGACCGAGGCGCTTTTTCACGGCGTCGAGATGGCGATTCCGGCCGCCCGCGTCGTCGACAACCTCCAATATCAGTTCAGCCTGGTCGAGGGGAACAAGCCCCGCGAGATCGCCGTCACGCTTTATGTGCTTTGCTTCTTCATGGGCGGGCCGCTGTTCCTGCTGATGGGGCCGGCATGGCGCGCGCGGCGAGTCGAGAAGCGGCTGGCGCGGTCGAAAAACGATCTGATGCAGGATCTCGCCCGGCTGCGCGGCGTGATCTACGCGGGCTATTACGGCCACTGGGAAGGGCTGACCGAAGACGATAATCGCGACAATCCGGTGTTCAGGCGCATCGACTTCACACTGCCTGCCCACCGCGTCCGCAATCCGCAGGCCGACGTGGCGATCGCGCTTTTTCCGGGGCGCGAGCTGACCCACGAGGATTTCGTGGGCGAGGACGACGTGCCCGCCGAAGTCGACGTGATCGTGATCGGATCGGGCGCGGGTGGCGCGGTCGCGGCCGCCAACCTCACCGCACATGGCCACAAACCGTTGATCGTCGAGGCCGGCCCCCATTATCCCTCGACGCGGATCACGCACGAGGAACGGCGGATGACCGCCCGGCTGTTCGTCGACGGCGGCGTGCAGACCAGCCGCGATCACGACATCGTCGTCTTCCAGGGACGCTGCGTCGGCGGGTCGACGGTCATCAACAACGGCATCTGCCTGCGCGTGAAGCAGGACGGGCTGGTCCATCCCGCCGCCAACGACGTGCTCGCGACCTGGGCCTCGCTGGGCGCGCCCGTCGACGCCGCGCGCTTTGTCGCCGCCTATGAAGCCGTCGAGCACCGGCTGGGGATCGAGCCGCTCGCCGCACGCACCGGCCGCAACAATGGGCCGCATCTGCTGAACGGCTGGGCGGCCTATGCGGCGGCGAGCGCCGACCCGCAGGATCATGCCGCGCCCGCCACCTGGTTCAGCAAGAATTACGGCCCGCGCCAGATCGGCGCGGAATGCGCCTATTGCGGCTATTGCAACACCGGCTGTCCTTATGGCCGCAAGCAGGGCATGGCTCAGTCCTACCTGCGCGACGCCTGCGCGCGCGGCGCGCGCATCCTCGCCGAAGCGCCGGTCAAACGGATCGTCTGGCGCGAGGAGGAAGCCGGCGGCCGCCGCGTCGCCGACGGGATCGAGATCGTGATGACCGACGGGCGCAAGCGCTTCGTCAAGGCCCGCAAAGGCGTGGTCGTCGCCGCCGGCGCGCTCAATTCCAGCCGCATCCTCGACGCGAGCGGGATCGAGGGCACCGGCGAGGGCATGTCGCTCAACATCGCCTGCCCCGTCGTCGCGCTGATGCCCGAGGGGCGGAGCGTGAAGGCGTGGGACGAGGACCAGATGGCGACCTATGTCGATCGTGGCGATTTCCTGCTCGAATCGCATTTCCAGCCGCCGATGAGCATGTCGACGCTGATGCCCGGCTGGTTCGGCGAACATGCCGCGCGGATGATCAACTATAACCGCATGGCCTCTGCCGGCATCCTCGTCCCCGCCGATCGTTGCGGGCGGATGCGCGGCGGCGGGCTGAGCTTCAAGCTGCGCGACGATGTCGAGCTGCCGCTCATCCGCCGCGCGCTCGCGACGCTGACCAGGGTGCATTTCGCCGCCGGCGCGATCGAGGTCTATCCGGGGATCGCGCGCGGGCGGGCGATACGGCCCGGCGACGATGTCGATGCCTTCTTCGCCGAGGCGATCGGTGAGGCCGACGATATCGTGCTGTCGAGCTCGCACCCGCAGGGCGGCAACGCCCGCAATGCCGATCCTGCGAAGGGCGTGGTCGACCTCGATTGCCGCGTCCATGGCACGACCAACGTCTTCGTCACCGACGCCAGCGTCTTCCCCAGTTGCATCCGCGTGAACGCGCAACTGACGACGATGGCGATGTCGCACTATGCGACGGCGCGCGATCCTTTTGCCTGAGGCTATCGCGCGCGCGCGGGCTGGGGCGTTTCCATGCCGGCGAGAAAGGGATCTTCCTCGATGAAGGTCACGGCTCCGGCACCGACGGTGACGCGGTAGCTCCCCGGCGCGATCACGCTCCCGCCATTATCGATACCGACCGGCAAAACCACTTCCTGCCCTTCGTCGGCCCGAGCGGCAGCGGTTTCGGCGAAGGCCAGCCGATAGCTGGCCCGGGCGCGCCAGATCGCGATGCCGGCAATCGCCAGCAAGGCCAAGCCCGAGAAGAAAGGCAATATTTGCGCGATTTCGCTCATATCATTCCTCGAGCTCAATATAGCGCACTGCCCCGACGGAGAGAAGGAGCAACAGCAGCCCTGTCGCACCGGCCGCAATGGCCCAGCCCGTCGGCTGGGCGAGGATCAGAATACCGATCGCATAACCGACGAGACCGAGCCCGCCATTGGCGCAGAGACCCGACACCGCCTTCAGCGTTTCGTTCAGCCGCTTCGCTGCCAGCTTCTGCTCGTCGGTCATCGCGCCCCCTCGCGAAGGACGAGGCTATGCCACACGGCCGATCGAAACAATCCGTTCTGGTTTGATTGCTCGGGCCTCTATTTTCGCTTCGCGGGCCAGAGGCGCAGGTCGGGCACATAGATGCCGGCGACGATGCTCAGCGCCATGAAGGTCAGCGCCACGACGAGCGCGATGACCCAGTAGCGCGGATCCTCCCGCGAGACGAACCATCCCGCGACGATCGACGGCACGAGGAGCAGCAGACGCGCGAAAAGAAACATGGAACCTCCGGACATCGATTCTGCCATATCGGCGATGGCCGGGCGCGCGGCCAATAAGGGCTTTCCCCAGGGTTGAAGGCTAGCCCCTTCGTCATTGCGAGCGCAGCGAAGCAATCCAGTGCGATGCCGGGCATTCTGGATTGCTTCGCTGCGCTCGCAATGACGAGGAGGTTAGCGCCGCCCGGGCCTATTTCACCCGCCGCGCCGAGATGATCTTCACCGGCTTGGCAAGAATCTCGCCTTTCATCGGGCTGGTGTCGGTGGCCGAGATCGGTTCGGCGAGGATCTTCTTCGCCACGTCCATCCCCTCGACGACATGGCCGAAGGCGGCGAAACCCAGATTGTCGCCTGCTGCCTTGGGATCGGCGTCGATATAGGTCATCGAGCCGATGGTGATGAAGAATTCGCCCTGCGCGCTGCCCGGTTCGTGGCGCGCCATCGATATGGCGCCGTCGACATGGCTGAGCCCGGTCAGCGTCGTCGGCTCATGCTTGATCGGGGGCAGCACTTTTTTCGGATCGTTGCTCACGCCGCCCTGGACCAGTCCTTCCCCGCTGCCGCCCTTGACGGTCAACGCGCGGTAGAAGGTCGCGCCATCGAAGCGCTTCTGGTCGACATAGCGGAGGAAATTGGCGCTGGTGATCGGCGCTTTCCTGACCTCCAGCGCGACGACGATCGTGCCGTCGGCCGTGACGATCGCGACCCTGGGCAGATCCTCCGCCGGTGCGGGCGATGCTACCGGCACGGGCGCGGTCTGCGCGAAGGCAGGAAGCGCGGTCAGGAGGAGGAGCGTTGCGGCGGCGAATCGGTGGATCATGCCCTCAGGCTAAGGCGAAGGCGGGCAGAACTGAACCATGTCTTCATTCCGGCCGCGTGTCGCACGCGCCGTCGCAATGGCGCAGCCGCCAGTTGCCGATATGCGCGGTCGCCAGGATCAAGCTGCCTGCCACCGTTACCGGCGTCTCGGCATTGCCGCCCGCCAGAAGCAACGCGCCGATCGCGAGCAGCAGCAGGCCCAACCCTCCGGCGCCGAGCGGCCATGGCGCCTGGTGGCGGCGATGCCCCGCCAGCAATGCGGCGCCGCTGGCCGGTGCCGCAAAGCCGAGCAGCCAGACGTGCGTTGTCTCGGGCAGCGAAAAGAGCGCCGACAGCGCAGGGAGCGCGGCGATGAGCAGCGGCAGGGCGAGGCAGTGGACGAGGCAGAGGAACGACGCGGCGAGCGCCGCGCGCTCGATCCAATCCTCGCCCCTGCGATCATGTGCGGGAGACGTCATGACTCCTCAATGATATATTATATCATTGAGGGCAAGCCTCCTCATTTTGCCGTCGTATCATCCGGCAGCTCGCGGTTGAGATAGGTGATGATCAGCGCCGCGCGCTGCGCATCTTCCTTGCGGTCCGCGCCGGCGGCGTGACCGCCCTCGATCGCCTCGGAATAGAAGAACTGGTCGCCCAGCTCGCCCAGCTTCGCGGCGAACTTGCGTGCATGCGCCGGGTGGACGCGATCGTCGCGGGTCGAGGTGTAGATGAAGGGAACGGGATATTTCACGCCTGCCTTCAGATTCTGATAGGGCGAATATCTGGAGATGAACGCCCAGTCGGCCGGCTTGTCCGGATCGCCATATTCGCCCATCCACGATGCGCCCGCCAGCAGGTGCGAATAGCGCTTCATGTCGGTTAGCGGCGATCCCATCACCACCGCGCCGTAAAGGTCAGGCCGCTGCGTCATCGCGACGCCGACGAGCAGGCCGCCATTGGAGCGGCCGGAAACCGCGATCCGCTTCGGCGCGCTGACCCCGGCCTTGATCAGATCCTCGGCGACGGCATGGAGATCGTCATAGGCATTCTGGCGCTTCTCGCGCAGCGCGGCGTCGTGCCAGCGCGGCCCATATTCGCCGCCGCCGCGGATATTGGCGAGGATGAAGGCATTGCCTTCCTCGACCCAGAACAGCCCCGCCGGGCCGGCGCGATAGGGCTGATCGACGAGGTAAGTCGGCGTCTGGGCAAGGCGGAAGCCGCCATAGGCGTGGATCAGCGCCGGAACGGGGCCTTTCACGTCCTTCCGCCGGACGAGGAAGTAAGGGACCTTGGTGCCGTCCTTCGAGGTCGCGAAGCGCTGCTTGACCTGCATGTTCGCGGCGTCGAAGCGGGCAGGGAGCGCCTGCACGACCTGCGGCGCCTGCGCGGGCGCGACGGCATAGAGCGTCGGCGGGGTCAGCATCCCTTCCACCGTCGCGAAGGCGAGGTCGCTGACGCCTGCGGTCGCGTCCAGATGGATGGTCGAATTGGCTGGAAGCGCGATGGCGTTCTGCGCCCAGCTGCCGTCCGGCTGGCGGCCGAGCGTCAGCAGCTTGCCCGACACGTCGTCGAGCAGCTTCACCCACAGCAGCGATTTGCTGGCCGAGACGTCCTCGATCGCCTGCGTCGGTCCGGGGGTGAACACGCGCTCGATCGCGGGTGTGCGCCCGGCGAGAACGTCGTCGATGCGATAGGCGACCAGCGAACCGGCGGGAATGCCGCGCCAGTCCTTGTTGAGCAGCGCGATCGCGCGGCCGTTCAATATATCCTGCAGGTCGGCGTCGGTCGGCAGCGGCGAGGCGAAGAGCTTCCCGTCGGGCGCGACGTGGCGCAGCTCGCTATGGTAGAAATCGATGCCGCGGCGAATGATCGGCCAGCTCCTGTCGCCGTCCACGCTCACGCTCGCGCCGACCGATACGTCGGTGGCCTGCCCTTCGAACACCGTCGTCGCGGCGCTGATCGGCATGCCGCGCTTCCACAGCTTCACGATCCGCGCATAGCCCGAGCTGGTCAGGCTGCCCGGCCCGAAATCGGTCGCGACGTAAAGCGCGTCCGGCCCCGCCCAGGCGACGCCGGTCTTGGCGGCGGGCAAAGTGAACCCGCCGGTGACGAAGCTGGTGCTCGCCATGTCGAACTCGCGCTCGACCGCCGCGTCGGTGCCGCCGTCTGCCAGCGCGACGATGCAGCGATCATAGGCCGGCGCGCGGCAGGTGGCGCCTTTCCACACCCAGCTCTTGCCCTCGGCCTTGCCCAGCGCGTCGACATCGATCAGCACGCGCCATTGTGGCTTGCCTGCGGCAAAGCTGTCGAGCGACGCGATGCGCCACAGGCCGCGCGGGTTCTTCGCGTCGCGCCACAGGTTGAGCACATTGCCACCGATGATCCGGTCGGGCTCGGCGATCTGGGCGTCGTCCTGCAGCAGGGTCAGCGCGCGATCGCGATAGGCGGCGAAATGCGGATCGGCGGCAAGCACGTCGAGCGTCGCCTTGTTCCAGGCTTTCACCTGATCGAGCGCGCGTGCGCCGTCGACCTCCTCCAGATAGGCGTTGGGATCGCTGTCGGCGGCGGCGATCGGCGCTGCGAGGATGGCTGCGAGGGCGATCAGGCTGGTGCGAAGTTGATGGCGCATGGCGGTCCTTGGATTCTGGCCTTGGGCGATAGGGTTGGATGGCGGCGTCAGGGTTGCTGATCGCCGATTTCGTTGAGCGGGGGCAGCGCCTGGGCGTCGAGGCTGGCGGCGGCCTCGTTCAGCGCGCGCGCCTCGCCCACGGTCACGCCGCCGACGCCCGGATCATTGTCGTTCGCCTGGCAAGCGGAAAGGCCGATCAGCAGGAGGGGCAGCACGGCGCGGCGCATGGTCAATTCTTAGGGTGCGTTGGGAAAGCCGTGCAAGCGCGCATTTCGCGGCGGCGCTCCGCGTCCGGCTGCGCGCAAAAGAAAAGGGCCGCGCGACCTCCCGGTCGCACGGCCCCGTTTCTCGCGTGGCGAAGAAACTTACTTCTTCAGCGCCTCACCGGCGTTGGTCAGCGTGTTGCCGGCGGCGTCGGTCGCGTTCGAAGCGGCGTTGTCGATCGCCGAGAGGGCATTGTCGGTGGCGTTGTCGATGCTGCCCAGCGCGGCATCGGTGGTGTTCGCGACGTCGGCAGCGACGGCGTTGGCGGCTTCGGCGCTCTCGTTCTGCGCGTGGCTCGTGCAAGCGGCGAGGCCGAATGCGGCGGCGGCGATCAGCGACACGGTGGCGAACTTCTTCATGGGGTATCCCTCCCTGTTTCGGTCATGCACCTCGGGAGGTTGCCCCGAGCGAGCCCGGATTCTCTAGCGTTCCGGTTTTGCTCGCGCAATCCCTTCCATCAAAGGTGCGGCGCGGAAATGCGCCGAAGCGCTTTTCGCGGCGCCGGCCCGCTCCCCCTCCCGTTACCATTGACGACATATAAAGAAATCTTTATATCCGTCTCATCATGCGACGCCTGCTCGATCTTCTGCGCGCCCTTGCCGATCCGACACGGCTGCGCATCTTCGTGTTGCTGCGCACAATCGACCTTTCGGTCGGCGAACTTGCACAGGTTCTGGAGCAAAGCCAGCCACGCGTTTCGCGCCATGTGAAGATTCTCGCCGACGCCGGCCTCGTCGCGCGCCGCAAGGAAGGCAGCTGGGTCTTCCTCGGCATCGGGGAAGGCCCGGCGATCGAGCCGTTGTTCATGCTGCTCGACCGCTTCGTGGGCGAAAATGCCCGCGACGCGCAGAAGCTGGCCGATGTGCTGACCGAGCGCGCGGCCTCGGCTGAGCGCTATTTTTCCGCCCATGCGGATCAGTGGGACGCGATCCGCTCGCTTCATGTTGCCGAAAGCGAAGTCGAGGCCGCGATGGGCGCGCTCATCCGGCTGCGCCCGATCGGCAGGCTCGTCGACATCGGCACCGGCACCGGGCGGATGCTCGAGCTGTTCGGCAGCGGCGCGGTCAGCGCGACGGGCGTCGATCGCAGCCCCGAGATGCTGCGCCTCGCGCGCGTCAAGCTGGCCGAATGCGACGTCCACAAGGCCGAGCTGCGGCAGGGCGACATGTATGCCCTCCCGCTCGACGATGGCAGCGCCGATACGGTGATCCTGCATCAGGTGCTGCATTTCGCGCACCAGCCGGCGGCGGCGATCGCCGAGGCAGCGCGGCTGCTCGCCCCCGGCGGGCGCGTGCTGATCGTCGATTTCGCCAGCCATGACCGGGATGAATTGCGCCAGCAGGATGCGCATGTCCGCCTGGGCTTCGACGATGATCAGGTCGCCGGCTGGTTCGCCGCCGCCGGGCTCGATCTTGCCGCCGTGGAAGCGCTGACCGGCGGCGAACTGACCGTTAAACTATGGCTCGGCGAACGGCCGGGCCTCTTGCAGGAGAAGGCCGCGTGAGCCTGTCGCTTGAACAACTGGCCGAGGCCCGCCGCGCGCTCGAGGCGCCCCTGTTCGCCGATCTGTCCGGCGACGCGCAGGTGAGCTTCGAATTCTTCCCGCCCAAGACCGAGAAGATGGAGCAGCAGCTCTGGGACGCGATCGAGACGCTGGTGCCGCTGTCGCCGCGCTTCGTTTCGGTCACCTACGGGGCGGGCGGGTCGACGCGCGAGCGCACCCATTCCACCGTGGCGCGCATCGCCCGTGAAACGCCGGTCGCCGCCGCCGCGCACCTGACCTGCGTCGAGGCGTCGAAGGACGAGATCGCCGAGGTCGCCGAGGCCTATTGGGCGGCAGGCGTGCGCCATATCGTCGCGCTGCGCGGCGATCCGCCGGTGATGGGATCGAAATTCGCCCCGCACCCGCAGGGCTATGACGGCGCCGCCGCGCTGGTCGAAGGACTGCGCAAGCTCCACCCGTTCGAGATTTCGGTCGCCGCCTATCCCGAAACGCATCCCGAGGCGGTGAGCGCGCGCAGCGATCTCGACAATCTGAAGCGCAAGCTGGATGCCGGCGCCACGCGCGCGATCAGCCAGTTCTTCTTCTCGGCCGATGCCTTCTTCCGCTTCCGCGACGCGGCGGCGGCGGCGGGGATCGATGCGGAGATCGTGCCGGGCATCCTGCCCGTCTCCAACGTCGCGCAGACGCGCAAGTTCGCCGCCATGTGCGGCGCGGCGATCCCGCCGTGGATGGACCGGCTGTTCGAGGGGCTGGACGATCATCCCGCCGCGCGCCAGCTCGTCGCGGCCACGATCGCGGCGGAGCTTTCGCGCCGCCTCTATGCCGGCGGCGTCCGCAATTTCCACTTCTACACGCTCAACCGGGCCGAGCTGAGCTACGCCATCTGTCACCTGCTGGGGCTGCGGCCGGGCAGCGCGGCGCGGGACAAGGCGGCCTGATCCATCGCCGGGAGCGGGGGTGTCCCCCGCGCCCGGCGTGGCGCACTCCGGCTTTCAGATCCGGCGGCGGCCGGCACCCGGCATCGCATAGTACGCCATCGCCGGCGCAGGCTGGGGACGCGGCTGGCGGCCGGCGGGCTGGTGCATCTCGGGGACGTGAGCCGGAGTTCGGGCCGGTGCTGCGCGCGCCGGCTTTTCCCTCGCCAATTCCATGCGCTCGAACTGCGCGCCGCAATTGGGGCAATGGCAGACATAGAATTGCAGATGCTCGGCCTCGGCATAATGGCCCGGATGCCCGCGCAGGCCGCAGATCAGTCTTTCCAGCAGGCGAGCCATCGCCATTCTCCCCGTTACAGCAAAGCCACTAGCCAAAAGTATGATGGCGAGGCACAAACGCCGCGCCGCAGCATGGTTTCCCTGATGGGCCGCCATTGCCGCCGGGCCGGGGCTGGTTTGCGATCAGCCGTGTAGAAACGCCATGCAGGCGCCTGGGGGCGGGCGCCGTCGCCTTGAAGTTCAGAGGGAAATACTGCCGATGCGCCTGTTCTCCACCCTGCCGTTGATTGCTCTCGCCCTGGCCGGCGCCACGCCCGTCGTCGCGCAGGAGAAGCCCGATGCCACCCCCAAGAAGGATCAGTCCGCCGCCGATCGCGCGCATGAGTCGAGCGCTGCCGGCGCCGTCGACAAGGGCTGGGCGCAGGCGCCGATCGAGGAAGTCGAGAAGACGAGCGCGCACAGCATCGTCGCGCAGGGCCGCACCATCGCCTACAAGGCGACGGCGGGCACGCTCACCATCCGCAACGACGAAGGCAAGCCCACCGCCAGCGTCTTCTATGTCGCCTACACGGCAGACGGCACCAAGCCCGGCACGCGCCGGCCGATCACCTTCCTCTATAATGGCGGCCCCGGCTCGGCGAGCCTGTGGCTGCACATGGGCTCGTTCGGCCCGATGCGCGTCGAGACGACCAATCCCGATTATGTGAAGCCCGCGCCCTATGGCTATGGCCCCAACCCCGATACGCTGCTCGACAAGACCGATCTGGTGTTCATCGACGCGGTCGGCACCGGCTATTCGCGCCCGCTGGGCGACGCGAAGGGCAAGGATTTCTGGGGCGTCGATCAGGATGCGGATGCCTTCGCCAAGGCGGTGATCCGCTATCTCGGCAAGAATGGCCGCTGGAACAGCCCCAAATATATCTTCGGCGAAAGCTATGGCACCACCCGTTCGGGCGCGCTTGCCTACCAGCTTCAGGATCGCGGCGTCGCGCTCAACGGCGTGATCCTGCTCTCGTCGATCCTCAACTATGGCGTGCGCCAGCCGGGCTTCGACCAGATCTATCTCACCTATCTGCCCAGCTATGCGGCGACCGCCTGGTACCATAACCGCATCCAGAACCGCCCGGCCGATCTGTCCGCCTATCTCGCCGAGGTGCGCGCCTGGACCTATGGCCCCTATGCGGCGGCGCTCGCCAAGGGCCAGAACCTCCCCGATGCGGAGCGTGATGCCGTCGCGCAGCAGATGGCGGCCTATACGGGCCTTTCGGTCGAGTATCTGAAAAACGCCAATCTGCGCGTCGATCTCAGCCGCTTCCGCAAGGAATTGCTGCGCGATCAGCGCCTGACCATCGGCCGCTTCGACTCACGCTACACCGGCGTCGATGCCGACGCGGCAGGCGAGGGGCCGGAATTCGACGCCTCGGATGTCGCGGTCAGCGGCGCCTATATCGCCAGCCTGCACGACTATCTGGCCAACGGGCTCGGCTACAAGACCGATCTCGGCTACCGCCTCAGCGCGCGCGATTCAGAAGGCTGGCGCTGGGATTTCAGCCACCGCGCCCCCGGCTTCCGCCAGCCGCAGGCATCGCCCGACGTCGCGATCGACCTGTCGGTCGCGATGCGCACCAACCCCGGCCTCAAGGTGCTGTCGCTCAACGGCTGGTACGATATGGCGACGCCCTTCTTCGGCACCGAATATGATCTGTCGCACATGATGCTGGAGCCCGCGCTGCGCGGCAACGTGATGTTCCGCTACTATCCGGCGGGGCATATGGCCTATCTCAACCCCGAGGCGCGGCACCAGATGCACGCCGATCTGGCCGCCTTCTACGATGCCAGCGCGGGCGCGACCGCGAGCGTTGCCGCGCAGTAGCCTCCGCTTCTACCGTCATCGCGAGCGGAGCGAAGCAATCCAGCCGATGTTTGGCATCGGTCTGGATTGCTTCGTCGGTTCCGCCTCCTCGCAATGACGAAAAAGGGGCTCCGGCATCGCTGCCGGAGCCCCCTCCATCCCGCAGGATAGCCTCAGAATTTGAAGCCGGCGGCGATGCCGTAGCGGCGTGGCTCCAGCGTGAAGATGTTGGTGAACAGGCCCGACGACTGGTCGGTCACATATTGGCCGGTCGTCGCATTGTTGTTCGTCAGGTTCTGGACGAAGCCGCGCAGGAACCAGCGGTCGTCGCGGCCGTTGAGCTGCACCTGCGCGTTGAGGATCGCATAGCCCGGGATGCGATCGACATTGCCGTTGAAGATGCTGCCGTAGGATTCGCCCGTGTAGGTGATGTCGAAGCGCGGGACGAGCGACATGCCGTTGGCGAAGTCGGCCGTATACTGGATGCCCGCCGACGCCTTGAGCGACGGCGCCTGCGGCAGCTTGTTGCCCTTGATGTTCACTTCGACGCCGCTGCCCAGCATGGTGAAGGGCAGGGGGCCGCTGGGCACGCCGAACAGCGCGCGCAGCGTCGAGGGCGGGTTGGCCGCCGTCTGCGCGAGGACCGAGCAGATGCTGTAGGCGCCCGTGGTGTTGGTGCTCGGGATCGCCGTCGGCGCGCGGAGGCCGAGCCCGCTGTTGACCGCAGCGACGAAGGTGTTGACGCCCACGACATTGCCCGCCGTCGTCGGGATGATCGCGCAGTTGGATGCGTTCTGGATGTCCTTGATGATGACCGCGTCGGACCGCCCGCCCGAAGGATCGCGCGGATTGGCGAGGAACTTGTCGGTCGACACCTTGGTGTGCAGGTAGCTGAAGCCCATGTTGACCAGCAGGCTGCGCACCGGGCTGACGATCGCTTCGGCCTCGACGCCATAGATCTGCGCGGTGACGTTGTCGTTCACCGCCGTGCGCGCGACGATGCGGCTCAGCTGCAGATTCTTGTAGTCATAATAGAAGCCGGTCAGGTTGAGGCGCAGCTTGCCACCCGCGAAGGTGTTCTTGGAACCGATCTCGAAGGCGTTCACCGTCTCCGGCCCGAAGGTCACCGGCACTGCGAACAGCGGCGACAGCGGCGGGTTGATGCCGCCCGACTTGTAGCCGCGCGCGTAGGAGAAATAGAGCAGATTGTCGTCGGTGATCTTGTAGTCGAGCACCGCGCGCCCGGTCAGCCGGCCGAACTTCACCCGGTTGATCGCAAAGGGCTGCGCGCCCGCCTGCGTCGCGTCGAAATCGAGCTGGGCATAGTTGAGCGCGTCCATGAAGCTGTCCGAACCGAACGGCACCAGCGGATAATTGCCGGCGGAATCCGTCAGATAGGTCGTGCGTGCGCGGACATATTTCTGATCGTGATTGTAGCGCAGGCCGAGGGTCAGCTTCAGCTTGTCGGTGAATTCGGCATAGGCCTCACCGAAGATGCCGTAGGATTTCAGCCGGAACAGCTCGGAATAATTGCGGTAGAATGGCGTGGCGAAGAACACCGCGCCGTTGCTGTTCGCCGCGCCCAGGATACCCGAGGCGTAATCGAGGCCGAACGAGTTCACATAATAGCTGTTGTCGCGCGTCTTGCTGTCCAGATAGAGGCCGCCGATCAGGAAGTTGAACATCCCGTCGAAATGCGTGTCGACATGCGCCTCGACCGAGAATTGCCGCGTCGTCGCCTTGGACCGGTCGAAGTCGAGGCTGGTCGGAAAGCAACCGACCGAATTGCCGCCATAGACGCCGACGCCGTTGGGATCGGCGGCCGACTGGCAGACTCCGTTGGCCGGGCCGTTGGGGATCAGGGCCTGCCGCACGGGATTGAGGAAGGCGAAGGGCGATCCGGCGCGGCCCAGCGCGTTGAGCTGGGCCAGGCCGGCATTGCCCGTCAGCGAATTCTCGACCGCGAGGTTGTAGTCGCTCGTCGAATCGACCGTGTTCCAGGCATAGCCGCCGGTCACGCTCAGCTGCGCCTTCTCGCCAAGCTGCTGCTGCAGCTTGCCCATGATGTGATATTCCTTGGCGTAGTAAGTCGGCGAATAATCGATGTTCACCGTGCGCGGATCATTGGGGTTAACCGCGTTCGAGAAGGGATCGGTGCCATAGACGCTGCCGAGGCCGAAGCGTGCGAGCGCGCCGCCCGAGGCCGCCGATGCGATGCCGAGGAACTCGCTCGAGCTCTGGACGCCCGCGAGCGTGGAATTGCCGTTGAGCGTCTCGTTCGCCAGCTTGTCGGGCAGGCAGCCCAATATGCCGGTCGGGTCGCGGTGGCAGAGCTGCTTCTGGATGCGCGAGCGGTCGTCCTTCTCGCGGAAATAATAGCCGATCAGGTCGAGCGTGGTGTCGGGCGTCGGCTCCCAGCGGACCGAGGCGCGGAAGGCATAAAGGTCGCGTCCGTCGATGCGCTTGTTGTCGAACAGATTCTTCGTGTAGCCGTCGCGGTTCAGATAATAGCCCGCCACGCGCACGCCCAGCGTGTCGCCGATCGGCGCGTTGATCATGCCGTTGAGCTTGATTGAATTGTAATTGCCATATTCGGCCGATCCGCTCGCCCCGAAGGCCGAGAGGTTGGGCTTGGCGGTGATGAAGTTGACCACGCCCGACGTCGCGTTGCGGCCGAACAGCGTGCCCTGCGGGCCGCGCAGCACCTCGACGCGCTCCAGATCGAAATATTCGGTTTCGAACAGGCGGGTGGAGACCAGCGGCATGTCGTTGACATGGATGCCAGTCGCCGTGTCGCAGGTCTCGCCCACGCACAGGTCGCCGATGCCGCGGATGGTGAAGCTCGATGTGGTGAAGTTGGTCTTGGTGAAGGTGATGTTGGGCAGCGAGAGCTGCAGGTCGGTCGCGTTGTTGATCTGCTGCTTCTGCAGCGCTTCGGCCGAGAAGGCCGAGACCGCGATCGGCACGTCCTGAAGCCGTTCGGACTGGCGCTGGGCGGTGACGACAATGTCTTCAAGCCCGGTGTCGGGCGCGTTATTGGCCGGCGTCGTTTGCGCAAAGACAGGCGCCGCCGCAAACAGGGCGAGCGCGCTCGCACCAAGAAGTTCGAGCTTCCTCATCAGACCATCCTCCCAAATGGCGCCGGTCTCCCGGCTCGGCACCATTTTCGGTGCTCTGTGATGAATGTTGCTTTCACTTGACGCTGCCGTCAATGGCTTCAACCACGTTTGTCCGCCGATTCCCGCTCGTCTTGGCCGGGAAGGGGCGGCATTTCGCACGGCGTGCCCCGATGCCGTAGCGGAAGGCGCGTTCCGGCCGTCTGGTCAACCGGGCGCGTGCTTCCCATCTTGGCACGTATCATTGCTCGTTACGGACTCGATAAGGGGATGCCTGTGGCCGCTGCCGCACCGGAAAGTCAGTCGAAGATCGCCGTACCGGAGGATGTGGCGGACGCCGTCCGCACGCTCATCCGCTGGGCCGGCGACGATCCCGCGCGCGAAGGCCTGCTCGACACGCCCAAGCGCGTCGCGCGTGCCTGGAAGGAATATTGCCAGGGCTATGCCGAGGATCCGGCGATCCACCTCAGCCGCACCTTCGAGGAAGTGGGCGGCTATGACGAGATCGTGCTGCTGAAGGACATTCCCTTTCAGTCGCACTGCGAACATCACATGGCGCCGATCATCGGCAAGGCGCATATCGCCTATCTGCCGCGCGACCGCGTCGTCGGCATCTCGAAGCTGGCGCGCGTGCTCCACGGTTTCGCGCGGCGGCTTCAGGTACAGGAACGCCTGACCGCCGAGGTCGCCAACTGCATCTGGGAGCATCTCCACCCGCATGGCGTCGCGGTGGTGATCGAGGCGAGCCACGCCTGCATGACCGCGCGCGGCGTGCGCACGCCGGGCGTCGGCATGGTCACCAGCCGCATGATGGGCGTGTTCCGCGATGACGAACGCAGCCGCAAGGAAGTGCTTGCGTTGATCGGGGAATAAATCCTCCCCTTGCAGCGGTGGGCCTTGGGGGCGTCCGAGAGGGATTGGGTCTCGCCACTCCAGCCGGCCGTTCGTGTCGAGCGTAGTTGAGACACGCCCGCGCCGCCGCTTCTCGACTGCGCTCGAAGCGAACGGAGTGGGGGCAAACAGGGTCTGTGCTCGACCCAAAAAAGAAAAAGGCCGCGCAACCCCTGGGTCGCGCGGCCTTTTCTTGTCCGGTTCCGGATCGATCAGGCTTCCGCCTGCTCGCCTTCCGGGGCTTCCGGCTCGGCAACGATCGTGCCGGGCTCGGCGTTCGGATCGAAATCCTCGGTGAAGCCAGCTTCGTCCTTCTCGAACATTTCGGCCATCACGTCGACGCCCTGCGCCTGCAGCTCGGCCTCTTCAGGCGAGCGGGCGACGTTGACCGAGACGCTGACCGACACCTCGGGGTGAAGGACGACCTTCACCTCGTAGACGCCGATCGCCTTGATCGGGCGATCGAGGACGATCTGGTTCTTGGCGACCTTCTTGCCCTCGGCAACCAGCAGCTCCGCGATGTCGCGCACCGAGACCGAGCCGTAGAGCTGGCCGGTGTTCGACGCCTGGCGGATCAGCGTGACCGACGCGCCGTCGACATTCTTCGACTCGGCGACCGCGCCATCGCGGCGCTTGGCGTTGTCGGCCTCGATCTGGGCGCGGTTGGCTTCGAAGACCTTGCGGTTGGCTTCGTTGGCGCGAAGCGCCTTCTTGCGCGGGAGAAGGAAATTGCGGGCGAAACCGGCCTTGACGTTCACGACGTCGCCGATCTGGCCCAGCTTCTCGACGCGCTCGAGCAGGATGACTTCCATTTTCGGGCCCTCCTTATTTCACGATGTAGGGGAGAAGCCCGATGTGACGGGCGCGCTTGATCGCCTGGGCGAGCTCGCGCTGCTTCTTGGCCGAAACCGCAGTGATGCGGCTCGGAACGATCTTGCCACGCTCAGAGACGAAGCCCTGAAGCAACCGGACGTCCTTATAGTCGATCCGGGGCGCGTCCTTCGCGGAGAAGGGGCAGCTCTTGCGGCGGCGGAAAAACGGGCGTGCCATGGTGCTGTTGCTCCTCAGATCTCGTCGCGGTCGTCACGGTCGCGGCGCGGGCGGTCGCCACGCTCGCCACGGTCCGGGCGGTCGCCACGGCGGCCGTCGCGGTCGCTCTTGCGCATCATCACCGACGGGCCGTTCTCGTGCGCGTCGACGCGGATGGTCATGTAGCGGATCACGTCTTCGTTGATCGCGGTCTGGCGCTCCAGCTCGGCGACAACGCCGGCGGGCGCGTCGATGTCGAGCATCACGTAGTGCGCCTTGCGGTTCTTGGCGATCCGGTAGGCCAGGCCACGCAGGCCCCACGTCTCGGTCTTCACGACCTTGCCGTTATTGTCCTCGACGATCTTGGTGGCGGCTTCCGCCAGTGCGTCCACCTGCGCCTGTGCCAGATCCTGGCGCGCAAGGAACACATGCTCGTAAAGAGCCATGCAACTCACCTCTTCTTGGCCGATCGCTGACGCCGCCCCATGCGGACGCCCCTCCGGCTGTCGTTCAAAAAATATCGGGGGCAGAGAGAGACTCTCCACCCCGGACCGCGCGCCAATGACGGAAAGCGGGACGGAAGGCAAGTGAAAACGGGCGGCTGTCGCCGGACGGCAAGTCCCATTTCCGCCCCCGGCCCGTCATTGCGAGCGCAGCGAAGCAATCCAGAAAAATGTCGACACCGTGCTGGATTGCTTCGCTGCGC
>NZ_JBYTEN010000019.1:0-75172 GCF_058790595.1 Sphingomonas sp. EU05-FHT14C10 | reverse complement strand
CTCCCCCACCCGGCCTCCCATCCAGGATATGCTATGGGAGGCCGGGTGGGGGAGAGGGCCGGTGCCGCGCCCGATCCCGCAACGCTGGATCGGATCCTAACGCCAGACCCGGTCGAACCGTCGCCCGAAACCGGTCAGCAATTCATATTGCGACAGGCCGGACTGGGCGGCGGCAACCGGTAGGTCGAGATCGATCGTCAGCCAGTCGCCCTCGCGTAGCGCGGGCACCGCGCTGACGTCGATCGCGACCAGATCCATCGACACGCGCCCGAGCACCGGCAGGGGATGCCCGTCCGCCAAGGCCCGTCCATTGCCCGAAAAGCCACGCAGATAGCCATCGGCATAGCCGAGATTGAGGATCGCCACCTCGACCGGACGGCTGGCGACGAAGCTCGCGCCATAGCCGATGCTCTCGCCCGCCGCGACGTGCCGCCGCTGGAGGATCTGCGCCTCGGGATAAGCGACCTGCGCGATATGCCCGGCCGCTTCCGGCCGCGGCACCCCGCCGTAGAGCGCCAGCCCCGGCCGTGTCAGATCGAACGCATAATCGGGGCCAAGGCAGATGCCCGCCGAATTGGACAGGCTGAGGCGGGCGGCATCGACGCCCGCCGCGATCGCGACGAAGCGCGCGCGCTGCTCGGCATTCATCGCAACATCCTCGTCGGCGCAGGCAAGGTGGCTGAGCAAGGTCGCAACCCGAAGCCCGTCGAGCAGCCCTTCGCCGACCGCTTCGCCCGAAACACCGAGCCGGTTCATCCCAGTATCGACCATCACGTCACACGCGCCGCCGCCCGCCGCTTTCCAGCGCGCGACCTGCTCGGGCGAATTGAGGATCGGGCGCGCGACACCGCTCAGCGCGATCTCCATATCCTCGGCGCGCACGCCGTGAAGCACCGACAGCGAGAGTCCTTCGCCCAGCGGCGCAAGCGCCGCCGCCTCGGCCCAGGTCGCGACGAAGAAATCGCGGCAGCCCGCATTCGCCAGCCGCTCGCCGACCGCGCGCGCGCCGAGACCGTAGCCATCGGCCTTCAGCGCCGCGCCGCACGCTGCCCTGCCGCTCGCCACCGCCAGCCAGCGCCAATTGGCGACGAGCGCGGCGGAATCGAGGCTGAGGCGCAGCGGGGCAGACGGCGGAGCAATCATCCGATGCGGCCTAGCGAGGCGGCCCGCGCTAGTCGAGTTCCTTCCCCGCAGTCTCGGGCAGCCAAATCAAGGTGACGAGCAACGCCATCGCGACGACGCCGATCGTGTACCACAGCCCTGCGAAGGGATCGCCCGTGCGCGCGACGATATATTGGCTGATGAAGGGCAGGAAGCCGCCGAAATAGCCGGTGCCGATATGATAGGGCACCGACATCGAGGTGTAACGCGTCCGCGCCGGGAACAGCTCGACGAGCAAGGCCGCGACCGGGCCGTAGGTCATGCCCGAAAGCATGCCGATCACCACGATCGCGATGACGATCTCCGCCATCTGGACCGGACTGGGCGTGATCTTTTCGAGCCTGTAGCCGGCCGCTGTCAGCGCCGCATCCAGCGCCTTTGGATCGCCGGCATCGGCCTCGACCCCGCCGATCGTGACGTGCGGCGCAGCACCGGGCGTTCCCTCGGCCTTGGTATAGGCGATGCCTTTTTTCGACAGCGCGTCGAGCACGCGGCCGCACGCCGTTACCTGCCCCTTGGTCGCGAAGGGATCGTAGCGGCAGTCGCTGCCGGTGACGACGACGGGGCTGCGCTCCATCGCCGCCGCAAGCTCGGGGTTGGCCGCGCCCGCCATCCAGTGAAACAGCGGGAACATGAGCAGGATCGTCAGCGCATAGCCGATCAGGATCGGCTTCTTGCGCCCCACCTTGTCCGACAGCCAGCCGAACAGGATGAACCAGAAGACGCTGAACACCGCGCCGATGCCGATCGCGAGCCGCGCGGGCGTATCGGCGACGCGCAGCGTGTTCTGCAGGAAATAGAGCGCCTGGAACTGCGCCGTGTACCAGACGACGGTCAGCCCCGCCGCGATGCCGAACAGCGCGACGAGGATGCGGCCGACCTTGGGCCAGCTGTCGAAACTCTCCTTCAGCGGATTGCTGCTGATGTCGCCCCCCGCCTTCATCTCCTGGAAGACCGGGCTTTCCTTGAGCTTGAGGCGGATCCACAGCGAGACGGCGAGCAAAAGCACAGAAAAGAGGAAGGGAATGCGCCAGCCCCAGCCTTCCCACGCCTCTGTCGAGACCGCCCAGGTCGCACTGAGCACGACGATCAGGCTGAGCAGGAAGCCGCCGATCACGCTGGCCTGGATGAAGCTGGTGTAGAAGCCGCGCCGATTGTCCGGCGCATGTTCGGCGACATAGACGGCGGCGCCACCATATTCGCCGCCCAGCGCCAGCCCCTGCAGCAACCGGCAGATGACGAGCAGGATCGGCGCCGCGATCCCGGCCTGCGCATAGGTGGGGAGCAGGCCGACCGCCGCCGTTGCCGCACCCATCAGCGTCACGGTGACGAGGAAGGTATATTTGCGCCCCAGCCGGTCGCCGAGAAAGCCGAACAGCACCGCGCCCAGCGGCCGCACGCCGAACCCCGCGCCGAAAGTCGCAAGCACGAGCAGGAAGCCGGCCGTCGCATCGACCGCGGGAAAGAATTGCTTGGCGATGATCGCAGCGAGCGTGCCGTAGACGAAGAAATCATACCATTCGAAGACGGTGCCCAGCGATGAGGCGAGGATCACCAGCCGGTCGCGCTTCGCAATATCCTTACCCGACGGTTCGCCACTTATCGTCGCCATTCGCATCCCCTTTTATGTTATGAACGGGTTTCGCTTGCGCCTCCCATGGATGCAAGCGCTGTTGCGCATCGTTTCGTCATCGCGATCGGGGAGATGATCTTGAGCGAAGCCCAATATGGTTGCGTGGAATATCGCGTCGACCGCGCCGACCTGCGGCGCATGGCCGAGGCGGAACGGACGCTCGATTATGGCGATGGGCAGATCCTCGTCCGCGTCTCGGCTTTCGCCTTCACCGCGAACAACGTCACCTACGGGGCCTTTGGCGACGAGATGGCCTATTGGCAATTCTACCCGACGGAGGAAGGTTTCGGGATCATCCCGGTCTGGGGCTTCGCTGAGGTGATCCGTTCACGCTGCGCGGACATTCCGGTCGGCGAGCGACTCTATGGCTATTGGCCGATGGCGAGCCACGCGGTGCTCACGCCCACGCGCGTGCGCGATCACGACTTCATAGACGGCAGCGCACACCGCGCAGCATTGCCGCCTGCCTATAATCTCTATCTGCGCTGGTCGGGGCTGGGCCGCACCTACGACGAACGCGCCTATATGCTGTTCCGCCCGCTCTTCGTGACATCTTTCCTGATCGACGACTGGTTGGCGGAGCAAAGCTGGTTCGGCGCCAGGGCGGTGATCCTGACGAGCGCATCGAGCAAGACCGCGCTTGGCCTCGCCCAGTCGCTGAGCGTGCGCGAGGGCGCGCCGCCGGTGATCGCACTGACCTCGCGCCGCAACGCCGATTTCGTGCAGCGGACGGGCTATTATAACCGCGTCGTCACCTATGACGACCTAGCACCGCTCGACGGATTCGACAGCGCGATGGTCGTCGATTTCGCTGGCGACGGCGCGCTACGCGCCAAGCTCCACGAACAGTTCGGCGATCGGCTGCGCTACGACTGCGTCGTCGGCGCCTCGCATTGGGAGGATCGCGGGCCGCAACAGAAGCTGCCCGGCCCCGCCCCGACCTTCTTCTTCGCGCCGACGCATCTTGTCGAACGGATGAAGGAATGGGGGCCGGACGTCTTCAGCCAGCGTCTCGATGCTGCATGGGACGGCTTCATCGCCTCGACCAAGGCCTGGCTCGGCTTCAGGGAAGCCCGCGGCGGATCGGAGATCGTCGCTGCCTATACCCGCATGGTCGATGGCGGCATCGATCCGGCGTCGGGCGATATTTTTCATCCCGTCTGAAGAAGAACCGGCGGCGGCGCTCGCATTTTTTCGGCCGCCGCGATAGACAGCGCGCCGTGACATTGGACGATCGCTTGATTGCGCGCATCATCGGCGGGATCGAACCCGTCATGTCCGTGCTGCTCGCGATTCTGCTTGCTCACCTGCTCGGCGCAATCAACATCTCATGGGCCGCCTTCGCCGGCTTCGTCGTGATGCGTGGGCCGATCGGCGAAACGATCGCCCGCGGTGTCCGGCGCGTCGGCGGCACTGTCGCAGGCGGATTGCTCGCGCTCGCCATCGTCCCTCTAGTTGCACCCCATTGGCTGCTCGCCACCCTGGCGCTCTTCATCTTCGGAGCCGCCAGCCTTTATGCGGGGCTGACGACCAAGCACGCTTATGCCTGGCTATTCGTCGGGCTGACCTTCGCAATGGTGCTGCTCGACAAGATCGAGATGCCGCAGGTGGCGTTGGGCGCTTTCGTCCAGTCGCGGATCGTCGAGACGGCAGCGGGCTCCTTCGCTTGCCTGTTCATAGGCCTCATCTCTTCGGCGACGCTCCGCCGCCTGTGGCCGGCGACCGTATCGGCCGTAACGCCCCCCACGCGCTGGCATCCCGATGCGGCCCGGCACGCCGTCGAAGGCGGCGTAGCGCTCGCCATCCTGGCGATTCTATCGCACTGGCTCACCATTCCCGCCCTCGCCTCGGGCGCGATCAGCATCATGGCGGCGATGATCGTTCCGC
Source organism: Sphingomonas sp. EU05-FHT14C10 (assembly GCF_058790595.1). Classification (NCBI taxonomy): domain Bacteria; kingdom Pseudomonadati; phylum Pseudomonadota; class Alphaproteobacteria; order Sphingomonadales; family Sphingomonadaceae; genus Sphingomonas; species Sphingomonas sp. EU05-FHT14C10. Next base: position 70,491 of record NZ_JBYTEN010000019.1, on the reverse strand, counting down.
TGTCCAATATCAGGGACAACGGACTGGAATCGGTGTCGAGGAAGTTTTTCCAGCGCTTCCTTGGCTGCGCGGCAGGCGCGGCATTTGCATTCGTCTGGCTTCTGCTGGCGCGCGATGCACCTGCCCTGTTGATCCTCGGCACGATCATCGGCGTGTTTGTCGGCCGCTGGATCGAGACGGGGAATCCATCCTATCGCTATATCGGCATCCAGTTCGCGCTCGCGGCGCTGATCGCACTGACGCCGGACAATTACGCCAATGCCGAAATCCGCCCGGGCATCGATCGGCTGACCGGCATCGTCATCGGCATGCTGATCCTCGAGCCGGTCCTGATCCTGTCCTACCTGCTGCGCGGCAAAGCAGGGCGCGCGACGCCGAAAGCGTCGACCGAGAGTCAGGAAATCCACATTAACTGCAAGTAATAGTTTGATTAAATCGCGTTAATGACATCTCGCAATCCTTGAGATTCGACAGTTTTGCGACGATGACGAGCAGACTGACACCTCCGACAGACTTGTCCGTCCGTGTCCAAGGAGCGGCATATGCGTAGCTTTTCGATGCTCTATCGTTCCATCGCCCTCACGACGATCCCGGCAGCGGCCATGGCAAGTACCCTGCCGTTCCACAACGGGGTTTACGTGCTGGAACGCGTGCCTTGCAAGGAGCCGCCGCTAGCCGCCATGATGGCCTATCGCGACGGCGCGTTCTCCTATCCCCACGCCACGAAATGCACGGACAAAGTGGTCACGAAATCGCGCGGCGTCTATCATGTCGTCGAAACCTGCAGCGCGCTCGGCGACGGAACCCCGGCCAACAGCGCGCCGCTGTCATATGACTTCAAGCCGCTGGACGCCCGCCGGTTCACGCTCGCAAAGCGCGCAAACGGAAAATCTCAGACTCAAACCTACCGCCTCTGCACGGCATAGCCGCTCGCGGATCACTCCACCGTCACGCTCTTCGCGAGGTTGCGCGGCTGATCGACGTCAGTGCCCTTGGCGACGGCTACATGATAGGCGAGCAACTGCACCGGCACCGCATAGACAAGCGGCGCGATCAGCGGGTGGACCTTGGGCATGGTGATCGTCGCGATGCAATTCTCGCCCGCCTGCTCGATCCCGTCATAGTCGCTGATCAGCACAACCTTGCCGCCGCGCGCCTGCACTTCCTGCATGTTCGAAACGGTCTTCTCGAACAGCGGGCCCGACGGCGCGATCACGATCACGGGAACATTCTCGTCGATCAGCGCGATCGGGCCGTGCTTCATCTCGCCCGCCGCATAGCCCTCGGCATGGATGTAGCTGATTTCCTTCAGCTTCAGCGCGCCTTCGAGCGCCAGCGGATAATCGGTGCCGCGCCCAAGATAGAGCACGTCGCGCGCGCCGGCGATGACATGCGCCATCGCCTGGATCGCCTCGTCATAGGCCAGGGCGCCGTTGAGCGCCGACGGCGCCTCCGCGAGATGCTTGACGATCGCCTTCTCCTCGGCTGTCGACAGCCGCCCTTTGGCGCGCGCAAGATTGGCGGCGAAGGCAGCGAGCACGGCGAGCTGGCAGGTGAAGGCCTTGGTCGACGCGACGCCGATTTCCGGCCCGGCATGGGTGGGCAGCAGCAGATCGGCCTCGCGCGCCATCGTGCTGGTCGGCACGTTGACGACGGCGGCGATCTTCTGCCCTTCCGATTTGGCGTGGCGCAGCGCAGCGAGCGTATCCGCCGTCTCGCCCGACTGGCTGATGACGATCATCAGCCCGCCTTCCTCCATCACCGGCGCGCGATAACGGAATTCCGACGCGACATCGATATCGACGGGGACACGCGCAAACTGCTCGAACCAATATTTGGCGACCATGCCCGCGTAGAAGCTGGTGCCGCACGCGACGATGGTGACGCGCCTGATGTCGGTCAGGTCGAAATCGGGGATGGGAAGCGAAACCTTCTCCTCCATCCGCTGCAGATAGCCGCGCAGCGTCTGCGCGACGACGATCGGCTGCTCGTAAATCTCCTTAAGCATGTAATGGCGGTGATTGCCCTTGGAGACGAGATCGCCGGTCACGCCCGAGATCGTGACGGGGCGCTCGACGGGATTATTATCCTTGTCGAAGATCTGCGCGCCGTCCTTGTCGATGACCACCCAGTCGCCCTCATCGAGATAGGCGATGCGCTGGGTGAGCGGCGCCAGCGCCAGCGCGTCCGAGCCCAGATAGGTTTCGCCATCGCCATAACCGACGACCAGCGGCGATCCGAGACGCGCGCCGACGAGCAGTTCGGGATGCTGGCGGAAGAGGATGGCGAGCGCGAACGCTCCGTGCAGGCGCGGCAGCACCTCGGCCACCGCTTCGGCGGGCGCCATGCCATTCTCGATCTTCTCGCTCACCAGATGCGCGACGACCTCGGTATCGGTCTCGCTGGTGAACGTGCGGCCGCGCGCGATCAACTCGTCGCGCAGCGCCTTGAAATTCTCGATGATGCCGTTGTGGACCAGCGCGACTTCGTTGGTCGCATGGGGATGCGCGTTGTTGGTGGTCGGCCCGCCGTGCGTCGCCCAGCGCGTGTGGGCGATGCCGGTATCGCCGGGAAGCGGATCGGCAGCGAGTTCCTTGGCGAGATTGACCAGCTTGCCGGGGGCACGGCGACGATCGATCGCGCCGTTATGAATGGTTGCGATGCCGGCCGAGTCATAGCCGCGATATTCGAGGCGCTTGAGCCCGTCGAGCAGCCGGTCCGCAACCGCTTCCTTGCCGACGATTCCAACGATTCCGCACATATTTGTCGATCCCTTGCCGCATCAATGCGGGAAATTGGTGTCCACGAAAAAACGAGAAAATTCCGCCGGGTCGGGCTCATGCCCATTGGCCGCGACGAACTTGGTCCGGCCCTTTTCCCAAACCTCGCGAATGGCGCCCGCCATGCCATCGGGAAAGCGCATCCGCTGCGCGACGATGGCGCGCCACGGCCCCGCCTCGCCGAACATCGCGTGATAGCTGGGCTCCATCGCGGTCAGCGCGGCATCGCTGGCGGCATCGAGATGCCCGGTCGCGTCGAGCACATAGCTCTCGAGCAGCTTGAGGAAAGGCTTGCCGGTATAACGGTCCGTCACTTCTTGGCCTTTCGCGCCAGCATCCGTTCGCGGAAACGCTTGGCCCAGCCGGCCTTCGCATCCTGCGGCGCGCGGGTCAGCGCCAGCGCGTCGGTTTCCACATCGGCGGTGATGACCGATCCCGCACCGACGATAGCACCGTCGCCGATCTTCACAGGCGCGACGAGCGCGCTGTTCGATCCGATGAAAGCGCCCGCGCCGATTTCGGTGCGATATTTGAAGAAGCCGTCATAATTACAAGTGATCGTGCCCGCGCCGATATTGGCGCCCGCGCCGATCTCCACATCGCCCAGATAAGTGAGGTGGTTGGCCTTGGCGCCCTCGCCCAGCTTCGCCTTCTTTACCTCGACGAAATTGCCGACCTTGGCCTTGATCCCGATCTCCGCGCCCGGCCGCAACCGCGCATAAGGGCCGATCTCGGCGCGCGCCGAGACGGTGGCGCCTTCGATATGGCTGAAGGCGTGGATGGTGGTGCCATCGCCGATGCTCACGCCGGGACCGAAGAAGACGTTGGGCTCGATGGTCACGTCGCGGCCGACCACCGTGTCATGGGCGAACCAGACCGTTTCAGGCGCGATCAGTGTTGCGCCGTCGATCATCGCCTGCGCACGGCGCACCGCCTGCCACTGCGCTTCGACCGCCGCCAGCTCGGCGCGGCTGTTCACGCCCGCGACTTCGCTCGCATCGGCCTCGATCACACGTGCGAAGCCGCCTTCGGCGCCGGCGAGCATCACGATATCGGGCAGATAATATTCGCCCGCCGCATTGTCGTTGCCAACCTTGGCAAGCAGACTGAACAGATCGGCCGAACGCACCGCCATCAGCCCCGAATTGCAGAGCGTGACGGCGCGCTCTTCGGCGCTGGCGTCCTTATACTCGACCATCTTCGCGATGCGCCCGTCGGCATCGGCGATCACGCGACCATAGGCGGCGGGATCGGCTGGGCGAAAGCCGAGGACGACCATGTTGGGTTTGCCGGGATCATGAAGCGCGTCGAGCATCCGCCGCATCGTCGCGCTGCTGACCAGCGGCACATCGCCATAAAGGATCAGCACATCGCCATCGAAACCGGACAACGCAGCTTCCGCCTGCTGCACGGCGTGCCCCGTGCCCAGCTGCTCGGGCTGCGTCACCGTGACGACACCCAGCGGTGCGACGGCATGCTCGACCTGCTCGCGCCCTGCCCCCACGACCACCACCGTGCGCGCCGGCGAAAGCCCCCCGACGCTCGCGATCAGGTGGAGGAGCATCGGCCGCCCGGCGATCGGGTGCAGTACCTTGTGGAGATCGGACTTCATCCGCGTGCCCTTTCCGGCGGCGAGGATGACGGCGGCGACTGGCGTGTCGATCATTCTGTTCCTGTCCTTGTGGGCGCCCAATCGCACGACGCGCTTGCCTTTGCCAGTAGGGGGCGGGCATGGCGGGGGCGATGACAGACTTTCCCTATGCGATCGTCGGCTTCGACCTCGACGGCACGCTCCTCGACACCAGCGCCGATCTGACGGCGGCGGTCAATCATACGCTGGCGTTGGAAGGCCGCCCGCCGCTCGGTATCGAACAGGTCAAGCCGATGATCGGCGGCGGCGCGAAGCTGATGCTGCAAAAGGGGCTGGAGCGCTCGGGCGGAGTGAGCGCCGATCTGGTGGCCGAGCTTTATCCCAAGTTGCTGCATTTCTATCGCGATAATATCTCGGGGGGCAGCGTGCCTTTCCCCGGCACGCTCGATGCGCTCGACGCGCTGGCGACGATGGGCGTCAAGATCGCCGTCGTCACCAACAAGTTCGAATCGCTTGCCGTAAAGCTGCTCGGCGAACTCGGCCTGGCCGAACGGTTCGCGACGATCATCGGCGGCGACACGATGGGCAAGGGCAACGCCAAGCCCTCGGCCGCGCCGATCGAAGAGATGATCCGGCGCTGCGGCGGCGGCGCTGCGGCGTTCGTCGGCGATTCGATCTACGATGTCGGCGCCGCGCACAATGCCGGCATTGGATGCATCGCGGTCAGCTTCGGTTTCCTGATGCAGCCGATCGAAGAACTGGGCGCCGATCTGGTGATCGACCATTATGACGAACTCCTCCCCGCACTCGAGCGGCTGGACGGCGCTATGGCGGCGCGCGCCTGATCGCGCGCTTGCCGCATCATGACATCGGCGAAAGGCGCTTGCGGCTCTTGATCCACAAATGCCGCGCCAGCATCGTAGGCGGCATGCGCAGCAGGTGGGAGCGCGCATAGAAAGCCGATCGCGTCACTGGCCGTATCGCCCGCCCCCAGTCATCCCGCGCCAGCAAATGATGGGCGAACAGTCGATCGAGCGCACCCGCCCTCCCTGCCAGCACTTCGTCCACCGGCGTCGCAAAAATGCGATAGGCGAGCCTCAGGGCGCGCGCCACGGACGGCGAAAGCCGGTGCAGCCGCGCACGTTCGTGAAGCCGCGTCCAATAGCCACCGACCGCGCCGTGCTCGCGCAACAGCCGATCGATGTCCCACAGGTTGCGCAATCCGCCCGACAGATCGCCGTCGGCGAAGAGATGCGCGGCGGCGTGAACCAGCATATCCTCGGGCGACAGCACCGCGAGCCCCTCGCCCAAACCCTCGCGCGCGGCGATCAGCGCAGTCGCATCCGGCTTCGGTCGTGCGGTCAGGGGTAGGATCGTGTGGTGCACGTCGATCATCCGGTCGCGTTCGGCGTGGATCAGCGGCGGCAGTTCGTGCATCCAGCGGCGATAATAGCCATCGTCATAGGGATCAGGCTTGGCCCATTCCCAACCCGCTTCGATCAGCGCCGCCTCGACATGATCGAGATCGGCCTGCGGCACCAATATGTCGAGATCACCGATCGCCCGCCCTCGCGCCGCGTCGAGCCCGGCCGCAGCATAGGCGGTGCCTTTGAGCAGGATCATCGGCACGCCGAGCGGCGCGATCGCCCGCCGCGCCATCTCGGCCTCCCAGAGCGCCGACCGCCGCGCCTCATCCGCAGCGGCGCGGGCATCGGCCATGATCCGCGCCACCGGATCTGGCAGCGGTAGGCCTTCCAGCCGGCCGGCAAGCGATCCGTCGAGCCGCTCGGCGCGCGCCGCTGCGATCAGCCCCGCCCAGTCGCCCTCCCCCAGCGGCAGGACGGAAGCAGGATCGCGCAGCGCGCGGACGAGCCGTTCGGCGCTCATGCCAGCTCTGTCCACAGCCGCTCGACCAGCGCCACCGCACTCTCGGTATCTGGATAGTCGATCGCACGCGCCGGCAGCGTCGTCACCAGCCGGGTCAGCGCATCGAACCCCGCCTCGCCCAGACGCACATAGTTGGTCGAGGCCTGCGTCAGGCGCATGAAGACTTCGCTGGTTCCTATCGCCCTTTCGGCGGGAGCATAACCGAAACGCGGGAACAGGATCAGCGCGGGCATGGCCGGCTCATCCATCCGCGCGATCGCATCCGCGTTCGGCCGCAAATGCCGGATGTCGCCCTTGGGCGTCGCCGCGAGCAGCGGCCCGAGCCGATCGCAGGGAAAGAGCGCGATCGCGCCGTTCTTCAGGCTCACCGCGCGGGGAAAGGGATGCAGTGCACCGCTCGCCGGATCGAGCAGCGCGAACTCATCGCCCATCAGGCGCCAGCCGCGATCGCCGAGCAGCGCCGCCAATGTCGACTTGCCCGATCCCGATGCGCCGGTAAGGATCAGCGCTCGTCCGTCGCGCTCGAGGCTGGCGGCGTGGAGCAGCAGCCAGCGACGCGCGCCGAGCGCCATCTGGAGGTTCATGCCCATCTCTGCGGCGAGCAGCCCGTGCGCGAGCGCCATCGGCGCGGCGTCCGGCAGTTCATAGTCGCCCCCGATCATCACCGAAGGCCGGATCCAGCGCCGCCAGGGCCGCACCGCCTCGAGCCGCACCGTGAAATCGGACACTCCTGGCTGCGGATAGCCGGCGTAAAGCCGTTGGAGCGCGCGAAGCGGGGCGCGCCAATGCGATCCGACCCGGAAGGATGCCGGGCCGACGCGAACGGCGAAACTGTGCCTCACAGCCGGACCACCAGCCCCACGGCTTCCAGTTCGGCCAGTCGGTTGCGCAAACCCGCCCGATCGGCCTCCTCGGCCGCCTCGATACCGAGGCGGCCGAGGAGCGTCGCTTCGTCCGCCGCACCGACGGCCAGCGCATCGATGAGATCGGGCATCGGATCTGCAAGCAAATGCGTCATGCCCGATCGGCGGTCATAGATGGCGGTCAGCGCATCGAGTTCGACGCGCTTCAGGTTCGACCGCGCTTCGAGGCGCCAGCGCATGGCCGTCAGCGGCGCGGCATCTGCAGCGAGGCATAGCAGGTGAAGCCGCTCGTCCCCTGCTGCAGCCGCCGGATATAGTTGGTGTAGGCGCGGCTCCGCTCATAATCGACGCCAGGCAGCGTGCCGCCCGACAGCGCTGACTTCACTTCCTCGCCGGTGAAGGGACGCATGGCCTGCGCGAAGGCACCCGGCGTATCGGCGCTGACGACCTGCCCGTCGGGCGCGATATGGCCACCCGCACGCGCCGCATCGGGCACCGAAATCTGGCAGTGCGTCACCGATGCGGCGGTCTGGGCAAGCGCGGGACGAATGGTGACGATCGCCGACGCACCGAACATGCCGGCGCGGAGCAAAGTCCGCCGGTCGGTCAGCCCCGGGCGCTTGCCGGATTGGTCTGCGTCACCCATGTGACGTCTTATCCTGCAAAGCCGCTTTCATAATGGTAAAACAATCGCAATGCAGAGCGCAGGTTTGCGGACCGGGCAAGGTGCCGCCGGGAGTGCTATGAATGCGATTCGCAATGCGTATCGAAGAACCTTTCCGAACTTTCCTCTCGCTATTGACGCTGGGCGCCGCCGCCACGGGAATCTGGCTGGTCAGCGGATCGATCGAAGCCACGCTGATCCTGATGGCGGCGGGTGGGCTGATGCTATGGCTGTCGCCGCTCCCGCCCGAACCGGAAGCACCCGCCACCGTCGACCCTTCGGATATTGAGGATCCGACGCAACCGCTGATCGACGCGGTGTCCGAGCCGCTGATGATCATCGCCGACGGTCGCGTCGCCCACGCGAACGGCGCAGCCCTCGCCTTACTCGGCAATCATATCGTTGGCGAGCAGGCGCGGCTCGCGATCCGTCACCCCGCCGCCATCGAGCGGCTTACCGGACCGATCGGCCTGCTCCCGCGGTCGCCCGTCGAGCTCGTCGGCCTCGGCACGCGCGAGGCGCGGTGGGAAATGCACGTCACTGCGTTCGGCGAAAAGCGCCGCATCGTCCATTTGAACGATCGCACCGGCAGCCACGCCGCCGAGCGGATGCGCGTCGACTTCGTCGCCAATGCCAGCCACGAGTTGCGCACGCCACTGGCGGCGATCCTCGGCTTCATCGAGACGCTGGGCGACGACAAGGCGGGCGGCGACCCGGCGACGCGCAAGCGTTTCCTGAAAGTGATGAATGACGAGGCGCGCAGGATGCAGCGGCTGGTCGACGATCTCATGTCGCTGTCGCGGATCGAGGCAGAGAAATATCGCCTGCCCGACACCCCCGTGGACCTCGCTCAGTTGGCGACCGAGGTGCATGCCATCCTGACCGACAGCGGCAACGAGCGCGGGCGCGATCTCGTCGCCGATATTTTCGAGCCGCTGCCCAAAGTGGTCGGCGACCGCGCCCAGCTTTCGCAGCTCATCCACAATCTGATGGGCAATGCGATGAAATATGGCCGTCCCGGCACGCCGGTGATCGTCCATGCCGAACCGGCAGGCGATGCGATGATCAAGCTCACGGTCAGCGACGAAGGCGAAGGCATCGCGCCCGAACACCTCCCGCGCCTTACCGAACGCTTCTACCGCGTCGATTCGGGGCGGAGCCGGGCAATGGGTGGCACCGGCCTTGGCCTCGCGATCGTCAAGCATATCGTCGAGCGGCATCGCGGCCGTTTCGACATCGCCAGCACCGTCGGTGTCGGCACCACCGTGACAGTCCTCTTGCCGGCGGCGGCGCCTGTGTCATCAAATCGTCAAATAACTGTCACACAGGACGAGTGAAGCGCTGCTAGGCGCGCCGATACGGTCGATTCTCTGGCCGATTTCGTCGTCGAATCAATGAGGAGTACGGTTTGTCCCTGCGGAGCCTGATGCTGCTGGCCGCTTCGTCGCTGCTGCTCGCGTCCTGCCAGGACCAGGCGGGCGGCGCGAACGGCGGCGTGCGCGAGCAGATCAGCGCAGTGGGCTCCTCGACCGTCTTCCCCTTCACGACCGCGGTTGCCGAGCAGTTCGTGAACAATAATCCACAATTCCGATCGCCGCTGATCGAATCCACCGGCACGGGCGCGGGTATGAAGCTGTTCTGCGCCGGTGTCGGCGCGCGCTTCCCCGACATCGAGGACGCGTCGCGCCGGATCAAGCGAAGCGAATATGACGGTTGCCGCAAGAATGGCGTCTCCGACATCGTCGAGATCCAGATCGGCGTCGACGGGCTGGCGCTGGGCGAATCCAATCGCGGTTCGAAAATGGCGCTGACCACGCGCGACATTTACCTCGCCATCGCTGCCAACCCCGACGGCAAACCCAACAGATCGAAGACCTGGGCCGACGTGAACCCCGCGCTGCCCGCGACGCCGATCGTCGTCTACGGCCCGCCCTCGACATCGGGCACGCGCGACTCGCTGACCGAACTCATCATGGTGCCGGGCTGCGATCAGGCGCCGGTCAACGCCGCGCTCAAGCATGACGAGAACAAGCACAAGGATCGCTGCACCCGCATCCGCGAGGACGGCGCCTATGTCGACGCTGGCGAGAACGACAATCTGATCGTCCAGAAGCTCGGCGCCAATCCCGATGCGGTCGGCATCTTCGGCTACAGCTTCCTCGAGGAAAATCTCGACAGCCTGTCGGGCATCCCGATCAACGGCGTGGCGCCCACCTATGCCTCGATCGCCAGTTTCTCCTATCCCGGCGCGCGGCCGCTCTACATCTATGTGAAGAAGGCGCATGTCCGCGCCATTCCGGGGCTGAAGCAATTCATCGCCCAATATGCCTCGGCGTGGAATCCGGACGGCTACCTCGCACGGCGCGGCCTGATCGCGGCGACGCCCGATGTTCGTGCGAAGAACGCTAAGATCGCCGCCGATCTCCAGACGCTTGATCCGGGCACGCTGAAATGAGCGCCGTCATTCTCCTGATCGCCATCGCCGGGCTGGCGGTGGTCGGCTGGCTCGTCGGCCGTGCGCGCGCAGCAAGCTTCGAGAAAGCGACCGTCGCGGCGGGCCGCCCGCATTCGCTGCCCTTCTACCATGGCTGGTTCGTCGCGCTGTGGACGGCGGTCCCCGCGCTGCTGTTCCTCGCCGTCTGGTCGTGGACCTCGCCCGCACTGGTCACCGATGCCGTGCTTGCCTCGCCGGCGGCACAGGGGCTGACTGCCGATCCCGCCGAACGCGCGGCACTCCTTTCCGAGGGCCGCGCACTCGCTGCCGGCCAGCTGCCGGGCGCCTTCACCGAAACAGGCGCCACGCTTGCCCCGGCCTATGCAGTGGCGCAGGCGCATTTCGATCTGATCGCGACGATCCTCGCCGCCATCCTCGTCTTCGCCGGCGGCGCCTACGCCTTCACGCGCCTGCGCCCTGATTTCCGCGCGCGCACGCGGGTCGAACGGATCGTGATGGCCGGCCTGCTCGTCGCCTCGCTGATCGCGATCCTGACGACGATCGGCATCGTCGCGTCGCTGCTCTTCGAATCCTTCCGCTTCTTCTCGATGGTCTCGCCGATCGATTTCCTTTTCGGGCTGCGCTGGAGCCCGCAATCGTCGGTGATTCCTGGCCAGCCCAACCAATTCGGCGCGGTGCCGCTGTTCTGGGGAACGGTCTTCATCGGCGTGATCATCGCGATGATCGTTGCGATCCCACTTGGCCTGATGAGCGCTGTCTACCTCACCCAATATGCGCCGCCGCGCGTGCGGAAATGGATGAAGCCGGTGCTCGAGATGCTCGCAGGCGTGCCGACGGTGGTCTACGGCTATTTCGCCGCGCTGACGGTCGCGCCCGCGCTGCGCAACTTCGCCGCGCTGGTCGGCATTCCGGGCGCTTCCTCCGAAAGCGCGCTCGCCGCCGGTCTGGTCATGGGCATCATGATCATCCCCTTCGTCTCCTCGATGGCGGATGACTCGATCACTGCGGTTCCTTCGGCAATGCGCGACGGATCGCTGGCGATGGGCGCGACGCAGTCCGAGACGATCCGCAAGGTGCTCATCCCCGCCGCGCTTCCGGGCGTGGTCGGCGGCGTGCTGCTCGCCGTCAGCCGCGCGATCGGCGAGACGATGATCGTGGTGATGGCCGCCGGCCTCGCCGCCAATCTCACTGCCAACCCCTTCGCCAGCGTGACCACGGTGACGACCCAGATCGTCCAGTTGCTGACCGGTGACCAAGAATTCGACAGCCCGAAGACGCTGGCGGCCTTCGCTCTCGGCCTTGTCCTGTTCGTCGTCACGCTCCTGCTCAACATCGTCGCGCTGCGCGTCGTCAAAAAGTATCGCGAAGCCTATGAGTGAGCGCGTTCCCACCGACTGGAAGAGCGTCGCCATGCAGCAGCGCATCCGCCGGCGCTATGCCGCCGAACGGCGCTTCAAGCTGCTCGGCCTGCTTGCCGTGTTCACCTCGGCCGGCTTCCTTACCTTCCTGCTCATCTCGATGACGATGCAGGGCGCAAGCGGTTTCCTGCGCACCGAGATCCGCGTGCCGATGGACTTCAAGGCCAATCCGCTGCTGCTCGATCGCAAGCAGCTTGCCGGGCGCGGCGCCGATCTCGCGCTTGCCAACGCCGGGATCGAGGCTCGCTTGAACGCAGCGACCAGCGCGGCGCTTGGCCCCAAGGGGCCATCGATGCTCGCCGACAGCGCCTGGCTGGCGGTGCGCGACGCGGTCAGGGCGGATCCGAAGGTCCTCGATGGCCATGCCATGCTGTGGGTGCCCGCCTCGTCGCCAATCGATCTTGCGGCAAAGGGCGAAGGCGCGCCCGAGGCCGAGAAGAGCTATGCCGCGCTCGAAAAGGCCGGTCTCGTCCGCACCGTGTTCAACTGGGGCTTCCTGACCGAATCCAATTCGAACGATCCCACGCGCGCCGGCATCTGGGGCGCGTTCAAGGGATCCTTGCTGACGATGCTGGTGACACTGGCGCTCGCTTTCCCGATCGGCGTGCTCTCGGCCGTCTATCTCGAGGAATATGCGCCGCGGAACCGCTGGACCGACCTGATCGAGGTCTCGATCAACAATCTCGCGGCAGTCCCCTCGATCATCTTCGGCCTGCTCGGCCTCGCCGTTTTCCTCAACACTTGGCACCTCCCGCGATCGGCAGCATTGGTCGGCGGCCTCACGCTTGCGTTGATGACCATGCCCGTGATCGTCATCGCCTCGCGCAACGCGATCAAGGCGGTGCCGCCGTCGATCCGCGACGCTGCGCTCGGTATCGGCGCCAGCCGCGTCCAGGTCGTCTTCCACCATGTCCTGCCGCTCGCGCTGCCCGGCATCCTGACCGGCACGATCATCGGCATGGCGCGTGCGCTGGGCGAGACGGCGCCGCTGCTGATGATCGGCATGCGCGCCTTCGTCACCACGCCGCCCGCCGGCATTACCGATCCCGCGACCGTGCTTCCCGTCCAGGTCTTCCTCTGGTCCGACGAGGTCAGCCGCGGCTTCGTCGAGAAAACCTCGGCCGCGATCATCGTCCTGCTCGCCTTCCTGCTCGCGATGAACGGGCTGGCGATCTATCTCCGAAACCGTTTCGAACAGCGCTGGTGACCATGCTTCAGGACCGTTCAGTACAAGCCTCGGCCACCAAGATGACGGCGCGCAACGTCAACGTCTTCTATGGCCAGAAACAGGCGATCAGCGACGTCTCGATCGACGTCGACATGGAGAATGTGACGGCGTTCATCGGCCCGTCGGGCTGCGGCAAATCGACCTTCCTGCGCACGCTCAACCGCATGAACGACACTGTCGCCAGCGCCCGGGTGGAAGGCGAGATCACGCTCGACGGCGAGGATATCTACGATGCCGCAATGGACGTGGTGCAGCTCCGCGCGCGTGTCGGCATGGTCTTCCAGAAGCCCAATCCCTTCCCCAAATCGATCTACGAGAACATCGCCTACGGCCCGCGCATCCACGGCCTCGCGCGCTCGAAGGCCGACATGGACCAGATCGTCGAGAAGTCTCTACGCCGCGCCGGCTTGTGGGACGAGGTCAAGGACCGGCTCAGCGACAGCGGCACCGCCATGTCGGGTGGCCAGCAGCAGCGGCTGTGCATCGCACGCGCGATCGCGGTCGACCCCGAAGTGATCCTGATGGACGAGCCCTGCTCGGCACTCGATCCGATCGCCACCGCCAAGATCGAGGAACTGATCCACGAACTGCGTGGCCGCTACGCGATCGTCATCGTCACGCACAACATGCAGCAGGCCGCGCGCGTCTCGCAGCGCACGGCGTTTTTCCACCTTGGCCAGCTCGTCGAATATGGCGTGACCTCCGAAATCTTCACCAATCCGCGTGAAGTTCGGACCAAGGACTACATCACCGGCCGTTACGGCTGAGAGGAAGCGGAATGGCGAACGGCACCGAACATACAGTCAAGGCTTTCGACGACGAGATCGTCGAGCTTCGCGGACTCATCTCCGAAATGGGCGGTCGCGCGCAGGCAGCGATCGAGGATGCGATGGAAGCGCTGGTCCGCCAGGACAGCGACCGCGCCGCGCGCATCGTCGTCGAGGACAAGATCATCGACGATCTCGAATCGCAGGTCGAGCGGCTCGCCGTCCAGATCATCGCGCTGCGCGCGCCGCTGGCGGACGACCTTCGCGAAGTGGTGGCGGCGCTCAAGATCGCGGGCGTCATCGAACGCATCGGCGACTATGCGAAGAATATCGCCAAGCGCGTGCCGCTGATCGGCGGGCGCTACAAGATCGAGGCGCTTTCCGTGCTGCCCGCGATGGGCACGCTGGCGTCGGAGATGGTGCGCGGCGCGCTCGACGCCTTCGCCGCGCGCGATCCCCGCGCCGCTGTGGACGTCTGCGAGGAAGACCGCCGCGTCGATGATTTCTACAACAGCATCTTTCGCACCCTCGTGACCTTCATGATGGAGAATCCGGCCACGATCGGGCAGGCCGCGCATCTCCTCTTCATCGCCAAGAATCTCGAACGCGTGGGCGACCACGCCACCAACGTTGCCGAAATGGTCTATTATGCCGCCAAGGGCACGCACATGGACGAGCGTGAACGCGGCGGCGGCAGCGAAGAAAGCCTGGGAGTCTGACAGCCATGCCCCGTGCCGATATGCTTCTCGTCGAGGACGACGCCGCGCTCGCCGAGCTTCTCGTCTGGCATTTCCAGCGTGAGGATTTCGACGTTCGTCACACGGCGGACGGCGAGGAAGCGTTGCTCCTCGCGCAGGAAAGCCCGCCCGATCTCGTCCTGCTCGACTGGATGATCGAGGGGCTTTCGGGGATCGAGGTCTGCCGCCGCCTCCGCCGCATGCCCGATACCGCGAACGTGCCGATCATCATGCTCACTGCGCGCGGCGAGGAAGAAGATCGCGTGCGCGGCCTCGAGACCGGCGCCGACGACTATGTGACCAAGCCCTTCTCGCCGCGCGAACTGGTCGCGCGCGTCGGTGCGGTGCTTCGTCGCGTCCGTCCCGCGCTTGCCGGCGAGCAGCTAAGCTATGGCGATCTCGAGATGGACACGGTCGGCCACAAGGTGCGCCGCAACGGCAAGACCGTCTCGCTCGGCCCCACCGAGTTCCGCCTGCTTAAGCATTTCCTCGAGCATCCCGGCTGGGTCTTTTCGCGCGAGCGCCTGCTGGATTCGGTGTGGGGGCATGATGCCGATATCGAGCCGCGGACTGTCGACGTGCATATCCGGCGGCTGCGCAAGGCGATCAACCTCAACGGCCTGCCCGACATGATCCGCACCGTGCGCTCGGCGGGCTATTCGCTCGACGCCGACGGCCGGCACTGATCGTAATTGGGCATTCGGGATGATTTCCTCCTTTTAAGGATCGGGATCGAAACATTTGCGTTAGATAGGGGCGCGTCTCGCCCGTTCCGGCCAGACGCTTGATGCTTCGGCCTGTTTTGGCCCTCGAAACACAAGGAGCCCGAGATGAAAATGTTCATGTTCGCCGCCGCGCTGGCGCTTGGCACCGGCGCAATCGCGCAGTCAGCGCCGGATCCCGCCGCCGCCCCCGATCCCGCTGCGGCGCCCGCCGCCGCCGCGACCCCGACGATGGGCGCGCCCGTCTCCAACCCCGCCCCGGCTCCGCAGGCCGAATATCCCTGGTGCAGCAAGACCGTGACCGATGGCTGCAAGCAGCGCGGTGCGGGTACCGATACGCCGCGCCCGCACAAAAAGTCCAAATAAGCAACGCCGCGCGATTTGACGGGGGAAGGCCCAGCATGGGCCTTCCCATCGGTCACCCCAGCCTCTAGGTGACGTTCACGTCAACGAGAGGAGCAGCGTGCAATGACCATCAGTTTCAAGGATCGTGTCGCCATCGTTACCGGCGCGGGCGGCGGTCTCGGCCGTGCCTATGCGCTCGAACTGGCGAAGCGCGGCGCGAAGGTGGTGGTCAACGATCTCGGCGGCTCGCGCGACGGCACCGGCCATTCGGACGCCGCTCTCAAGGTCGTCGAGGAGATCGAGGCCGCGGGCGGCGAGGCGATGTCCAACGGCGGAAGCGTCACCGAATATGAGCAGATGGTGGAAATGGTCGCCAAGACCAAGGAACGCTGGGGCGGCGTTCATGTCCTCATCAACAATGCCGGCATCCTGCGCGACAAGAGCTTCGCCAAGATGGAACCCGACGATTTCGATCTGGTGGTGAAGGTCCACCTCATCGGCTCGGCAAACTGCACCAAGGCGGTATGGGATACGATGCGCGAGCAGGCCTATGGCCGCATCCTGATGACCGCCTCGTCGACGGGCCTGTTCGGCAATTTCGGCCAGGCGAATTATGGCGCCGCCAAGCTCGGCCTCGCCGGCTTCACCAAGACGCTCTACCTCGAAGGCGCGAAGTACAACATCCGCGTGAACACGCTGGCGCCCGTCGCGGGCACGCGCATGACCGAGGATATCTTCCCGGCCGAGGCATATGCTGCCTTCGCGCCCGAGAATGTCGCCCCCGCCGCGCTGTTCCTCGTTTCGGAAGACGCGCCGACCAATGCGATCGTCGGCGCGGGCGCAGGCGTGTTCCAGGCCTCCTACGTCACGCTGACTCAGGGCGTGCTGCTGCCGCAGGCGGAGCGCACGCCCGAGGGCGTCGCCGCGCACTGGGCGCAGATCACCGACCGCACCGGCGAGATCGTGCCGCAATCGGGCGCGGAGCAGAGCGTGGTCATCCTGGGCAAGCTTCAGGGCAAATAATCACTGTATTGCTGAATTAATACACCTGTGGTAGAGGCTCCGCTCAGGAGGGCCTGAACCCATGTACAGCGATACAGATCTGGATGCCGCAGTCGCCGCGGGGGTGCTTTCGCCCCAGGCGGCGACTGCACTCCGCGCCTATGTGGCGACGACGCGCACCACACCGGCGGTCGATGAGGAGCATTTCCGCCTCATCACCGGCTTCAACGACATTTTCGTTTCGATCGCGAGCGTGCTGCTGCTCGTCGCGGTCGCCTGGATCGGCGGCAGTGTAACGCCGTGGCTGGGCAGCGCGGCGGTGGCGATCGTCGCCTGGGGCCTCGCCAAATATTTCACGCGCCAGCGGCGGATGGCGCTGCCTTCGATCCTGCTGCTGCTCGCCTTCGTCGGCGGCCTTTTCGGTGCCGCCAGCACGCTGCTGCTTGGCCCGGCCGGCTATGTCGGGCCCGGCGCGACGCCGGTGCAGGCACTGTTCCTCGCCGCCTCCGGCGCCATCGCCGCAGGTGGGGCATGGCTCCACTGGCGGCGCTTCCACGTTCCGATCACGATTGCCGCCGGTGCCGCCTCGGCTGTCGCCTGCCTGTTCGGGCTGCTGCTCGCGGCCATCCCCGCGATCGCGACGTTCTGGGCGCCGATCCTCTTTGCCTGCGGCCTCGCGACCTTCGCGCTCGCCATGCGCTGGGATATTTCGGACCGCGATCGCATCACGCGCCGGTCGGATGTCGCCTTCTGGCTTCATCTGCTCGCCGCGCCGATGATCGTTCACCCGATCTTCCAGACGCTCGGCATCCTCGACAATCAGGCGACGGTCGGCACTGCGGGCATCGTGCTTGTCCTGTACGTGCTGATGGGCCTGATCGCGCTCGCCATCGATCGACGCGCGCTGATGGTCTCGTCGCTCGCCTATGTGCTCTATGCGCTGAGCACTTTGTTCCGCGAGCTCGGCGCGATCGGCCTCAACGTCGCACTGACCGCGCTGGTCATCGGATCTGCTCTGCTTCTGCTCTCGGCTTTCTGGCACAGCGCCCGCGCCTTTGCGGTCAGCCTGCTGCCCGAAGCCTGGCGCGCGAAGCTGCCGCCGCTCGGCGAACGACCGATACTCGCGCAAGCCGCCTGATACGTGCCGCGATTGCCCCGGCGAAAGCCGGGGTAATCGTCCGGCCTGTTTTCCCGCTTATTCCCCGACGAGCTTGAGCAGGCGCCGCTCGATCGGCGCGAGCACCGGGCCAAGCTCATGCCCGCGCCTCAGGATCGATCCCCCCTCGCCCACCAGCGCCCACATGCCCTGACGATGACGCAGCGCGGGGCGTTTCTCGATCCGATATTCCGGCCGCTCGGTCGCCCGCCGGAACGCGGAAAAGGTCGCCATGTCCCGCCCGAAATCGAGCGCATAGTCGCGCCAGTGACCGGCGGCGACCATCCGCCCGTAAAGATCCAATATGCGATTGAGTTCGAGCCGGTCGAAGCCGGTCTGCACCGCGCCGCGCGGCAGGGGAAGCGGTGTGACGTTGCTCATCCGAACAGGTCTTGCCGCTCCTCGTTCAGCTTGCGCTTCTCTTCAAGCAGAGTCGCCAGCCGCTTCTGCAGCGCCTCGACCTCACAGCGCAGCAATTCCAGCTTCTGCGTCGAGGGATCGAAGGTCTCGCTGCACGGCGTGCCATAAGGCGTGAAGCCCTTCTGCTTTTCCACCGCGTCGACGGGCATGGGCTTGGCGGGAATACCGATCATGATCGCGCCCGGCGCGACATCCTTGGTCACCACGGCGTTGGCGCCGATCCGCGATCCCGAGCCGACGATCACCGGCCCGAGGATCGCAGCGCCGAGGCTGATGATCACCCCGTCCTCGATCGTCGGGTGGCGCTTGCCCCCGACGCCGTTGGTCGGGTTGGTGCCGCCCAGCGTCGCCCCCTGATAGATGGTGACGTTGTCGCCGATCTCGGCCGTCTCGCCGATCACCACGAAGCCGTGGTCGATGAACAGGTTCGCGCCGATCTTCGCACCCGGATGGATGTCGATCGCGGTCAGGAAGCGCGAGATGTGGTTGACCAGCCGGGCAAGGAAATAGAGCTCGCCGACGAACAGCCAATGCGCCACGCGGTGCAGCGCAAGCGCCAGCACGCCGGGATAAAGCAGCACCTCCCAGCGCGAACGCGGGGCCGGGTCGCGAGCCTTGATCGAATCCAGATAGTTGAACAGTGCGTTAGACACCCGGCGCCTCCCTCGCACCTCCACTCCGTTGCAATCTAGGGTCAGGTTGCAAAGATTGCCATAGGCAGGGCGCATCGTGCGTTGTCTGGGGCAAAGCCCTTCTATCTTGCCGCCCCTGCCCAGCCATCGCAGAAGGGCGGCCGACGAAACCGGGGAGCCTGAATGATCGACCTGTCCAGTATCGACTATCCCCGCCTGATCGAGTTTGCCGCCATCGGTTTCGCGGCGCAGACGGTGGACGGTGCGCTTGGCATGGCTTTCGGCGTGATTTCGTCGACGCTCATGGTCAGCGTACTCGGCATTTCGCCCAGTCGCGCCTCGGCCGGCGTCCATTTCGTCGAGACCTTCACCACAGCCGCGTCGGCGATCAGCCACATCGCCCATCGCAACGTCGATTGGAAATTATTCGGCCGGCTTGTCGTGCCCGGCGTGATTGGCGCGATATTGGGCGCCTATATTCTCGTCGCCAATGCCGAAATCGCGCGCCCCTTCGTCATGGCCTATCTCAGCTGCATCGGCATCTACCTGCTGTGGCGCAGCTTCCACGCGGTGCCCAAGAGCCGCGAGCCGCGCGTCATCGCGCCGCTCGGCCTGATCGGCGGCTTCCTTGACGCCGCAGGCGGCGGCGGCTGGGGACCTGTCGTCACGTCCAACCTGCTCATTCAGGGCGTCGAGCCGCGCAAGACGATCGGGACCGTCAACACCGCCGAATTCTTCCTGACGCTCACCGCCTCGCTCACCTTCATCGCGACGATGGGGTTCGCGGCGCTGTCGATCGTCACCGGCGGCTTGCTGATCGGCGGCCTCCTCGCCGCGCCCTTCGGCGCAATCCTCGCCAAGCGCATCGCGCCGGGCACGCTGCTCCGGCTTGTCGGCATCGTGCTGACCGCGACCAGCCTCTTCGCGCTCTACAGGGCACTGCTCTGACGACTGGATCAGATGGGCGATCGATCCAGGGCGAAAAAGTTCGACGCCATAAGACCGGCCTGACGACGCGGCTTCAGACCAATGGTTCGCCCGGCGTGCGCAAACGCACGCCGGGCGATCAAATCGTCATCCATCCACCTCAATCACGGCAACCGACTTCGCCGGCATCTCAAGCATGAGACCGCCGCCGCTCGCTTTCGCCGCGATGGGCTTGGGCGAAACGGCCTGAGGCGCCTCGAAGCTGTTGACCGAATCGACGCGCGGCGCGGTCAGCACTTGCCCTCGCCCCGTTCGACCGGCCTTGCCCGGCAACTTGATCGAGACGGAGGCGGGACGATCGGGGTCGACATTGGTCACCGCCAGCCACAGCTTGCCGGCCTTGTCACGCGCGGCCACGGCGTCGATGCGCGGCAAGGTGATGTCGCCCCTGGTGTAGGTGCCAGCATCGAAGCTGACCGGGACGAAGGTGGCGTCCTGGAACGGCAGATACATTTTGAAGATGTGGTAGGTGGGCGTCAGCAGCATCTTCGGCCCGTCGGTCAGGATCATTGCCTGCAGGACATTCACCATCTGCGCGATGTTGGTCATCCGCACGCGATCGGCATGCCGCGCGAAGATGTTGATGTTGAGCGCGGCGATGATCGCGTCGCGCAGCGAATTCTGCTGCGCCAGGAAGCCCGGATTGGTGCCGGGAAGCGGCGCCAGCCACACGCCCCATTCGTCGACGACGAGCGCGACCTTCTTCTCCGGATCATATTTGTCCATGACCGCCGAATGCTTGGCGATCAGGGCATCCATGCCCAGCGTCTCCTTGACGAGCTTGGCGTAACCCGTCTCGTCGAACCCCGTGCTGGGATAGGAAACCGGCCAGCCGCCCGTAGTATAGCTGTGGAGCGACATCCCTTCAATGCTCCATGCCCAGTCATGCTCTTTCCATGCCTTCATCACCGCTTCGGTATATGCGGGATCGTCCGTGCCCGGGCCGACCGCGATGCGCTGCATCGCATCGCCGCCCTTTTCCGTCTGCGCCGGATTATAGTTGCGGACGAAGCGGGCATAGCGCTTCATCAGGTCAGTATAATATTCAGGGCGCATCGCCCCGCCACAGCTCCAGCTTTCATTGCCGAGTCCGAGATATTTGACCTTATAGGGTTCGGGATGGCCATTGGCCGCGCGTTCCTTGCCCGCCGTAGCATTGGTCGAGGCCGTCATGTAATCGAGCCACTCGGCGGCTTCGGCGACAGTGCCCGAGCCAACATTGACCGAGACATAAGCCTCCGCGCCGATCTGGCTGGCAAAGTCCATGAACTCGTCCGTACCGAACGTATTGGGCTCGACTGAATCGCCCCAGTTGGCGTTGACGGTAACCCGGCGCTTGTCGGGCGCACCGATGCCATAGCGCCAATGATATTCATCGGCGAAGCAGCCGCCCGGCCAGCGAACGTTGGGCACCTTGATCGCCTTGAGCGCCGCGACGACGTCCGAACGGATACCGCGCACGTTGGGAATAGGGGAATCCTTGCCCACCCACACGCCGCCGTAAATGCCGGTGCCGAGATGCTCGGCGAACTGGCCGAAAATATTTCGGCTGATCGTTGCGCCCGCCTTGTCGGCCTGGACGGTCAACGCGACAGGCGCACCGCTTTCCGGCGCCGCCCAGGCGGCCGGGGCCAGCGCCAGCATCGATGTCGCGGCGGCAAACAGGCCAAGAGCTTTCAACATTCCATTCCTCCTTGAACTGGCAAAACCGCTTCACCCGACGAAAAGGCGAAAGCAGGGGCACGGCGGATTTGTCCGCCGCTAGCGATCGAAACGCTTTGCTTGAACGATGGACTGTCCATCCGCCTCCCCTCGTCTCACGGCAGCCCGCCGCTTCGCCTGATCTCCGACGCCGGGGCGCGCCGCATCGCGACACACTTATCGGCTTCGGTCAGGTCTGTCTGACTCGCCGTCATAATTAGTCTGACAAATAGACAGGTCAAGCGTCCCGGGGACAAGGTCGACCGAAGCCCCCCGTCAGCGCCCCGAACTCAGCCGATCCGCGCTGTTGGCGAGTTGGATCCAGTCCGCGCCTTCCGGGATCACATATTCATTCTCGCCCCAGAAGAAGGGCCAATCCTCATGATTCTCGGGGAAGTCGGGCTTGATGACCAGCAGGCCCGGGACGACGCCGCCCGCGATGAAGGTGAAGTCGGCGCGGTTGTTGCCATAGGCGACTTCCTTTGCGCGCGTTCCGACGCTCGATACGAAGCTGATGTCCGAGGCCGGATGATGCCCGGTCATGAACGCAACGCCCCGGAACACCGCTTCGTCGCCGACAAGTTCGGGAAAGGCACGGTGCAGGGCAGCAGCGGTCAGCGCATAGCTGATCACCGTGCCCGATCCGGCCCAGCCCCCGGTGGTGATCGGCACGCCGAAGGGATTCGCCTTGGCGATCGCCTCGCTTTCGGCGACCCAGCGCTTGACCGCCGGCACCAGCGCTTCGCGATAAGCCACTGGCATCAGCGGAATCGCCGCCACCGCCTCGCGCGCGGTGAAGTTGAACATCTTCTCCATCGCGGGCCACAGCGCCGTCACGCTGTCGGCATATTGGCGATCGCCGGTGCTGCGCAGCAATTCGACCGCAGCCGTGAACTTCTCGACCTCAAGCGGGCCGCCAGTGGTGTTGCCGTAGCGGAAGAGATCCGGCGCATGGCTCTGCTCCTCGCGCCAGATCCGCGTCGCCGTATCGAGCGCGCGCGCGGCCAGTGCGTCATCCTGCCCCTTGAGCACCCGCGCCGCCGCCGCCAGCGCCGCGATCGATCCATAGTTGAGCGCGGACGACTTGCTGGTGAAGGCCCAGCGATCGTCGGGCGTGCCGCTCCGCCCGTCCCTGACTTCGCCAGGCTTAAGAGCTGGATCATAAGGCAGCCCATCGGTCTTGCCCGCGGCATCGCCCAGATGCGTATATTGGCCGACATCGGGCTCGACGATACCGTTGATCGCGTGGCCGACGGCATCGAACTGGGCGAGCAGCTGGATCGTTCCGTGCGCCACCTGCTCGACGATATCGGGCTTGCCGTCGGGCACGTGGATCTCGACGTGACGCCGCGCCTCGTCGACGCTCACCGTATCGCGATCGATGCCGAAGCGCTCGCGGCTTTCGACCAGCGAACGGACGACTTGATATTGCGACTGGGTGCGGATGTCGAAATCGCCGGCGTCGAACCAGCCGCCGACGTTGAGGCCGGGAATATGCTCGCCGCCCTTGAACCTTGTATCGGTAGTCCGCCCCTGCGCGTAGAGATCGATATGCTCATGATTGGGCGGCGCCTGTCGCGCATCGTCGCGATGCGGGTCGCCGTGCCACAGCCGGTAAGCCTCGTTGACCGAGACATGATCCATCGCGACCGGGAAATAGACGTCGTTGGTCGGGTGCCAGGCGTCGGCATAGACATTGTCGGCGATGCGGAAAGGCGCGGTACGGACGTCGCCATATTCGAGCATATAGGTCCCAGACTGACGGACCTGGCTGAAATCGAGCTGAAGATAATGATAGCGCAGATAGTCGCCCCATTCGCGCGGCTGCGCGGCCAGCGCAGGTTCGAGCGCGCCATTTTCCGCGACACGCAGCAGGCGGAGAGCGGGCCGGCGCTTGTCGTTGCGGTCCAGCTCGATCGTCGCGGTCTTCGCGCCGCCCGGCGTATAGCCGAGCTGCGAATGAGCGATGACGGGCGTGCGCAACCAACCGGGCGTAGCGCTGGGTGCAAGCGTCCACTGAAGGACGGTGCCAGTCCGGCCGGCAGGCAGGATCGAACGAAGCACATACCAGCCATTCTGCGCCTGGTTGCGCCCGTCGAACAACTGGATCGGCTGATCGCTGCTAATGGCCACGCGACGCGCGGGATCCTCCGGCGCCAGCACGAAACGACTGCCCGAAGCGATCGGCAGAGGCTCGGCCCCCGGCCCTTCGCTGCGCCCGCTCGCCGCATTGCGCTCGGGCGTCTGAACCATCGCGCTGTCAGGATAGCGGGGGAAGATGCCCGATACGCCGTCCGCCATATAGCTGTGATGGAAATAGGCCGAAGGCAGGAATTCCAGATTGAAGCCTGCCTTGCCCGCGAGCGCCGCCGGCACCGGCTTGTCGAGCAAGATGCTGATCAGCACCGCGCCGCCCCGCTGTTCCGCGCGGATCACATATTGCCAGTCATAGGCAGGATATTTGAGTGTCGTCTCGATCACGCCGGCCTTCGCATCGACCTTGCGGCTAACGAATGCACCGATGGCGTCCCACTGTCCCGGCGTTGCCGCCAGCCTCACATCGCCGTTGGTAGCGCTACGAAGGCCTTGCTGGATGATCTCGATGCCACTGATCTTGGAATCGGCGAACAGGCCGTCATACCAGTTGGAAAAAGCGAGGATATTAACGCCGGGGCCTTCAAAATAGCCTGATTCCCCTAGCGTCAGGGCCGGCGTGACCACCTGCGCGGCGACAGGAAAAGCGGCCAGAAGGCTTGTCGCCAGCGCAGCGCGACGAAGTGCGCGGATCATATCCTCTCCCTTGTCTATGTCTGTTTATGTTTGCGCTACCATAAACGGGAACGATTGATGTTGTCACGCATCATGTCATCCAAAAGACCTAGGGAATTGCGATCTCGAAAGTGCCGACGGGAAGCCCCGCGCCATCGAAGAGGTTGACCGTGGGCGTATCGGCCCAGCCATAGCGGACATGCGTCACCGGCTGCCCGTCGCCAGCAAGGATCACCTTGCCGCCGTCCACGCGCCCCAGAGCGTAACGACAGCTTCCCGCCGCTGCTCCGCAAATCTCGAACCCGATCGCCTGCATCGCCCCACGCGCCGCCAGCCCGCCGGTCACGTCGGCGAAATCGATCGTCACGCCCCCGTCCGCATTGCGCGCCGCTTTCGCCGCGCGCGGTCCGGATGCCGGAATCGGCTCGCCATAGACTATATGACGCATTGCCCGCGCCAGCCTGCGCCCCACTTCATGCTTCTCGCCGGGGTGAATGTCGATCTGGTCACCGATATCGAGCGTCACCGCGATCGCCGCATGGCCGTCCGCTTCGGCGACTTCGCGCTGGACGTTGCGCAGATTGGCCCAGCCGCTCTCGAGCGGGGCGGTCGCCGGCACGCCGAAGGCGGAAAGCTGGACGATGGCGAACGGCAGGCCGGACGAGCCGAACTGACGACGCCAGTCGCGCATCATTGCATTCAACCGGGCGTCATAGCCCGGAATGTCGGTATCGGATTCGCCCTGATACCAGGCGACGCCGGCCAGCGCGATCGGCCCCAGCGGCGCGATCATCGCATTATAGATCGTGCCTAAGCCGTTGATGTCGTCCCACGGCACACGCGGCGCACTGCCCTTGGGCTTGCCGCCGATCGCATAAGTCCAGCCATCGGCGATCGGAACGCTGCTGCCGTCGGCGAAAGTGATGCGCATCACATCGGCCGGGCCGCCCATCCCGCCATTGGCATAGACATTGTCGTCGTTGACGGTGATGACGTTGCGTCCCGCGACCAGCGTGCCCGCAGCGAGCGGATAGACGCGCTGCACCGATGCGATGCTGCTGCCGCCGACCGGCTTGCCGTTGACCCATGTGCGATCAGCGTCGTCGACCGTGCCGATCGACAACACGGCCTGCTGCGCGGCCTGCGCCGCCGTCAGCGTCACCGCCTTCTGATACCAGACCATGCCGATATAGTTGGCGAGCTCGGGCACGCCCCATGCGTTGAAGATGCCCAGGCCGGGCACCGGCTTCCAATCGAGCGCGGCGGTGGGTTGCCACGGCTCCTGGCCCTTTGCGGTTCCCGACTGGCTGCGCCACCAATCCTCCCATACGGCGCTGGTGGCGCGGATCGCCGCGCCCGCATCACGCGTGTAGAGACGCAGCATATCGACATCCGCGCCATGCCCGGTCGCGCGCAGCCCGTCCTCGCCCATCCAGGCGACGATGCGCGAACCGCCCCAGCTCGAATGGATCGCGCCGATGGGCACTTTCGCGGTCTGGCGAAGCTCGCGGACCATATAATAGCAGGCCGCCGAGAAACTCCCCACGGTCTTCGGTCCGGCAATGTCCCATACGGGCGCCTTGTCGAATACGGCTTCGGACTTGAACGCCGTCGCCTTGGCGACGGTCAGCAGGCGCAGTTGATCGTCGGCGGAGGTGAAGATCTGGGTGAAGCTATCCTGCGCCTGCGCGACGGCAAGCTCCATATTGCTCTGGCCCGAGCACAGATAGACGTCACCGACGAGCAGATCGTCGACGACGGCCATGCCGCTCTTCGCCGTGACCACGAGCTGATAAGGGCCGCCCGCCCTGAGCGGGGCAAGCGTCAGGCGAAAGCGCCCCGCGCGATCGACCGCACTCGAGGCCGACTGTCCGCCGACGAAGACCGTCACCGTCTCGCCTGGCTCGGCCGTGCCGGCCAGGATGAGCGGGCGGTCGCGCTGAAGCACGCCATGATCGCTCACCACGCCATCGAGCCGCGGCGCCGCCAAGGCAGGCGAAGTCAATACAAGGCCAAGCGCCCCCGCCCCGATCAGACGCAATTTTCTCATAATCCTCTCCCCTCACTCCAGCCTCGGTGGCCTTCATCGGCGCATCCGATTGACGTCGCGGCTCACGCTCAATACTCCGACAACAAATCTAAGGGCAAGCAGAGGGATAACCCCGAACACGCTTTCCCCCAAAAGGAGAGGCCGGGATGTCGGACACGGCGGAATTCACGCGACGCGCCTTGCTGGGGGCGTCGGCCGCGACGGCGACCAGCCTAGCGCTGCCGGCCTCGCTGACGGCCGCGCCGGACCGATCCAGTCCCTCCGACCATCGCCTGTGGTATCGCCAGCCGGCGACATCATGGACCGAGGCTCTGCCGATCGGCGCCGGGCGCATCGGCGCGATGGTCTTCGGCGGCGTTGCTCAGGAAAGGCTACAGCTTAACGAAGACACGCTCTGGGCAGGCGGACCTTACGACCCGGTGAACCCCGAAGCGGCACTTGCCCTGCCCGAGGTGAGGCGGCTGATCTTCGCCGGGCGCTATGCCGAGGCGCAGGCGCTGGCCAATGCGAAGTTGATGGCGCGGCCGCTGGCGCAGATGCCTTATCAATCGGTGGGCGATCTGCTGATCGATATGCCGGGGATCGTCGGCAAGTCTGTCAGCGGCTATGAGCGTGCGCTCGATATCGACGCCGCGCTGGCGACGACGCACTTCACGGCCGGCGGCGTCGGCTTCCGGCGCGATGTCATCGCCTCTCCGGTCCGGCAAGTCATCGCGATCCGGCTGGGCGCCGATCGGCCAGGAGCGATCGACCTCGACCTCTCCTTCCGGACGGGGCAGGCGGCGACAATCGCAGCGCAAGGCGACATGTTGCTCGTCGTAGGGCGCAATCGGGCGGATCAAGGCGTCGAAGGCGCGCTGCGCTTCGAGGCGCGTGCGCGGCTGATCCATAAGGGCGGACGCAGGAGCGCCGAGGACACGCGACTGAAGCTGCGCGGCGCCGACGAAGCGCTGATCCTGATCGCCATGGCGACCAGCTATCGCCGCTTCGACGATGTAAGCGGCGCCCCCGCCGCCACGACCGAACGCCAGATCGCCGATGCTAGCGCCTTGTCCTTCGCTACGCTCGCCGCCGAGACCGCCGAGGAACATCGCCGCCTCTATCGCGGCGTCGCGATCGATCTCGGCCACACGCCCGCCGCCGATCGCCCAACCGACGAGCGCATCCGCACGAGCGAGACGTCGGACGATCCCGCGCTGGCCGCGCTTTATTTCAACTATGCGCGCTACCTGCTGATCGCCTCCTCGCGGCCGGGGAGCCAGCCCGCCAATCTCCAGGGCATCTGGAACGACAGTGATACCCCGCCTTGGGGCTCCAAATATACGATCAACATCAACACCGAGATGAACTATTGGCCGGCCGAGCCGACCGCGCTGGCCGAATGCACCGCGCCGCTCATCGCCATGGTCCGCGATCTGGCGCAGACGGGCGCGCGCACGGCCCGGCGCATGTATGGCGCACGCGGCTGGGTGGCGCATCACAATACCGATCTGTGGCGCGCCACCGCGCCGATCGACGGCGCGCAATGGGGCATGTGGCCGACCGGCGGCGCCTGGCTCTGCACCCATTTGTGGGACCGGTATGATTATGGCCGCGATCCGGCCTATCTGCGGTCCGTCTATCCGCTGATGCGGGGGGCGGCGCTCTTCTTCCTCGATACGCTGCAGACCGATCCCGCCACCGGCCGGCTCGTCACCAATCCATCGATCTCGCCCGAAAATGCCCATTCCAAGGACATCGCGATCTGTGCGGGGCCTGCGATGGACATGCAGATCCTGCGCGATCTGTTCGATCAGGTCGCGGCGGCCTCCGCGATTCTCGGCGAGGACGCCGATTTCGCCGCGGAAGTGAAGGCGGCGCGCGCGCGCCTCGCACCCGATCGGATCGGCGCGCAAGGGCAATTGCAGGAATGGCTGAGCGATTGGGACGCGCAGGCGCCCGAGCCGAAGCACCGGCATGTCTCGCATCTCTATGGCCTCTATCCCAGCCACCAGATCAATCTCGACGATACGCCCGCGCTTGCCGCCGCCGCGCGGCGATCGCTCGAACTGCGCGGTGACGAATCGACGGGCTGGGCCACGGCGTGGCGCGCCAATCTGTGGGCGCGGCTGCGCGAAGGCGATCATGCGCATCGCATCCTGCGCTTTCTGCTCGGGCCGGAGCGCACTTACCCCAATATGTTCGACGCTCACCCGCCATTCCAGATCGACGGCAATTTCGGGGGCGCGGCGGCGATCGCCGAAATGCTGATGCAAAGCCGGGGCGACGAGATCATGCTGCTCCCCGCGCTTCCCGCCGCATGGCGCGACGGATCGGTCAGCGGACTGCGCGCGCGGGGACGATGCCGCGTCGACCTGAGCTGGCGCGAGGGCAAGCTGGCGCAGGCGACGATCGTCGGCGACCTGCCGGGCACGCGCGTCGTGCGGCTGGGCGACCGGCGCGTGACGGTGACGCTGGCGCCGGGCATTCCTGCTAGGTTGTCAGGGGAAACTCTGACTCTGGCGTTGTAGGAAACGGTCAGACCGGCTGGAGGCCGTGATCGACGATCTTGCGGATGAGGTCGCGGTGGCGCGGCAAACCGGCGCGCATCCGTTCGGTTTGGGCGAGATTCTCGCGCATCGCGCGATCGGCCATGCGCGCGTCGCCACCGAGCGCGCCGGGCTCGACTTCGGTGCGGAAACCCATGCCGTAGAGCACATATTGATAGCTGGCCGGCGGGAATACTTCCTCGACGCGGTCGAATTCGTCATGGAACCAGGGGGACTGATATTTCCATAGCAACATCAGATCCTTGAGCCGATCCGGGATTGTCTCCGGCAACAGGTTGTCGCGCCAGAAAGCGCTGTCCTCGCGCCTGGTGAGCACATAGTGGAGCTTGAGGAAATCGATGATCCGTCCCCAGCGGTACAGCGTCGTCGCGTTGAAGCGCGAGGCGACAACGTCCATCACCTCGCGGCAAGCCGGCATCTGTTCGGCGATCAGCTTGGCCGACAATTCGATGAGGACGATCGCCGAGGCCTCGAGCGGTTCGAGGAAGCCGGCGGCCAGCCCCACCGCGACGCAATTGCGCTTCCAGAAGGTCTCGCGATGCCCCGAACGGATGCTGATCTTGCGCACCGGCAGATCCTTGCCTGCGCCGCCCAGATAAGCGCGCAGCTCGCGCTCGGCCTCGTCGTCGGAGATATAGCGACTCGAATAGACATGCCCGGTGCCCCGCCGCGTCGGCAGGCCGATGTCCCAGATCCAGCCCGCCGATTGCGCGGTGGAGATGGTGTGCGAGGCGATCGGGCTCGTCTCGCTTTCATAAGGCACCTGCACGGCGAGCGCGGTGTCGCAGAACAGCACGTCGCCGCAATCCTTGAACGGCACGCCCATCGTCTCGCCGAGCAGCAGCGAGCGGAAGCCGGTGCAGTCGATGAACAGATCGCCCTCGATCTCCCCCGCCTGTTCGGTGACGATGCTGGCGATGTCGCCATTCTCGGCGAGCTTCACGCTCTGCACATCGGCAAGGATGTGGCGAACGCCGAGATTGTCGCAGCAATGGCGCTGGAGGAAAGGCGCGAATTTCCCCGCATCCAGATGATAGGCGTAGTTGGCCACCGCCTCATATTCCGGGGTCGCGATCGTCTTGGGCGCCAGGCCGTCGTCGCAGATGCGCCCCTGCGAACAGACGGCGTCGCAGAAGCTGCGGTCGCCGCCCCCGGCCAGCCAGTGCGGGACGAGATTGACCTGCGAGAAGCCCTGCGGAAGCATGAGCGGGTGATAATAGGCGTCGTCTTCGGCGCCCGTCGTCCAGCGTGCGAATTTCGCGCCCTGCTTGAAGGCGGCGTCGCACTGACGGAAAAATTCGGTTTCGGAGACGCCGATGCGCGCGAGCGTCGAGCGCAGCGTCGGCCAGGTCCCTTCGCCGACGCCGATGATCGGCGTGTTGGGGGATTCGACCAGGGTCACGGTGAAGCCGCCGGGCATCCGGCTGCGATGCTTTGCGGCGATCACGCCTGCGGTCAGCCAGCCGGCGGTCCCGCCGCCCACGATAACGATGTTCTGAACGCGATGCATCATGGCCGATCGCAGTATAAAGAAACGGGGATGTCAACCAAAGGCCGACATCCCCGCCATCGGAGAGTTTAGTAGCGGAACCGCGCACCGACGGTGAAGCGGCGTCCGTAGGCAAAGACGTCGAGCAACTGGTTCGAGTAGCGGCCCGTCGTGCTGTAAACGGCGTTGTTCAGGTTGAGCGCATCGAAGAAGACGTTGACCTGCTTCGTGAGCTGGTAGCTCGCGCTGAAATCGACCTGGACGCTCGAGTTGACGAAGGTCGGCTCCGAACCGAACGAACCGGTATTCTGGTTCTGCCCGAACTGCAGCAGATACTTGTCGCGCCAGTTGACCGCGACGCGCGCCTGGATGCCGTTCTTGTCGTAGAAGCCGACGAAGTTCGCCGAATTGGCAAGACCCGTCACCGCGAACCCGCTGAGCGAGATATCGTTCGGATCATAGGGCTTGTTGGTTTCGACGAAGGTGGCGTTGGCGTTGAAGCCGAAGCCGGTGTCGCCGAACACGTGCTGCAACGCCAGCTCGATGCCCTTCACGGTCGCGTTAGGCCCGTTCACGCGCTGCGACACGGCGAACTGGGCGAGCTGCCCCGTCGTCGGATCGACCAGACCGTTGATGGACTGACGCGTGGTGCCCTGCACGACGAAGTTCGACACATGCTTCAGGAACAGATTGACCGAGGCATAGGAATTCGGCCGGTAATACCATTCCAGCGCGGTGTCGAAATTGTCCGAAAGATAGGGCTTGAGCAGCGGGCTGCCGCCGGTCGCCGTCAGCGCGCCAACGCGCTGGCCGCTGCCGACATTGAGCACCGGAGTCAGATAGTTGAGCGCCGGCCGCGTCAAGGTGCGCGACGCGTCGAAACGCCAGTGCAGCTTGTCGGTCAGCTCCAGCTTCATGTCCAGGCTGGGCAGCAGGTAGGAATAGCTGCTCTTGGTGACGATCGGCTGGAGATTGGGATCGAACACCACGGTCAGCAGCGTCGGATCGCCCGTGCTGGGCAAGATGCCCGTCGCAACCTGGCCGACGCCGCCCGAGGTGATGCGCGACACTTCTTCACGCACGCCCGCGTTGAAGTGGAACGGCATGTTCGCGATTTCGGTGTCGAAGTTCGCGCGGACATAAAGCGCCCAGGTCTTCTCCGAGATGTTCTGGATGCTGCCCGGATCGAGGGCCAGATCGAACGCGCCGGTGAAGTTGGTGCCGACACCCGAGGCGCCGTAGTTGAAGCCCGGGATGTTCTTCGTCTGCGGATTGCCGAGGCTGGACAGATACGCCTGATACTCCTGCGGCGTGAAGCGGATCAGCACAGGCGGGAGAGCGCCCTTGTAGCCCGGAATGAAGCCCTTGGTGCTGACTGTGCCCTGGAAGAGCGTCGCAGGCAGGGCGACGCCCGTCGTGCCGCCCGAGGCCGGGCCATAGCCGGCATAGGCCTGCCAGAAGTTGTTGGTGAAGGTGTTGCTCTGCTGGAACTTGTAATTGTCTTCCAGATAGCTGCCGCCGACCTTGATCTGGAAATCATCCTGCTTCCAGGTCGCGCCGAGGCGGAACTGCTTCACCGTGTCGGTATTCTTCTGGGCCTGACGCACCGTGACGTGCGAGCCGAGCAGCGACAGATCGGCCCAGCGCGACGCATCGCCGTTCGGGCCGTAATTATGCAGCACCGGGATGTTGCTGCTGCTGTTGCCACCGATGCTGATGCCCAGCGACGGACCGATACCGAAGCCGTAGCCGACGTCGGCATTGTCGCTGGTCAGTTCGCCGTTCGGATTGAGCCAGCTCTTCGCATAGCTGCCGTCGGCCTCGATCGTCAGGTTGGACGTGACGTCCCACTTGAGGTTCAGGCCCGTCTGGTTGGTCTGATAGACCGTGCCGTCACGGCCCGCAGTGAAGTCGGTCTGCGACCCCGCCTGGGTGAAATCGACCGTCGTGCCATTCTTGTCGAGCTGGACGTTGCGCAGGCCGTCCTGGTTGAACCAGATGCCGAAGCCGAAATTGTCCGAACGGACCTTCTGACGCGAATAATTATTGTCGAGCGTCACCATGACCGACTCGGACGGATGCCATTGCAACGCGATGCGCGCGTCGATGCGCTCGTCCTTGGTGTAGATCTGGGTCGCGCCATATTGCTGCTCGAACCAGCCGACGACGGTCTTCTGCTGCGATGCAGGCGCCGTGATGTCCGTGGTCGGGGCGCAGGTGGCCGCAGTGCTGCCGGCCAGCTGGCACGGCGCATATCTGCCGCCCGGCCAGCCGCTCACATAGACACGGTTGGTCTGCGTGTCGTGGCGCGTATAGACGACGTCGGCGAGAACGCCGAACGTGTCGTCGGCGAAGGTATCGCTGAACAGCGCGCCGACGGTCGGCACGACCTTGCCCGCGCCGTCCTGGATCGAACCCGACGCGGTGAGCGCCATCTTGAGCCCCGGATGATCGAACGGCTTGGGGAAGGAGACGTTGATCGTCGCGCCGATCGAGGCGCTCGACACCGAGACGTCCGGCGTCTTGAGCACGCTGAGGCTGCCGAGGAAATCGGAACCGACGGTCGAGAAATCGACCGAGCGGCCGCCCGTCGCCGTCGAGATGCGGCGGCCGTCATACAGCGTTTCGTTGAAATCGCCGCTGAAGCCGCGGATCGTGACGCCGGTCGGCTCGCCGCGCGCGCCCGAACGCTGGATCGAAACGCCCGGCAGGCGCTGCAGCGAGGCGGCGACGTTGGAATCAGGGAACTTGCCGATGTCTTCGGACGAGATGACATCCATCACGCCCGCTGCATCGCGCTTCAGATCAAGGTTGCGCTGCAGCGAACCACGGATGCCGGTGACGATGATGTCGGCCTCGCCCGAACCCTCGCTGGTAACGCTACCACCCGCGGACGAGCCACTATCCTGAGGCGCGACAATCGCCGATCCCGTGACGAGCGCAGGCGCCTGCTGCGCCACGGCGGGCGTCGCCACCGCAAGCGCGAAAAGACTCGTGGCTCCCGCCAGCAACCCCTTCAAGGCCGCGTCAGTGCGCTGACCAGCCTCGTTTGCATTCCGATCATACGAAATATTCATACCCCCTCCTTCCTGTCTATCCTCGCTGAACCGGCGAAATGGCCTGGGCCAAGACGGGTCCACCGAATTTCTGCGATATCTGGAAGGGGCGGCTCCGCGTGCGGAACCTGCGCCAAAGCTACCTCCCCAGACATCTTTTTTATTAGTGTTCGCGAAAACTAGACGGTTTCGGTAGCGCTATCAAGACGATTTTGTCTGCGTTATTCCGCCGGACGCGAGATGTGGCATAATTGCATCGGAACACGCATTCACGAAGCCCGCGATCGGCCCTATCAACGACCGGCGCGATCCATGGAGAGAGATAAATGCCGACACTAGAAGTGCTTGATGCGGCGACTCACCGGCAGCTGCGCTGCCGGAAGCAGATCGAGGACGGTCGCATCTTCGTCCAGATCGTGGCGGATGAATTCGCGGCGGCCGCGGCGGCCTGCCCCATCCTGATGAGCAAGAATCCGGAAACGGGCAAATTCTATGCGGGCGCGATGCTCGGCTTCAGGGACGGCGAAATCCTGCTGGCCGACGCTTCGAGCAGCTATGCGCCCTATCGGCCGCTCGACGTCGAGCGCCAGGGCTTCTTCATCTCGGGCGACGCGATCGCCATCGACCGCGACAATCCCCGGATCAACGAAAGCGAGGGCGACCCGCTGTTCGACGAGGACGGGCAGCCGGGCGAGCGGCTCCGCTTCATCCAGCGCGTCCTGACCCGGCTGGTGCACGGCATCGACAAGACCGACGCCTTCATCGCCGCGCTGCTCGCGCTCAAACTCGTCGAGCCGATCGACATCTCGCTGCGCTTTGACGACGGCGAGACGATCCAGCTCGACGGCCTCTACACCGTCAGCCTCGACGCGCTGGGCGATCTGGACGATGCCGCCGCGCTGCGGCTTTTCCGCGACGGCCACCTGCAGCTCGCCTATATCATGGCCGCATCGCTCCGGCAGATCCCGATCCTCGCCGCGCGCCGCAACCAGCGGCTCGCCGAGGCGGCCTGAGGCGGCCGCCACGATGACGCCCGCCGAAATCGCGCCCTCCGCCTTCACGCGCGAGGCAATCGAGCGCGGCGAGCCGCTGGTGCTGCGCGGTTTCTGCGCGGACTGGCCGCTCAGCCGCGCGGCGGCGCAATCATGGGAGGCGGCCTGCGCCTATCTGCTGCGCTTCGACAGCGGGCGGACGGCGCAGGCCTTCACCGGCGCGGCGGCGCTGGCAGGGCGCTATCATTATGGCGCGGGGCCGGACGGCTTCAACTTCGAGCGCGAGACGATGGGAATCGCGCCAATGCTCGCGCGCGTAAGCGCGGCGGCCGAGGCCCCGGGCGGGGCGACCACCTATATGGGCTCGCTGCCCGTCGAGGATTATTTCCCGGGGCTCGATGCGGAAAATGCGCCGCCGCCGCTGATCGCGAAAGTGCAGCCGCGCATCTGGATCGGCAACGCATCGGTGATCGCCTGCCATTATGACAGCTTCGAAAATCTCGCCTGCGTCGCGGCGGGGCGGCGGCGCTTTACGCTGTTCCCGCCCGACGCGATCGGCGATCTCTATGTCGGGCCGATCGACCATACGATGGCGGGCCAGCCGGTCGGGCTGGCGGTCGGCAGCGAACCCGGCGACCTGCGCTATCCGCGCTTCGAAGCAGCGCGCGGGCGGGCGGTGACCGTCGACCTGGAAGCCGGCGACGCGCTCTATCTGCCCAAGCTCTGGTGGCATCAGGTCGAGGCGACGGGGCCGGCCAACATCCTGGTCAACTATTGGTGGGACGCCTTCCAGTCGGGCGCCGATACCCCCTATGCCGCGATGATGCTGGCGATGATCGCGATCGCCGAGCGCCCCGCCCCCGAGCGCGCGGCGTGGCGCGCCTTCTTCGATCATTATGTCTTCCGGCCGAACGGCCATCCGCTCGCGCACCTGCCCGCAGAGAAGCACGGCATATTGGGGCCGCTGGGCAGCGGCAATTATGGGCGGATCAGGGCGGCGGTAATGCGGATGCTGCGCGGCGAATAGGATCGCCGGGCGCAGCATCCGCAACCTTGGGCCGGCTGCTCAGCGCGCGCCGGCGATCGGGAACTCGAAGATCGAGGTCGAGATGGCGGGCACGGTCAGCCCGCGTCCGAGCGCCGGCACTTTCTTCTCGCCGATGGTGACTCCGGCGGGGGCGCCGACCTTGTTCGCGGCCTCGACGGTCTTGCCGGTGAGCAGCCATTGCCGACCGCCCCCTGCCGTCTTCACCCCGGCGATATCAAGCGCGACATGCTGCGGCTTGTAGGTCGCGTTGACGATGCCGATGCGCAGCATTTTGCCGTCGGGGCTGATGCCCGCGATGATATCGAGCGGATAGGTCGGGCTGCCCGCACGGACCTGCGGATGATCGTAGCCGACGGGGTAGCGCGGCGCGGGCTGCGGCGCGTTGCCGGAAACCGCGACCGGCACCGTGCCCGCGCCGAAATGCTCGCCGTAGAGCTTGAACACCAGCCCGGTCGTGTTGAGCACCGACGCGGTCGCCGTGATGTCCATCGTCGAGGCGCCGGTGGTGAAGGCGCTCATCGTCAGGAAATTGGTGTGGCGCAGCATTTCCTGCATGACCAGCGAATAGGCGAGCGCCGATTTGAGGTTCGCGCCGCCGAAATAGGCATATTCGTCGATCGACAGGAAGATCTTCCTGTCCTTGATCGCCGGGAAGCGCTTTTCGTAGATCGCCCACTCATCGGCCTTCATGCGGATCTGGTTGGAAGGCGAACGCGCATATTCGATCAGTTCGGCGTCGGCAGGCGCATCGGGGCGCTTCTCGGCCGCGTCGTACCAATGCTCGCTCACCCCGTCGAAATTGCCCCAGGCCTTGGCGAACAGCCCGCCCGTCCAGTCCTCGTCGGTGCCGAACTTGTGCTGGATGCTTTCGAGCGAAGGATTTTCCTTGAGGTCGCGCGGCTTGAGCTGATCGGGCATCGCGCCCGATCCGATGAGGATGATCGAGGGATCCCTGGCGCGCATCGCTTCGGCGAAGCGATTATGCTTGATCATGAAATAATCGAGCGTGGTCCGGCCGATCTGCCACCAGCCATAAGGTTCGTTGCCGATGTTCCAATATTTGACGCCATAAGGCGCGGGGTGACCGTTGGCGGCGCGCTTCGCGCCCCATTCGCTCGTCGCCGGTCCGTTGAGATATTCGACTTCCTCGGCCGCCGAATTGGCGTCGCCCAGCCCGGCATCGACGGTGACATAAGGCTCGACACCGACGATGCGCGTCAGGTCCATCCACTCGTCCATGCCGATGTCGTCGGGCTGCATCGCGCTCCACGCATGATCGAACATCGGCGGACGCTTGTCGCGCGGGCCGATCGCGCTGTGCCAATCCCAGTTGGACAGGAAATTACCGCCCGGCAAACGCCAGAAACCCGAGTTGAGCGAGCGCGCGATCGCCGTCGTATCGGCGCGCCAGCCGTTGATATTGTCGCTGGGCATCAGCGAAATGGCGGCGACGCGGAACCGCCCGCTGCCCGTGCCCGTCACCTCGATCCGCGCGTCGGCCGAATCGACGGGCGGACTGAAGCCGAACGGCGCGCGCTGCCAGGCTGCGCCCGGCGCAGGCAATGTCACCGTCTGGCGATCGTTCGGCCCCGCGCCCCAGACCAGCGCGACCTGCACCTTCGCGCCGGGATCGCCGCTGAGATAGAGATAGCCGTCATAGCTTTTGCCTTTGGCGATGCCGATACCCGACTGGGCGAAGCCGCGCGGCGAGCCTCCGTCGACCGCGACGCTGGCGCTCTGCTTGCCGACGTAGGGGTCCTGCGCGTCCATCGCGACCGCATCGTCGCCACCGACCGGGCGCCACTTGCGGTAGGAGACGCCTGGCCGCCCTTCCGGATTGGGCGGCGGCGGCACGTCCTTGGCCTCGACGACGATGGGATAGTAGAATTTGCGATCATCGAGCATCTCGGCCCACAGTGTCCGCGCGACGAGGCCGCCGATCGGTTCGATGAACATGCCGAACTGGTAGCGGGTGACGGCGGCACTGCGCTGCCCGGCATCGATCGTCGCGGCCAGCGGCGCATCCTGCGCCTGCGCGGCAGCCGCACTCACGGCCAACCCCAGCGCGGATAACGCCACGGCACCGGCGAAAATCCCCCTCATCAACCTCTCCCCTGTTCGTTATTACTCCGACCTAATCTAGCAT
Organism: Sphingomonas sp. EU05-FHT14C10; assembly: GCF_058790595.1. Taxonomy (NCBI): domain Bacteria; kingdom Pseudomonadati; phylum Pseudomonadota; class Alphaproteobacteria; order Sphingomonadales; family Sphingomonadaceae; genus Sphingomonas; species Sphingomonas sp. EU05-FHT14C10. The sequence continues at coordinate 33,037 of NZ_JBYTEN010000019.1, read as the reverse complement.
CGCATTTTCACGTCGGCCAATGCGATTCATCGCAAGCGCGCCGATTTTCGGCTGAAATCCATTGCAAACAGGCCCGACATGCCGCGCGGCGGCGATCGGATTCCTTGGCCATTGGCTCATCACAAAGGTTGACAGCATTATATTTAGACTGACAAATCGCCTCGAACAAAAGCGGCGGGAAAACCGTATGGCGGAGAGGATGGCGAACGACGCACGAGCGCGTCCTTCGCCCTCGATCTCCATCCTGCGCGGATATCCGGCGCGATCCGGGTGGGGAGATTCGATGAGCATGAACAAATCGATCAGGGTGATGGGCGCAGCGATGGCGGCGCTTCTGCTGGCCGCCGCCCCGGCGAGCGCGCAGGTCAAGACCGAGGTGCCTCCACCCGTCGCAGGCGCGAAGCCGGTCACGGTCGAGCATATCAAGGTCCACGCGCCGTCGATCGAGGGCAATCTGGAAGGCAATTCGGCCGATCGCGACGTGTTCGTGATGCTGCCCCCCGGCTATGCCAAAAACCCGAAAAAGCGCTATCCCGTGGTCTATGCGCTGCACGGCTATTCGATCGGCGCAGAGCAATGGACCGGCGAGATCCATGTGCCGCAGACGATCGAAGGCGCTTTCGCCACGGGCGCGAAGGAAATGATCGTCGTCCTGCCCGACAGCAAGACGGTGCATAACGGATCGATGTATTCGCGGTCGGAAACGACGGGCGATCTCGAGACGTTCATTTCGCGCGACCTGATCGCCTATATCGATTCGCATTACCGCACGATCGCGAAGCGCGAGAGCCGCGGTCTCGTCGGCCATTCGATGGGCGGTTATGGCGCGACGCGCATCGGCATGAAGCATGCCGACATGTTCGGCGCGCTTTACCTGATGAGCCCGTGCTGCCTGTCGGCGCGCGAGGCGATGCCGATGGACGAGAAGACGCGCGCCGCGCTGGCCGCGGTCAAGACCGCCGCCGACGCCGCCGGCCTGCCCTGGATCGTCCACGCCCAGCTCGCCGCCGCCGCCGCCTGGTCGCCCAACCCGACCAAGCCCCCCTTCTATCTCGACCTGCCCGACGGCGACGCCGCGCAGCAGCGCGAGATACTGGCAAAATGGGCGGCCAACGCGCCGCTCGCCTTCGCCGACCAATATATCGGCAATCTGCGCCGTTATGCCGCGATCTCGATGGACGTCGGCGATCAGGACGGGCTGAAGGTCGATACGCAGACGCTGCACGAGCTGCTCGACCGCTACGGCATCAAGAACGGGTTCGAAATCTATGCCGGCACGCACACCAGCGCGGTCGCGGTGCGTTTCCAGAATTATGTGATGCCCTTCTTCAGCCAGCATCTGGTGTTCGCGGATGGCCGCTGACCGGTTGGGAGGCGCACTGCTCCGCGCCGCTTCCGCCGCTGCGCTGGCCGCTATCGCTGCGGGCGCACCCGCACAGGTCTGGCGATCTGACCAGGGCGACGGCAGCTTCCGCAATCCGGTGCTTTACGCCGACTATCCCGACCCGGACATCATCCGGGTCGGGCAGGATTATTATTTCGCCTCAACGACCTTCGTGAACACGCCGGGGATCACCATCCTTCATTCGAAGGATCTGGTGAACTGGGACATTTACAGCCATGTCGTCCCGCGGATCGACGGCATGCCCCAATATGACCTGAAAGGCGGCGACGCCTATCGCAAGGGGCTCTATGCCGCGAGCCTGCGCCAGCATGGCGGCATATTCTACATCGTCGTGACGCCGGTGGGGCTGAACACGCGCATCTATTACGCCCGCGACCTGAAGGGGCCGTGGGCCTATCACCAGCTCGACCGCGAGGCGTTCGACCCCGGTTTCTTCATCGACGACGACGGCAAGGGCTATATCGCCACCGCCTATAACGGCGACGGCACGATCACGCTGCTGACGCTCAACGCCGATTACAGCGCGGTCACGGACGCGCGGAAGATCCATTACATCAAGGGCGCCGAAGGATCGAAGATCATCAAGCGCGGCGGCTGGTATTATCTCTTCAACGCCATCCCGCCACGCCTTGGCCTGACCGTATCGCGCGCGCGCAGCCTGTTCGGCCCGTGGGAGACGCGCGATCAGATCGACGACAGGAGCGGCGGGCACCAGGGCGCGCTGGTCGACATGCCGAATGGCGACTGGTTCGGCTTCGTGATGGTCGACGCCGGATCGATCGGGCGCATGACCAATATGAGCCCGGTCTTCTGGCAGGACGACTGGCCCGTCTGGGGCACACCCGATGCACCGGGCCGCGTGCCCGAGCGCGCCCGCAAGCCGATTGCCGGCTTTCCGTTCGTCGAGCCGCCGACCTCCGACGATTTCGCGTCGCCCACGCTCGGGCGGCAATGGCAGTGGAACCATAATCCCGACGACAGCCGCTGGTCGCTGACCGAACGACCGGGCTGGCTGCGCCTGCGCCCGACCGAGGCGGGCGATTTCTGGCATGCGCGCAACACGCTGACCCAGAAAGGCCAGGGACCGCGCAGCCACGCCGAAGTGAAGCTCGACATCTCGCACATCGCCGCCGGCGACGATTGCGGCTTCGGCACGCTCGGCCAGTATAGCGCGCGCATCGCGGTGCGCGGCGACGGCGGGGGGCGGCGGCATCTGGCTATGGCAGTGACCGAAAGCACCGAGCAGGGGCCGAAGACCGACCTGCGCGTCGCGCACGTGCCGATCAGGGGCGGTCGGCTGTGGATCGGCATGGACCTCGATTTCACCAGCGACAAGGGACGCCTGTCCTACAGCATCGACGGGCGGCGCTGGACGGCGCTGGGCGGCGACTTCCCCCTCGCCTTCGCGTGGCGGACGGGGACGTTCCAGGGCGAGCAGATCGCGCTGTCCTGCTATAATCGGAAGCCCGGCGCGGGCTGGCTGGATATCGACAGCTTTACCATGACGGGGGCGGAGCCGCGGTAGAACCGGGCTTTTGACGCAGCGAGCGGGCAGAGCCTGCGGTCGCGGCCCCGCCCGTCGCGTTCGGCGTCACCAGTTGAACATCGTGCCGTCCTGCAAGCGGTTCACCGGCAGATAGGCGCGACGGTAAGGGAATTCGGCCGCCAGCTTCAGATCGATGTCGACCCCTAGACCCGGCGTTTCGTTGACCTGCAGATAGCCGTCCTCGAACCGATAGTCGTGCGGGAAGACCGCATCGGTCTCGTCGGTGTGCCGCATATATTCCTGGATGCCGAAATTGGGGATCGAGATGCCGAAGTTGAGCGCCGCCGCCATCGACACCGGCGACAGATCGGTTGCGCCGTGGCAGCCGGTACGGACGTTGAACATATCGGCGAAGGCCGCAATGCGGCGCAGATGCGTGATGCCGCCGGCATGGACGACGGTTGCGCGGATATAGTCGATCAGCTGGTTCTGGATGAGGTCCTTGCAATCCCAGATCGAGGCGAAAATCTCCCCGACCGCGAGCGGCGTGGTGGTGTGCTGGCGGACGAGCCGGAAATTCTCCTGATTCTCGGCCACGACCGCATCCTCGAGCCAGAAGAGCCGGTAGGGCTCGAGATCCTTGCCGAGCCGCCCAGCCTCGATCGGGGTGAGGCGATGATGGACGTCGTGGAGCAGATGGATATCGTCGCCCAGTTCCGCGCGCGCGCGCTCGAACAGCTTGGGGACCGATCGCATATAGGCTTCGGTCGACCAGACATTCTCCGTCGGCAGCGCCGCGTCGGCGGGCTCGTAGAACATCTTGTCCTTGGAAACACCATAGGTCGACGGCAGGCCGGGCACGCCCGATTGAAGCCGGATCGCCTTATAGCCCAGCGCCTGATATTCCTTCGCGGCCGCGATCGTCTCGTCGATCGTGGCGCCGTTGGCGTGGCCATAGACCATGATGCCCGTGCGGCAGCGCCCGCCGAGCAGCTGATAGACCGGCATCCCGGCCGCCTTGCCCTTGATGTCCCACAGCGCCATGTCGACTGCGGCGATCGCCGACATGCCGACGGGGCCGCCGCGCCAATAGGCGCCGCGATAGAGATATTGCCAGATATCCTCGATCTGATGTGCGTCGCGCCCGATCAGGCAGGGAATGACATGATCGCGAAGATAACTGACCACGGCCAGCTCGCGGCCGTTCAGCGTCGCATCGCCGAGGCCGTAGATGCCGTTCGCGGTCTCGATCCTGAGCGTGACGAAATTGCGACCCGGACATGTGACGATCACATCGGCCGCCAAGATCCGTAGATCTCCAAGCTCGCTCATGAGGCTCCTTTCCGGAGCGAAGGCGTTCATGCCAATCCCCTCCTCTTCTGTTTCATTTGGCCTTACCAATTTATCGCGCGAGTGGCAAATGAAGGCAGCGGCAGCCACCGGATGCGCGCGAAATCATGAAAAGAATCGGAATATTCCCGCGCATCCCGCAAGCTAGACCGTGCCGGCGAATTTCTTGCGCTGGGCGCGCGCACGCGCGCGGGCTTCCTCAATTTCCTGGACCTCGGTAGCCGCGAGGAGGGTTTCGAGGACGCGGCTGAGATGCATCCGCATGGCGTTGCGCGACGCTGCGGGATCGCGGCTCCGCAAGGCGTCGAGTATCTGTGCATGTTCGTCCACATTCGGGCCGATGCCCGCTTCATGCGCCTTCTGCGTCAGGAGCTTATATTGCGGCGACCGCTCGCGCGCTTCCCAAAGCGCCTCGACGATATCGCTCATCACGCTGTTGCCCGTGCATTCGGCGATCTTCAGGTGGAAACGCCGGTCGGCATCCTCCGACGCCTCCAGATCTTCTCCCGAATTAATCTCCTGGAGCAGCACTTCCAGCGCCGCAAGCTGTTCGTCGCTGATGCGGGCGGCGGCCAAGGCGCAAGCCTCCGCCTCGAACGCCCGGCGCGCCTCGAGAACCTCGAACGGGCCGACGTCGGTCACACCGCGAACGCCGCCCTTGGGGCTGGGCGCGACCACATAGACGCCGGACCCCATGCGCACCTCGACGAGGCCGTCAATCTCCAGCGCGATGATCGCCTCGCGGATCGTGGGCCTCGAAACCTCGTGGGCCTGGGCCAGGTCGCGCTCGGACGGAAGGCGTTGGCCGATGGCATATTCGCCGGATGCAATCTTCCTCGCCAGGCTTGCGGCGACCCTTTCGTAGAGGCGGCTGTTCGGCGGAGTCATCACCGCGATACGTAACAACTCATCGCGGCCAATACAATTGGACAATTTGGTCAGACTTGACTGGTAAGACCAAATACGGCAGTCATGCCTCCTGCCCGGCACCAGACAGACAAAATTGTCGTCACCGCGGCTTTGGACATGCCCTTTCGCGCCGCGCGCAAGGACATAAAGGGAGGGAGAGGATATGATTTGCCCAACGGCGAAGGCGCATGCGCGCCGTGCCACATTCATCGGCGCCGCTCTGCTGATTACGACGGCCTGGCCGGCGCTGGCGCAGAACGCTCTGCCTTCCGTATCGACGGCGGCAGGCGGCGAGAGCGATCCCAGCGACATCATCGTCACCGGCTACCGCGCGTCACTCCAGAACGCGACCATTGCCAAGCGGGAATCGCCCAATTTCAGCGATTCGATCTTCAGCGAGGAAATCGGCAAGTTCCCCGACACGAACATCGCCGAATCGTTCAACCGCATTCCCGGCATCACGATTACGCGCGACATCACCGGTGAAGGCACCAACGTGGCCATTCGCGGCCTGGGCTCGAACTTCACCAACGTGACGCTGAATGGCGCGCCCATCGCCGTCGCCTCTTCGGGCGCGACTGATGCGCAAGGCACCGACCGTTCGGTCGACCTGAGCTTCTTCCCAACCGATCTGTTCACCAAGCTGACCGTCAACAAAAGCTATTCGGCGAACCTGCTGGAAGGCGGCGCGGCGGGCAATATCGACATCCGGTCGGCCCGTCCGTTCGATCAGGCCAAATCCTATATCGCCTATAATTTCCAGGGATCGAAACTGGGCCGCTCCGACAAGATCGGCGAACGCGGATCGCTGATCGGCAGTTGGCGGAACGACACGTTCGGCATTCTCGCCGGCGTAGCCGGCCAGCATTTCTTCACCGACACGCGCGGTTTCGAGACGATCGGCTACACCAACGCCAATCTGTCGGCAGCACAATGCGGCGCGACCACCGGCTGCAATTCGACCGGCGGCGGCAACTGGACGATCCCGGCGACGGTGCCGGTAGGGGCCGGAGCCGGCCTGACCGCAGGCACGGTGATCGATCAGGCCTTCCTGCTCGCGCACAATCCGGGCGCCACCATCCAGCAGATCGACAACGGGCTGCTGCCGCGCCTCGGCCGCCCTTCGGCCGAATATGGATCGCGCGATCGCATCAACGCGATCGTCAGCCTCGAGTGGCGGCCGACAGACGAGCTGCAATTCTATATCGACGGCCTCTACGGCTATAAGCACAACGACCTGATCCGCGAGGATATGGCGTGGATCGTCCGCAACGGATCGATCATCCCGCTGAACATGAAGTTCGACAAATCCGATTGCAGCGCAGGCTGCACGGTAACGTCGGGGACGTTCGCCAACGTGCAGTTCTTCGACGAGTTTCGGCCCTATATCGAGACGACGAGATTGTGGAACATCAATCCCGGCGCCGAATATCAGATCGCCGACAAGCTGAAGCTGAGCATTCGCGGCAATTACGAGCGCAGCACCTTCCACCGCGAGAGCCCGACCGTGGGCGCGACGACGCCGCTGGGCGTCGGCAACACCGTCGAATTCGTCAACAATGGCGGCATTCCGACGATCAAGAGCGGCCTCGACCTGAACGATCCCAAGAGCTTTGGCTGGTACGCCCAGGACCGCATGAGCATCGCCGACGAACGCCGCATCTACACGACCAAGGGCATTCGCGGGGACGTGACCTGGGGCGATACGGCGTTCAATATCAAGATCGGGGGCGCCTATGACGATATCGCCCGGCGAATCCGCGGCTACGACAATAGCCAAGCGTGGCAGAATGCCGGTTGCGGAAACAATCCGAGCGTCTTCGTACCATCTCCCAACACGCAGCCGGCCTGCGAGGGTCTGAACGCGCCGGGAGCCGCGCCTCCGGGCTATCCGAGCTACCCCGGCTACGGCACCGGCTATACGGCTGGGCAGACCGGGCCTGTCACCTATGGCGGCTCGCTCGTCCCCAACAGCGCGTTGCCCGGCTACCTCCTGCCCGGACCGGCGGGTTTCGTCACTGTCGATTTCAAGAAGTTCGCGGCGGCGACCAACTATGCCGAGTTCCATGCGAACGAGCCGGAATCGGGCGGCGCAAACACCGGCGCCAGCGGCGGCTATATCCGCGAGCAAGCGAAATCGGCCTTCGCGCTGATCAGCGGCGTCCAGAATCTGGGCGGCAACGACCTGCGCTTCGGCGTCGGCGTGCGCTTCGTCAACACGGAGCAGACGATTGCCGGCCGCGTGTCGCTGCCCGATCCGCGCAACACGCCTGCGGGCGGGGGCAGCCTGCCGGACGGCAGCCGCTATCCGAACGTTGTGAGCGAGGTGACGACCAAGAACAACTATACCGAATGGCTGCCGACGGCGAACCTGGCCTATAATATCGGAGACCATGCGGTCGCCCGCCTGGCCTATTCCAAGACGATGACGCGCCCCGATCCTTCGGCGCAGCTGCCCGGTGTGTCCTTCGGTGCGCCGTCGGCCGACCAGGCGAGCATCGGCAACCCCGCGCTGAAGCCCTATCTCTCGGACAATATCGACGTCGGCTTCGAATATTACACCGGGCGCGAAGGCGTGATCAGCTTCAACGCCTTCCGCAAGTCGATCGAAGGCTTCACCAACCAGTTCGTCAGCACGGTGCCGTTCACCGCGCTTGCGCAATATGGCATCACCTACGACACGCTGAACCCGACGCAGCAAACCGCCATCAACCTGCGCGGCGGCCCCAACGTGGCGCTGGTTCAGGTGACGTCGCAGGTGAACGTTCCCAACCGGCTGAAGATCAACGGCCTAGAATTCCAGTGGGTCCAGCCGCTCGACTTCGTCACCAAATATATCGGCGTCACAGGCTTCGGCTTCAACGCCAACGCCACGATCGTCGATCAGACGAGCAACGGCCCGGCGCAGGCTTACGGCGTTGCGCCATATACGTACAACGTCACCGGCTATTACGAGAAGAACGGCGTCATGCTCCGCGTCTCGACCACTTTCCGCAAGGGATCGCAGAGCAGCGGCACCAACCAGAACGGCATCGCTGCGGCGGCGCTGTTCAACGACAGCTATCAGCAGTTCGACTTCTCGTCAGCCTTCGATCTCGACAAGCTGTTCGGCGTCAAGGGTGCGCCCCAGCTGACGGTCAATGTCGCCAACTTCACCAACGCGACGTTGCGTTCGCACTTCCAGTTCTCGAACGCGACGTTCACCGCCTACAAGCCCGGCCGGCAATTCCTGGTCGGCCTGCGGGGCTCCTTCTAAAAGTCGCTTGTGGTTTCTGCAGCGAATCTGAAGGCGGCGCCGGACATGTTTCCGGCGCCGCTTTCTTTCAACGCGGCGTTTTTCTTCCGGTGAAATGCGGAGTGAGATGATGATGTTTTCGCGTCGGGACATGTTGTCCGCCAGCCTTGCCGCCGGATTGATGCCAAGCCCACTCAATGCGGCGGTGCTGTTCGACGGCAAAGGCAATGGGTTCGATCTCGCGCGGGACGGTGCCGTCGCGCCGATCTTCGTCGATGCGGCCGATCATGCCGGCGTGCTGCGCGCCGCGCGCGATCTGGCCGCCGATATCGGCCGGGTGACCGGAACCGACGCCGCGCTGCCGGCAGGCGTGCCGGCGGGCAAGCAAATCATCATCGCCGGCACGCTGGGCAAGAGCCCGCTCATCGATCGCCTGGCAGCGGCCGGCAAGATCGAGGTGGGGCCGATCCGCGGCAAGTGGGAAGCCTATAGCCTTCAGACCGTCGCCAATCCGCTGCCCGGCGTGGAAGAAGCGCTGGTGATCGCGGGCAGCGACAAGCGCGGCGCGATCTACGGCATCTATGACCTGTCCCGACAGATCGGCGTCTCGCCCTGGTATTGGTGGGCCGACGTGCCGGTGGTGCGGCGATCGCGGATCCGCATCGCACGGGGCCGCTATGTCCAGGGCGAGCCGGCGGTCAAATATCGCGGCATCTTCCTCAACAACGAAGCGCCCTGCCTGTCGGGCTGGACGGCGGAGAAGTTCGGCGGGATGAACGCCGATTTCTACACCAAGGTCTTCGAGCTGCTGCTCCGCCTGCGCGCCAATTATCTGTGGCCGGCGATGTGGAACAATGCGTTCAACGAAGACGATCCGCGCAACGGGCCGCTGGCCGACGAATATGGCATCGTGATGGGCACGTCGCATCACGAGCCGATGAACCGCGCGCACAAGGAATGGACGTCGCGCCGCCCCGGCAATGGCGACTGGAATTATGTGACCAACCGCGCCGCCATCGACCAGTTCTTCCGCGAAGGCGCCAAGCGCAGCAAGGACCGCGAGTTGCTGGTCACCATCGGCATGCGCGGTGACGGCGACGTGGCGCTGGAAGGCACGGGCGGCCTGAAATCCGATATCGAACTGCTCGAGACGATCATGGCCAACCAGCGCCGGATGCTGGTCGAGGAGACGGGCCGGCCGATCGAGGAAACCCCGCAGGTCTGGGTGCTCTTCACCGAAGTGCAGAGCTATTATGATGGCGGGCTGAAACTGCCCGACGACGTGACGCTGATGTTCGCGGACGACAATGTCGGCTATCTGCGCCGGCTGCCCAACGCGAAGGAGCGCGCGCGCAAGGGCGGCGTCGGCATCTATTACCACATGGACATGCACGGCGGCCCCTACAGCTACCAGTGGATCAATACCGTGCCGTTTCCCAAGATATGGGAGCAGATGAACCTCGCGCTCGAATATGGCGCGGACCGCATCTGGATCGCCAATGTCGGCGATCTCAAGCCGCTCGAACTGCCGATCGAGTTCTTCATCGCAATGGCGTGGGATCCGAAATCGGTCGCCAAGGAGCGGATCGCCGAATGGACGGTCGCCTGGGCGGCGCGCGAATTCGGGGCGGCGCATGCGAAGGAAATCGCCGATCTCGTCTCGTGCTACGCCAAATATAACAGCTGGCGCAAACCCGAGCAGTTGCAGCCGGACACCTACAGCCTTGAACATTATCGCGAGGCGGAGCGCGTCGCCCGCATGTGGAGCGACCTTTCCGAACGCGCATATGCGCTTCAGGCGAAGCTCGCTCCGGACCAGCGTGCGGCATTCCACCAGCTCGTGCTGCATCCGGTGGCGGCATGCGCCAATCTGACGCACCTCTATCTGGCCGCCGCGCGCAATGCGCGCTTCGCTGAGCAGGGCCGCGCCAGCACCAACGCGGAGGCAGCCGAGGCGCGCCGGCTGTTCGCCGAGGCGCACAAGCTGCGCGATGATTATCACGCTTTGTCAGGCGGCAAATGGAACCACCTGATGGACCAGACCTATATCGGCTATTTCGACTGGTATCCGCCGACCCAGGACATTGCGCCTGCCGTGCGCGAGCTGGATCTGGTCGACGAAGCCGCATTCGGCGTGGCGATCGACGCGGATGCGAAGGCGTGGCCGGGCTATTATCTGCCGCCCGAGCTTCAGGTGCTCGACAGCATGGCGCGACGGGCGAGCTGGTTCGAGATTTTCCCATGCGGCAAACGCCCGATCGACGTGCAGATCGCGCCGAGCGATCCGTGGATCATGCTCAAGGAAGGCAAGGCGTTCAGCAGCGGCGCGCAGGATCGCCGCATCGTCGTGGAGATCGACTGGGAGAAATTGCCGCCCGGGCGCTCGACCGGCTCGATCGTCGTGAAAGACGCCAGGGACAGCGTGAAGATCAGGGTCATAGCGCTGCGTGCGTCGCCGGAGCAGGAACGCGCCGCGAAGGGGGCATGGGGATCGCTGACCGGGCCTTTCTCCATTCCCGCCACCGGATTCGACCGCAATATTGCCGTGCGCGACGTGCGGTGGGAGGCTGTGCCCGATTATGGCCGGGTGGATGACGCGATGTCGGTCTTCCCCGTCACGACCGCTTCCTTCGCCGACGCCAGACAGTCGCCGAGGCTGGAATATCCGATCTTCGTCGGCGAGGCGGGGCGCTGGACCTTCGACCTCGTCACCGCGCCGACATTACAGGTCAATCCCGCGCACAAGCTGTCGCTCGCCCTGTGGGTGGATGACGCCGCACCCCAGATCCAGTCTGTGTTCACGCCCGAGGACCGCACGGCGCAGGAGTTTCTGGGGGCGAAGCACAGCGTCAACGCGCGCGCGGACATGCGGGTGATGCGCTTCACGGCGGATATCGCCGCCCCCGGCCGCCACACGCTCAATATCGCGATGATCGACCCGACGATCGTCCTCGAGACGATCATCGCGCATCGCGGCGACCTGCCCAAAAGCTATTTCGGGCCGCCGCCGACCCTGCGGCAAGCCTGACGGCGGACTTGGAGGCCGATCCGGCAATGCCGGATCGGAGGAGGCTCAGCGCCCGGCCTGGTTGATCATCTCGACCAGTTGGCGGTGCGACGGCAGATCGCGGACCGCCTGATCGCCGAAGCTCCGGACCTTTGCGAAGGCCCGTTCCGCCAGTGCAACCTCTCCCGCGCCTGCGAGAGACGGCGCGGTGTCGAACTCCATCCCGTAGAGGATATACTGGTAGTTGAAATAGGCGAATGTCTCGACATCGAGCGTGAAATCGAAACGGCTGGGCGGCCGCCAGCGCCAGCGATCGAGCATCGCCTTCAGCGCATCGGGAACCGAGGCGGGATCCCTGTTGTCGCGCCAGAAAGGCTCGTCACGCCGGCTGAGGCAATAATGGAGCTTCAGGAAGTTGACGATATTGTCGTAGCGCGCCGCCATCAGCGCGTTGAAGCGATCGGCCGAGGCATCGATCGGCCCCGCGAACGAGAGCATGTCCGCAATCATCGCCGCCGCCGCCTCGATCACGACGATGCCCGTCGATTCAAGCGGCTCGACGAACCCGGCGGCCATGCCGACCGCGACGCAATTGCCGACCCATTGCCGCGCGCGATAGCCCGGCTCGAATGCGATCAGACGGGCATCGTCGGCGCTGCCCCCGACCCCGGGATGGGCGGCGAGCACGGCGCGGGCGCGATCCTCGTCCATATGCGCGCTTGAATAGACGCAGCCCACGCCGCGCGTGGCGCGCAGGCCGATGTCCCAGATCCAGCCCGCCTCGTGCGCCGCCGCCACCGTATAGCTGGGCAGCGGCGCATCGGCGCGCGCGTGCGGTGTGCGGCAGGCCAGCGCACGATCGGTGAACAGCGCGTGGCGCACCGACGCGAAGGGCTCGCCCAATGCCTCGCCGATCAGCGCGGCGCGCAGGCCCGAGCAGTCGATATAGAGATCGGCGGCGCGTCGGCCGCCGCGCTCGAACGCCAGATGATCGATCAGGCCATCGGCGCCGACCGCCGCCGAAAGCAGGCGATCCTCGACATGGGCCACGCCCAGCGCCTTCGCCCGGCGCGCGAGCAGCGCGGCGAGGCGCCCGGCGTCGAAATGATAGGCATAGTTGAGCGGCGCGGCGAAGCTCGCCTCGCCCAGCGCCTTGGGGCCACGCTGGCGCTCGGCCACATGATGCTGGATCGTCACTGCCTCGGCGAAGGGCGGTCGCGTCGCTTCGTCCTGCGCCAGCCAGTGCGCGACGAGGCTCCCCTCCTCCGCGTAGAGCGGCGCCTCGAAGGGATGGATGAAATGATCGCGCCGCCCGCCGCCCGGAGGATGCACCCAATCGTCGAAGCGCACGCCCTGCTTGAAGGTGGCGGCGGTTTCGCGGACAAAATCATATTCGTCGATGTCCAGAAACTGCAGCGTGGTACGGATCGTCGGGAATGCGCCTTCGCCGACGCCCACGATGCCGATGTCCGGCGATTCGACGAGGGTGATCGACAGGGCGGGGTTTTTCGCGAGATCGAAGAAGCGCGCGAGATAGCAGGCGGTGAGCCAGCCCGCAGTGCCCCCGCCCACGATCAGGATGCTGCGGCCGCCTTCCATGGCCCGACACTAGCCGCGCTAGCTACGCACGAACAGACCCCTGATCCATGCCGGCGTGGCGCGAGCGGCCTGGCGCCAGTCGTCGACGCTCGGTTCGGGGGCATAGCCGGTCGGATCGAAGGTCTTGACGCGCCCCGCCCTGAACGCGCGGGTGCGGAAGGTGACGAGCGTCATGCCATGTTCGAGCGCCGCCGCGGCAAGAAGCGCGTCGCGCTGGTCGCCATAATCAAGCGTCGCCGCGCGACGGACGGTGGCTGCGTCGACGGGCAGGATGCGGCCATCGAAAGCGCGCATGACGTTGCCGTCGATCCAATCGCGCCACAGCGCCCCGACATTCCTGTCGCGGTGCAGGGCATGGGCGGCATGCCGTTCCAGCTCGTGAAGGGTCAGCGCGGAAACGAAGAGGCTCTGCCGCGCGACGCCGGAAGCCCAGAGCGACAACCCCGCATCGCCGCCGGCCGCCTTCGCGTCGCGCAGCGCAAGCACGACAGGCGTGTCGAGAAGATGCATCAGCGGCCCGCCGGCGAACGCGCCCAGGGACCGGAAGCATCGTCCAGCGGCTCGGCGGCCGGCACGCCGGGCCAGACGAGCAGATCGACGATCGACTTGGTCTCGCCCGAGAGGCGGCGATAGGCATCGATGCTCATCAGCACATGGGTGGGGCGGCCGCGATCAGTGACGAACAACGGCTCGACTCGCGCAAGACGCTTCGCCTGACCCACATCCTGATTGAACTGCCGGCTGGAAATCGCGCGCATGCGCCACCCACCTTTTCGTTTATTATGTAGGAACGTTACTACATCGTAGCGCCTCTACAACAGAAATCGTGGCGCGGGCGGGAAAATGAATCGCTCTGCCCGACCGACGCAATTTCACGCTTGCTAGCGCTACCATTTCCGCCTTCCCTCAGCCGAGACGCAGCGCTCGAACGCCGCGCAAACATGATCGGGGGAGAATGATGCAGCAGGGCCTTATCGACAGCCTAATCTCGACCATCGGCGGTATCCTGTCGCCGCACGGTCCCGCCGTGCAGGCGGCGGCGAGCTATACGCCGGGTGATTTCAGCATCCATTTCTTCCTGCAGCTCGCAATCATCCTGATCACCTGCCGCGTCGTCGGCTGGCTGGGCCAGAAGCTGCTCGCCCAACCGCAGGTGGTGGGGGAAATGATCGCGGGCGTCGTGCTCGGCCCCTCGCTCCTCGGCCTGCTCTTTCCCGATTTCCAGCTTGCCCTGTTTCCCAAGGAGACGCGCAACGTCCTTTATTCCGGCGCGCAGCTCGGCGTCGGGCTCTACATGTTCATGGTCGGGCTCACGCTGCGCCTCGACCATTTCCGGTCCAAGGCGAAGAGCGCCGGCGCCGTATCTGCGGCGGGCATCATCGCCCCCTTCATCCTCGCCGCCATCATCACGCCCTGGCTGCTCAAGGTCGACGGCCTGTTCGCGGCCGGCATCGGCCAGGCCAATGCCACATTGTTCATGGGCGCTTGCATCGCGCTCACTGCCTTCCCGATGCTGGCGCGCATCATCAACGAACGCGGCCTCGCCAATTCGTCGCTGGGCACGCTGTCGCTGACTGCCGGCGCGTTCGACGACGCGACGTCGTGGTGCGTGCTCGCCATCGTGCTCGCGACCTTCGGCGGCGGCCCCGGCGTCGCGCTGCTCGCGATCGGCGGCGCGGTGATCTACGCCGCGTTCATGCTGATCTGGGGCCGCCGCCTGCTGGCGCCGCTGGGCCGGCTCGTCGAGGCGCAGGGTGAAATGAGCATGACGATGCTCGCCGTCACTATCGCCCTCTTCTGTTCCTCCGCCTTCCTGATGGACGCGATCGGCATCCACGCCATCTTCGGCGGCTTCCTGCTCGGCGCGTGCATGCCGCGCGGGCTGTTCGTCGAGGAGCTGAAGCGCAAGGTGGAGCCGCTGGCGGTCGTCCTGCTGTTGCCGATGTTCTTCACTTATTCGGGACTGAACACGCGCATGGACATGGTCAATTCGCTCGGCCTCGTCCTGATCGCGATCGGCATCCTCGCGGTTTCGGTGCTCGCCAAGTTCGGCGCCTGCTGGGCGGCGGCGCGCCTTTCCGGCGAGGATAACCGCACCGCGCTGGGCATCGGCGCGCTGATGAACTCGCGCGGGCTGATGGAACTCATCATCATCAATATCGGGCTGCAGAAGGGCATTATCGGCCCCACTCTCTTCTCGATGCTGGTGCTGATGGCGATCGTCACGACGATGATGGCCGGCCCGCTGTTCGAGGCCGTCTATGGCCGCCGCGCCCGCGCCGAGGGCGAACTCGGCGCGCTCGACGCAAAACTGGCCGTCAACGCCGCCTGAACCCGGAGACCGGCAATGCCGAATTTCGTCGTGCGGGCGCTTGCGCTCGCCGCGCTGGGGGGGCCTGCGTCCGCCGCCCATGCCCAGGATATCGATCTCAAGCCGCTGGTCGACGCCCGGCTGCGTTACGAACATGTCGATCAGACCGGGATCGCCGACACGGCGGACGCATTGACGCTGCGCGTCCGCCCCGGCGTGCAGGCGAGCGTCGGCCACCTTTCCGCACTGGTCGAGGCGGAAGGGACGATCGGGATCATCAACCGCTACAATGACGGCCAGAACGGCCGCGCCCTGCCCCTCGTCATGGATCCGCAGAATGTCGAGATCAATCGCGCGCAGCTGCGCTATGCCCGCCCCGGCTTCGCGCTGACCGCCGGCCGCCAGCGGATCGAACTGGTCGATCAGCGTTTCGTCGGCTCGATGCCGTGGCGGCAGAATGAGCAGACGTTCGACGCGGTTCGCGCCCAATGGACGATGCCCGGCAAGCTGACGCTCGACGCGACCTATGCCTGGTCGGTCCGCACCGTGATGGGCGTTCAGGGAACGCCGGCGCGGCCAAGCTCGATTGGCGGCGGCAACTGGTTCGTCAACCTTGGCTATGCGACGCCGATCGGCACGGTTTCGGGGTTCGCCTATCTGATCGATCAGGATTCGGCGGCGCTATCGGGCTATCGCCTGTCCAGCCAAACCTATGGCGTGCGCTTTGCGGGAACCCGCCCGATCGGCGCGGATATGAAACTGGGCTATGTCGCGAGCTTCGCGCGGCAGAGCGACTATGCCCGCAACCCGAACCATTATGCCGCCAGCTATTGGCTCGGCGAGGCGACGCTTTCCGGCAAGCTGTTGACCGGGACGATCGGCTATGAAGTGTTGGGTGCCGACAAGGGCGCCGTCCTGACCAGCGTGCAGACCCCGCTTGCCTCCTTTTTCCGTTTTCAGGGCTGGGCAGGCAAGTTCTCCACCACTCCGCCCGATGGCTTGCGCGATGCCTATGCAACGATCGGAATCAACTGGAAGGGGTCGGGCCACGTCAACAGCTATGGACTTGGCGCCACCTATCATCGCTTTGACAGCGATCGCCTGTCACGTCGATATGGCGACGAAGTCGATCTGATCGCCTCCGTCGAAATTCGACACTATGTCGTCGCGGCGCGTTTCGCCCATTATCGGGCGGACAGCTTCGCGTCCGATACGGACAAGGTGTTTCTCACGTTCGACTGGCAGCTTTGATCTGCAGTTCGCCAACTTCGGCGGCAATTGCGCTTTCGCCGACACATGTCCGTCGAACCAGCCGCCGATCAGCGAGTCAGCAAAGCGGCGCTCCCCCATGTCACCGGCAGCCTCTCATTTTCCGTCGATGCGCTGCGTGCGACGAGTTCGATGAGCTTCACGCCGGAAACCGGGACCGAAAGCGGCTGCGCGGCCATTCCCCATTTGAGCGGCCTGCTCTTCGCCAGCAGCTTGCCGTCGCCATAGACGGCGAACGCCACCTCATGCGTCTTGTCGGTGGCGCTGTCGTCCACCCCGACGAGCGCCGTAAAACGCTGTGCCCCGTCATTGCGCACCTCGAGCCGCGAATTCGCCAGGATGCCGATGCCGGCCGGAAATGATTTGCCGGCGATCTGCAGCACCTGCCCATAAGGCGCGCTGTCGGCGCGCGCGCCGCCCCAGCCCGCATAGACAGGCCGGTCGCCAGCTCCATTGGTCCCTGCCCAACCCGCGGCGGTGCGGAAGATCGTCGGATCGGGAACGGGATGGACAACGCCATCGACCGCCGGGTTCACTCGCCCGGGCTGTTCCGAAAGATAATATCCGCCCTGAAGGATACGGGTTCCGGACGCCCGGAAAATCAGGGTCTGGCGGGGCTCGACGCGCAATTTGACCTGCCCCGTGAATTTCGTCGTCCGCTTGTCCCACAGATCGGTCAGCTCGATCGGTGCGGAATCGGTGAACTTCAGATGAGCCGCGTGAAGATCCACATCATAGGCGCCGGATCCACGATTGAAGATCGCGACGGCCTTGT
The DNA here is from genome assembly GCF_058790595.1 of Sphingomonas sp. EU05-FHT14C10. NCBI lineage: Bacteria > Pseudomonadati > Pseudomonadota > Alphaproteobacteria > Sphingomonadales > Sphingomonadaceae > Sphingomonas > Sphingomonas sp. EU05-FHT14C10. The sequence goes on along the minus strand of NZ_JBYTEN010000019.1, from coordinate 15,691 downwards.
CGCCGGAAGCGAGCGTCTTGACCAGAATTTGCAGATCGCTGGAATCATAGGCCAGAGTCGCCTGATTGCCGGCGGGGTCCTGATCAATCGCAATGATGTCCGCATTGCCGAAAATCGCCATGAGCGCATCGGGCGTCGTGCGCAGATCGGTCCCGATCATGAGGGGCGCGCTCAACATGGCCCAGAGCGCGAAATGCGACCGCGCCTCCGTCAAATGATTGGCGTCGAAATCGCCCGCGCCGATATACAGCATGTCGGGGTCGTTCCATGATCCGGGATGGGCGTAGAGCGACCGGGTGACGGTGCTGTCGTAATTGACCAGCAACCGCCCCCAGGCCGGGGCAATATCGTCGCTGGTGCGCGATATGGCGCCGAAATCCTTGCCCCACGCGCGGACGTTGGCCGCGCCCCAGACGCACAGCGACAACAGATAATCGCCGTCGGGATTGTCGCGCACCAGCGCGGCGTCGATCTGACGGAAAAGATTCTGGATCGCGGGGATGTCGGTTCGGGTTACGGCACTGGAGTCCAGAATGGGCCCCAATGCGCGGAACTTGCCCGAGACGACCCGGCTACTCGCCGGCCCATAGTCACGAAGACCGCAGCCATCGACCTTGATGAAGTCGAAACCCCAGGTTTTGAAATAGAGCGCGATGTCCTGATCGATATGCCCGTAGAGGCCGACCTCGCGCTCGGCGACGCTGCCCTTGGGCAGATCGGTCTCCGTCGGCGAATAGGCTTGCGAACAGGTGTTCCGGCCGAGGTCGGAATAGATGCCCGCTTTCAGCCCCATGGCATGCAGCCGATCGGTGAAGGGCCTGAAGCTGGGCGTATCGCCGCCGCCGGCCGAGGGGAATTTGTCGGCGCGGATGATCATGTGCCCGTCGGGCATCCGACGGCGCAAGGCCCAGCCGTCGTCGATGTTGACGTATCGATAGCCTTTGGCGGCAAGCCCGCTGTCCACGATCTTCTGCGCCGAGGCCATGACCTTGGCTTCGTCGATGTCGGTGGCGAAGGCGTTCCAGCTGCTCCAGCCCATCGGCGGGGCAGCCGCAGAACCGGCATTATAGGCCGACCAGCGCCCCGTCGGCGCCAGGGGGTCGGCGGCGTCGGCGATCGCAGGCGAGACATTGGTCATGGCGATCAAACCCGCCGCCAGCAGTCGCTTCATTCTTCGCTTCCTCTTTTACGGACTGGCGCCACGGGGTTCGCGCCCGCCCCTTTCATCGGGACGATTTCAGCCAGCCGTGCATCCGCATCCAACTGGTGAAGGCGTCGAACCAGCCGGTGCTCGTGGTTTCCTTTTGGTACATGCCGAAACCGTGGCCGCCCTGTTCATAAAGGTGGAATTCGACCGGGCGCCTGGCTTCCTTCCAGCTCTCGATGAGGCCGAAACCGCCATTGGCGAAAAAGGGATCGTCGGCTGCGAGCGCAACGAACATCGGCGGCGCTTCGGCCGGCACCTCCACCCGGGCGAGCGAGCCATAGATGATTCCGATAAAGGCCGGGCGGGCGTCATGGCCAGCAAGCGTGGTCGCCATCGTCAGCATCGCGCCGGCCGAGAAGCCGATCATGCCGATCCGGTTCGGATCGACATGCCATTCCGCCGCGCGCCGCCGGATCATCGCAAAGGCGGCATCGGCGTCCGCGATCTGTGGCTCGATGCCGGGCATGGCGGTTCGCGGACTGGGCTGCGGCGCGCGCGCGACTCCGGCGAACATCTCGCGCATCGAACGCTCGAAGCCGGGCATGTCGGCAGGCGTGGGATTGAGGCGGTATTTCAGCACGAACGCCGCGACCCCCTGCTTCGCCAGCGCCTGAGCGACGTCCCAGCCCTCATTCTCCATCGAGAGCGTCCGGAACCCGCCGCCCGGCGCGACGATGACGGCAGTGCCGGTCGCCCTGGCCGGATCGGGCAGGAACGGCGTGAGCGTGGCGACGGTCACGTTGCGCGCGAACCGGCTGCCATATTGCGAATGCCAGGACTCAGCGGCTGTCGCGCCCGGCAACGGCCCCGTGCCCAGTTCGATCGCGCTTGGCTGCGCGGGGATGGGTATCGGCGTCATCTTGTCGGCCTGGGCACGCGCCGGTGCGGATATGGCGCAAGCCAAAGCCAGACCGATGCCGACGAACCGGGCCGCGCGGCGCCCTGCTGAACGATTGGCGCCGAGTCGGAAATCTCCCGTCATTGCAATTGCTCCTCTCCACTCGGCCGATTTGCGGCTTGTCGATTACTCGTACAAAACAATCGCGCGGCATGAAAGGGTTGCGGATCGGCCTGCGATGCGATTTCGCTTCCCGCGATCGATTGTTAACGTTACCAGTTTTTGACGCAGATCGCACGGGATGCTCGGAGAGAGCGGCCGCCAAGGGGAGAGAGCAGATGGCGTGGACAGTATCAGCCCGTATTACAGCGGCATTGGCCGGCCTGGCAATGACCGGAGCGGTAGCTGCGCCCATCGTCGCCCAAGAACATCCGGCTGAAATGGCCAATGACGCCCGGGCAAGCGCCCAAATGCTCGCCGCCAAGCTCGTCGCGCAGATGACGGTCGACGAAAAAGTCAGACAACTTATGAATGTCGCGCCGGCGATCCCGCGCCTTGGCGTGCCGGCCTATAATTGGTGGACCGAATCGCTCCATGGCGCGATCGGTTCGGTGCCGACCACCAATTATCCCGAGCCGATCGGCCTTGCCGCGACGTTCGACGCGCCGTTGATCGAAACCGTGGCCGCCAGCATCAGCACCGAAGTCCGCGCACTGCACACGCTGGGGCGGGAAACCGGACATCTGGGTCATATCGGCACGGGGCTCGACACCTGGTCGCCCAATATCAACATATTTCGCGATCCCCGTTGGGGGCGCGGGCAGGAAACCTATGGGGAAGACCCCTTCCTGACAGCGTCGATGGGCGTCGCGTTCGTGCGCGGCATTCAAGGCCCCAACCCGGACCTGCCCGACGTCATCGCCACGCCAAAGCATTTTGCGGTCCATAGCGGCCCGGAATCGACGCGTCATAGCGCCAACGTCTTTGTCTCCGCCCATGATCTGGAAGACACGTTCCTGCCGGCCTTCAGGGCCGCGATCGTGGACGGCAAGGCCGGCTCGATCATGTGCGCCTATAATCGGGTCGACGGCCAGCCGGCCTGCGGCAGCAATCTGCTGCTGTCGCAGCATCTGCGCGGCGCATGGGGGTTCACCGGATATGTCGTGTCGGACTGCGATGCCGTCGTCGATATCGCGGCGCATCACAAATACGCCACCGATCCGGCTGCGGGCGTCGCAGTGGCGCTGAAGGCGGGTGTCGATAACGAGTGCAATGTCGCGACTCTCTCCGACACGCCGCATTTGAGCGACCGTTACAAGGAAGCGCTCGATCGCGGGCTGATCAGCATGGCCGACATCGACCGGGCGCTCGTCCGCCTGTTCTCGGCCCGCTATCGCAATGGCGATCTGCCGGGGCTGTCCGGCCGTGCGCCGCAGACCATTCCCCCCAGCGCGATCGACACGGCCGAGCACAGGGCATTGGCGCTGAAAGCGGCCGAAAAGAGCCTCGTCCTGCTCAAAAATGATGGCGTGCTGCCCCTGAAGGCCACGACGCGGATCGCCGTGGTCGGACCGCTCGGCGATGCGACCCGGGTATTGCGAGGCAATTATTCGTCGGCGCTCAGCGCGCCGCCCATCTCCGTCATCGACGGACTGCGCTCTGCGATGCCCGAGGCCAAGATCACCCTGGTGCCGTTCGGCCCCTCGATCACCGACGGCGACCTGGTGCCGGGCAGCGCGTTGTTGACGCCGGACGGCAAGGCAGGCCTCAAGGCCGAATATTACAACGCCAGCGCGCGTCAGCCAGCCGGGAGCGAAACCGTTTTCGATACAAAACCGATCGTCACCCGCACCGAGCGCAACTTATATTCGCACGCCGCGCAGCTCAAACAGGTGAGCGACCGAAACAAGGTCGTGTGGACGGGGTTTCTCGTGGCTCCCGAGACAGGCACCTATCGCATCGCGGTAACCGGGCTGAAAGGCGCGCTCATGATCGACGGGCGGCCGGCGGTCAGCGCAGATGCCTATTCCGCATGGGCGGAACCGCTGAAGCTCGTCGAAGTCCGGCTGGAAAAGGGACGTCGCTATCCGCTGCGCTTCCAGACCGAATCGACCATATCGGCGAGCCCCGCGATCTTCTGGAAACGCATTTCGACCAACCCCGACGCGGATCTCGCAGCCGCTGCGGCACAGGCCGACGTGATCGTGGCTGTCGTCGGCCTCACCTCCGACCTGGAGGGGGAGGAGATGCCGGTAAAGGTCGAAGGCTTCTCCGGGGGCGACAAGACCTCGCTCGACATCCCGGCCGACCAGCGGGACCTGCTGCGCAAGGCGAAGACGCTCGGCAAGCCGCTGATCGTGGTGGCGATGAACGGCAGCCCCATCAACCTCGCCTGGGAGAAGGACAACGCCTCGGCGATCATCGAGGCCTGGTATCCCGGCCAGTCGGGCGGGCTCGCCATCGCCAACATCGTATCGGGCAAGACCAACCCGGCGGGCCGCCTGCCCCTCACCTTCTATCGCTCGCTCGACGACCTGCCGGCGTTCGACAATTATGAGATGAAGGGGCGCACCTATCGCTATTATGCGGGCACGCCCGTCTATCCTTTCGGCTATGGCCTCAGCTTCACCCGCTTCGCATATGCGCCGCTGACGGTGCAGCCGGCTGCGGGCGGCGCACAAAACGGGCTGCGCGTCACGACGGAGATCACCAATAGCGGCCAGCGCGCCGGCGACGAGGTCGCCCAGCTCTACCTGAGCTTCCCCGCCGTGCCGGGAGCGCCGAGGATCGCGCTTCGCGGGTTCCAGCGCCTGACCCTCCAGCCCGGCGAACGGCGGACGATCAGCTTTGATCTCTCGCCGCGCGACCTGAGCGCCGTGACTGCGGACGGCGTCCGCCAGGTGCTGGCCGGCGAGTATCAGGTGAGCATAGGATCGGGCCAGCCGCAAACCGGCCTGCCCGTTCAGGCAGCGCGTTTCTCGGCACAACGGGGCATGCCGTTACCGCAATAGCGCCGGCCATGTCCGGGTTTGCCCGGGCTTGCCCAAGTTTGGTAGCCGCTTGAGGAGAGGCCCGCCGTCCGCACCGCGCTTGCCGATCGGACAATCGAGACCGTCACTCGTGGCCGGCGGGGCCGCCGATCGAGAATCGAGCGCATGCTCGGTTCCGACCGACATTGCATCGCCGTTCTACAAATGGATGGCTAGCATCAGATATGCGGCGAAGAGCAGCAGATGCACTGCGCCCTGGAGGACTGTCGTGCGGCCGCTGCCGAACGTGACGACGCTGACCGTCAGCGTGAGCAGCAACATAATGAGATCGGCGCCGTGCAGCGTCAATTCCACGCTGCGCCCGGCCAGCGCGCCGATGAGCAGGATCGCGGGAACGGTGATGCCGATGGTGGCGAGCGCGGACCCGAGCAGCACGTTGATCGCATGTTGGAGATGATTGCGGCGCGCCGCCCTCACCGCTTCCGCAGCCTCGGGAGTCGCTACGAGCAGCGCCATGACAATGCCGCCCAACAGCGCAGGCATCTTCAGATTCTCGAGAAAATAGTCGATCGGAACGGCGATCTGCGATGCAAGCAGCCCGGTGACGACCAGGTTCGCGGCAAGGAAGGCGGCATGCGTCGCCACCGGAGTCGATTGCGCATGCGCGCCGTCCTTGCGCTGCGTCGCCCCGCCGTCCACGAAATAACCCCGGTGACGCCCGGTCTGCAGCAGCAGAAACGCCGCATAGAGCGCCGAGGTCATGATGGCGATGAAGGCGGTTCGATAGCCGCTTACGCCATTTTCGTTCGTGAAATCGACAAAACCGGGCAGGACCATGGTCAGTACCGCAAGCGGCAGCAGGACCGAGAGATAACTGTTCGCGCCGTGAAGATTATAATGCTGTTCGCCGTGCCGCCACGCGCCGATCAGCAGCGACATGCCGACCATGGCGTTCAGTATGATCATCACCACCGACAACAGGCTGGCGCGCAACAATGTAGGGTTATTGTCGCGGTGAAGGATGACCGCCGCGATACTCGCCACTTCGATGAAGTCTATCGAAAGCGTGAGGAGCAGCGTGCCATAGGGTTGATCCATAGCCCGTGCCACGTGCGCGCCGTGACGTGCGATGCCGAAGCCGTTGCGCAGCATGAGCGCGAACACCAGGACCAGCAGCGCCGCCATGCCGGGAATCCCGCTTGCCAGCGCATTGTCGGACAGGATCGAAACGAGTGAGAAAATGCCCCCGGTCGCCAGCAGGAAGGCTTCTCGCCAAAGCGCCCGCCGCGTCATCGCCGATTCCGACGCGATGTGAGCAGGGGGCGTGTTTCCGGATGCGCGGGCAACGCCGGAACCATCGGGGATAATATGTGTATCGCGCCGCCGATCGTCATGCCCCCTTTTCCACGGTTCGCATTCCCTTCTTCTCGCCCGGCACCCGCGCAGCCCGTCAGAAAGAATAGGTGACGAGAACGCCGGCACCCGCCGAGATGCGGTGCGATCGCGCATCGATGTCGGTCGCGACGAACAGGCCGGGGCCGACCGAAAGCGCGTCATTCGCATCGATCCGTAGCGACGTCTCGAACTGGAGGTTGCCGCCGCGCGCATAAAGGACATCGCCGACGACCGCGACTTTCGGCGATACGGGCAACAGATAGCCCGTCGCGACACCCCATTGGGTCGGCGCCGGATTGGCCGATCCGGCTTCGGTTTCGACATAGGCGTTCAGATAGGCCACCCCTTTGCCGACGACGCGGGTCAACCCCGCCGTCGCGATGAAATCGACGCTCTGGCTGGGCGCGTGAACGGGAATCTGGACCGCGACCGAGGTGGAAAAGGTCGTGCGGCTGCTGTCCGAGCCGAACCAGCGCTGCTGCCAGCCGAAGGTTGCGGAGGTTTCCGCATCGGCGATGTTGTCGCCGGCGTCGACCGTGGGGAAAATCACCGAGAACAAGGCGTTGGACCAGAAGCTGCCCGTAGGCGTGTATTGCAGGTTCGACTGGAACTGCCATTGCCCGGCGGAAACGCTGGCAAGCCCGGCGAGGCTCAATTGGCCGGGATCGTTGGGTTGCCCGTCCCACAGCGAGGAAAAGGTCGGGACCGTCTTATCGATCGATTGCGGCCATGCCGCTTCGGGCATCGCGGCCAACGCCGACAGCCCCGCAGACGCGGCCAGCGTGGCTGCGGATCTCACTGCGCGCTCCCGAGGCCGCGGCGCGGATCGGCGCGAACGACCGGCGCGAAGAGGAAGCGACGATGACAATCGCCGCTTCCCATGCTCAGCCGCGCGCCGCGCGAACGGTCGAAACCGGGCCGGCTGCGAGCGTGCTGCGCCCGAGAGGGTGGCGCAGGAGCCACCGGCCGACCGGACGGGCAACGGCGCCCCCCGCGCGCGCCGCCATGCCCCACGAGCTGCCCGTCGCCTCAGACATAGCGGATCGTCGTGAACATGCCCGCTGCCAGATGATAGATCATGTGGCAGTGAAATGCCCACCAGCCGGGATTGTCCGCATCGAACGCCACGACCACGCGCCCGTTCGGCGGCACGAGGATCGTGTCGCGCATCGCCCCCGCCAGCCGCTGACCGCCGATTTCGACGACCTGGAAGGTATGGCCGTGCAAATGCATCGGGTGCGCCATCGGTGTCTTGTTGACGAGCGCAAGTTCCACGCGCTCGCCGGTGGCGACGGGAAGCGGCGGCACCTGGCTGTTCCACGGCACGCCGTTGATCGACCAGACATAACCGCTCATCTCCCCGGTCAGGTCGATCGTGTGGACGCGATCGGCCTTGCGGGGGGCGAGCGGTTTCACGGCGCGCAGGCGGCTTTCGAGATCGAGCGTGACGGCAGGCGCCGCCGCCTGCGCCGTTTCCGCGATACGCGGCACTGGCGCTGCACCGGCGCGCAGCACGATCCCCGTCCGCCGCGCCGTGCCTTCCAGCAGCGCCAGCAACGGATGCGAAGCCGCTTCGCGGGGAACGGTGAGCCGGATATCCAGCCGCTGCGCGACCGCGAGGGGAAAGCGCCGGGCCTTGACAGGCTCTACCCGGAAGCCGTCGACGGCGATCAATTCCCCGGTCAGCGCCCCGAGATCGAAGTGGAAATTGCTCATCGCCGCGGCATTGATCACGCGCAGCAGCACGCGCGCGCCGGGTTCGACCTTGACCACTTCGGGATCGGCGAGCGTGCGGTCATTGGCCAGGAAAGCGTCGAACGTGACGTCGTTCAGATCCGGTGCCGCCGCCTTGCCGGGCATCGCCATGCCTTGCATGGCGCTCATGGACCTGGGCTTGCGGAGAGCGGCGTAAATCTCCTCCGGGCTGGTGAAGCTGAAATCGTGCAGCATCAGCACGATCTCCTGCTGGCCGGGCTCGTCGCGCCCGTCGCGGACGATCAGCGGCGCGGACATCATCAGCGGTTCCTGGAACCCGGCATGCGAATGCATCCAGAAGCTGCCGCCCGAGCGCACGGGAAAGTCGTAAGCGGCGCTCGCCCCCGGCGCGATGGGCGGCGCCGATATGCCCGGCACGCCGTCCTGCCGCCACGGCGGGGTGAGGCCGTGCCAATGGATCAGGCTGGGCTCCTGAATATGATTCTCGACCCGCACCCGAAAGCGATCGCCGGCATTCATCACAAGCCCCGGCGTGCCGTCGGGCTGCCGGATGCCATAGACGGAAGCCGCCTGCCCATTGACCTCGATCGTCCGCCGCAACAGGCGCAAAGTCGTTTCCGGCGGCTGCGCTGCGAATGCGGCCGCGCCGCAGACATCCTGCGCAGCGGCGGCGGCCAGAGTCGACTGGAGCAGCGTGCGACGCGTTAAAGCGGCCAATGTCACCTCCTATATGATGCAGCGAACGCCGCCGCGACTTAGAATGAGTAGATGAGGCGCGCCGAGACGCGCTGGCTGGAGTAATGATGCGCAAGATCGGCATCATAGCCGGCCGTTATCGTCATGTTCCGCTTGCGGAGGAGCTCCGCACCCGCCCCCAGCAGCAGCCGGTTGTTCGGCAGATAGGTCGTGCTGACGAATGGCGAGAGATCGGGTGCATCGGCGAAGCGCGCCTTTGCCCGCCAGTCGTTGCGCGCCTCGAACAATCCCCCGACCCGCGCGAACGGCCGCAGCGTTGAATCCGCGCCGAGGCTGATCCGGCCGCCGATCTCGAGCGCCGGGGCGGCGGCGAAGGTGGTGTTCCCGGTCTTCGCCAGGCGAAGCGCGTAAGGCGAGCCGCTTTCCTTGATGCTGTCGACATGAACGTATGTCGCGTCGACCGCGACCTGCGGAAGCAGATAGAAGCCGCCGAAAGCATGCTGATAGCCAATGCCGATATGGCCGCCGACATATTGGGAGAAAGGCGATGCGGTCGCCGTCGTCGCATCCTGGCCGATCGTGACTTTCCGCCGCGAATCGTACCAGCCCAAGCCGCCCGAGACGGCCAGCGACATCAGCAGATCGCCCTGGCGCTTCTTGACGAATGCGCCGAGATGCAGCGCGTCGCCGGTGACATGGGCGAGCCGCCGTTCCGCATCGATCGAATCGCGCTCATAGGCGAGCGATCCGCCCAGGAAGAGATCCTCGCCAATCTCCCGCTGACCGCCGATCTGGACCGTACCGGATTTGAACCGGTAGCCGATCGATTCCGCCGTGCTGTCGCGATCGATGTCGGTGCCGACCGCGCGACCCCAGACGCAATCGCGCTCGTCGACCCCGAAGTCGACCGGATCGGCGGCCGGACAGGTCAGCATTTCACCGACGAAGGCGCGGTGGGCCTGCGGACGCGTGACGGCGAAGCTGCCGAGCACGTCGGCGCCCAGGCTGTCGAGCGCATTCACATAGTCGGCAGGCGTGGCGACCTGGACAGCCAGCGTCTGGACGATGCCGCCGCCGGCACTCACCCGGTTGGTGTCCCATATCTGCTGGAGATGGTTGGCGGTATTCAGCTGGTTGCCGTTCAACGCGAAATTCGCCGACGCGTAATCCGCGTTGGCGGTGACAGTCAGGCTCGTTCCGCCCACCACCTGATATGTGAAACTGTAGATCGGCGACGTATTGCCGCCATAGATGCCGACGCTGAAATCATTGTTCGGGACCGTGATGCTTCCGCCGCCCACTGCCGACATGATGGTGACGCTATTATGGCTGAGCGAAAGTGGCTGCAGGAACAATTTGCCGGTGACGATGGCGCTCGAACCATTGGCGAGCAGCAGGCTGTCGCTCGTTCCTTTCACGAAGTCGACGCCGGCGACGATATAGCCGGTGCTGGTGAACAAGCCGGTGTTGATCGTGGTCTGCTGCAGGATGGCGTCGTGCGTGCCGATCCAGAGCGTGCCGGTGTTCAAGATCGATCCGGCGTTGATCGTGGCGTTGGTGAAGATGGTGCCGGTCGGATTATTCTGGAGGACCGCGTTGCTGGCCAATATGTCGCCGGTGACGAAGCCGGTATTGACGATGTTGGCGATGCTGTCGACGATAAGGGCGGGGCCGCTATAGCCGTCCAGCCGACCGGCGATGCTGATCTGCGACTTGGGCAGGCCCGAGGGGTAGGTATCGTAGCCGCCGCTGACGACGAGCGCGCCGGCCGCCTGTCCATCCGACCGTACGGTCGCGCCGGCCGCAATGTTGATATTCACGACATTGGTGTTGTTGCCCCGGCTCAGAGCATAGATGCCGTAGGATTCCGCGCCGGTCACGACGACATTGCCTTCGACATTGACCGTGACCGTTCCTGTGCACGCCGCGTCGCAGGTGGAACTCCCTGCCCCCGCGATGACGAAACCGCTGCCATCGGCGTGGCCGTAGAGGCCGCCGCCCTTCCCCGCGCTCTGGGCGAAGATGCCGTGCGCGCGCTGGCCGCTCGTGGTGATCGCGCTGCCCGCCTGGACATCGACGTTGATGTCGCCGCCTGACCCGGCATGGAATATGAAGCTCGGCCGCTCGACGGCCTGGGTGAGGTCGATCTGGGAAAGCCCGCCGATCAGCGCGCCGCCGCCGCCGATGCTCTGCGCGACGATGCCCGCAGCGCCATTGCCCTTCGTCGCGATCTGGCTGTTGCCGGAAAGCGTGACGTTCACCGTGCCGCCATTGCCGGAGAGGAAGGAGGCCTCGCCATAGGCGCCATCGGCGGTCGTCACGCTGGCTTCGCCGGGCGTGCCGGCGACAAGGCCGCCGCCGCCCGCGATGCTTTGTGCAAGGACGCCGTATGAATCGATGCCGGCGGTCGTGACCGAGCCGGCGGAGAGATTCATGGTCACCGTGCCACCGTTGCCCGCTGCCCCGCCGTCGCCACCGATGTTGACCGGAATGATGGTCGTGGAGGCCCAGTCGCCGGTCTGGCTGCCCGAACTGCCGCCGCTATTGTCGTTGCCGACCGACATCACCCCCGCAAGGCCGCCGCCGCCGCCGATGCTCTGCGCCACGAGCCCGATCGCGTCGCGCCCCGTCGTCGCGATGCTCCCGCTGTTGGTCAGCGTCACTGCGCCGCCGTCGCCCTGCGCACCGCCCTTGCCGCCGATATAAACGGTGAAATTGCTGAGCGCCGCCGGATCGCCCAAGGTTGCGCCGCCCTTGCCGCCGCCCCCGCCAATGCTCTGGCCATAGAGGCCGAAGGACAGGTCGCCCTTCGTCGTGATGATGCCGCTGTTGGTCAGGCTGACGACGCCGCCGTCACCGGCCGCGCCGGCGTGGCCGCCGATCCCCACGCTGCCGTCGACGGTCGAATAGCTGTTCGATGCCGCCGCCGCGCCGCCATTGCCGCCGCCGCCGCCGATGCTCTGCGCGAAGACGCCTTCGGAAAAAGCGCCCAGGGTCGCAATGTTGCCGCTGTTGTTGACGGTGACCGTGCCGCCTGCGCCGCCTGCGCCGCCTGCGCCGGCAAAAGCGCCGCCGACGTTGACGCTGATGAGGCTTGTCAGGCTGCCCGGATCGGCGGGGGAACCATCGCTCGGGTAGAAGGCCTCAATCGCCGAAATCACCGTCTGGAGCCGGTTATAATTGTTCCAGGCGTCGTAGGTGAGATCATTCAGCCGATAGACGGGCCCTTCCTGCGTGACATCCGCATTGCCGGCAAAGCCCTGTTCGACGAAATCCACCATCGAAGCGACGATTGAGATGCCGGTGCCCGTCGCCGCCTCTCCGCCGATGCCCCCGCCGCCGCCCACGCTTTGCGCATAGACGCCCGATGCCGAACCGCCGGATGTTGCGATCGCGGCCGCGTTGGTGACGGTGACGGTCCCACCCGCGCCCCCGGCGTTGCCATTGCCCCCGACGCCGACATTGGCAGTGAACTGGTTGCCGCCGGTCCCGTCCGCCAGTGTGCCGCCGCCATTGCCGCCGCCGCCGCCCACGCTCTGCGCGAAGACGCCGAAGCCGTTGCTGCCGAGCGTGAAGATGCCGCCGTTCAGATTGTTGACGGTCACCGCGCCGCCATTCCCCGCCGCGCCGCCGCTGCCACCAATAGTCACCGTCACGGAAGCGGATTTCTCGTTGGTGAAAAGCGCGCCGCTGTTGGCGTTGCCGTAACCGCCATTGCCGCCGCCGCCGCCGATGCTCTGCGCGAATACCCCGACCGCATCATGCTGCATCGTGCCGACGAGGCCGGTGTTGGTGACGGTCACGGTGCCGCCATTTCCTCCACTGCCGCCCTTGCCGCCGATAGCGGTGTTCACATTCACGTTCGACGATTGATAGGCGAGGCTGAGCGCATCGGAATCGCCGCCATTGCCGCCGCCGCCGCCGATGCTCTGGGCAATGATCGCGGTCGCCATGGCACCCGACGTGAGGACCGAGCCATTGTTGACGACGGTCACGGCGCCGGCGGCGCCGCCCGAACCGCCCGCGCCGCCGATCGAGACATCGAGATTGACCGAGGGGAAGTCGGGATCGTTGAAGAGCTGATACGTACTGGCGAGCGAGGTGCCGCCATGCCCGCCGCCGCCGCCGATGCTCTGCGCGAAAATGCCAACCGCATCATGACCAGCCGTGGTGACATGGCCGAAATTGGTGATCGCCACGTCGCCACCCACGCCGCCCTGGCCGGCTGTGCCGCCGACAGCGGCCGATGTGGTGATCTGTGCGCCGACATCGATGGCATTGGCGGCGCCGCCACTGCCGCCGCCGCCGCCGATGCTCTGCGCATCCAGGGCATAGGCGTGGCTGCCGAGCGTCTGGATCGTGCCGCCATTGGCGATGACCGCCGCGCCCCCATCGCCCCCATGGCTTGCGTTGCCGCCGATCGCCACCGCCGAAACGCCTGCCGCGTCCGTGGTGCTGGCATCGCCCGCAGTCCCGCCGCCGCCGCCGATGCTTTGCACGACGATCGCGGACGACTTGTTGCCCGTAGTGACGATCAGTTCGCCGTCGGGCATCGCCGTAATGACCTCGTCGGGGCCGAACGTCGGATTGCCGTTAAACACTTGAGCGAGTTGCCCGTCGCCGCCCTGCGCGCCATTGCCGCCGAGCGTGACGCCCGCGATGACGCCATCGGACACGGCGTCGCCGCCGAAACCGCCGCCGCCGCCGATGCTCTGCGCGACGATCGCGGCGCTGTGCTTGCCGCTTGTCGTGATGATGCCCGAACCGAGTGTGACGACAAGCACCTGACCAGCGTCGCCGCCGGGGGACGCATCGCCGCCGCTCGATACGAACACGCCGCCGCCAAAAGCGCCGTTGCCGCCATGGCCGCCGACGCCTTGAGCGAGGACGCCGACGGCGGCGTAACCCGTGGTGCTGATCGAGCCGCCGTTGACGACGACGCCGGTTAAGTTGCCCGTATCGGCGCTGCCGCCATTGCCGCCCGATCCCTTGCCGTAGCTGCCCTCGCCGGTGCCGCCATTACCGCCAATACCGTTCAGGGACGCGGCCCAGATTCCCGCCGTGATTTCGGAAAAGGTCAGGTTGCCCAGCGTCTGGCCCGTCCCGGCCTTGTCGACCCCCGTTGCCTGGATCTCCCCCGTCAATGTGACATGCACGGACTGGCCGGACGCGCCGCGCCCGCCATTGCCGCCGGTTGCCGCCCCTATATCGCTCGATGCGTCGGCGCCATCGCCGCCATCGCCGCCGATCGACCAGGCGCGCACGCCGTCTCCGGCGGACTTGATCGAACCCGCCAGATTGACGGTCAACACGCCGCCATTGCTGCCATTTCCGCCATTCAGGCCATAGGCATGCGTCAGATCATCCCGCGCCGAAGCAGCGGCGCCGCCATTGCCCCCCGACGAAATGATCGCGATCGCCGGGAGCCGCGCCGTTGCACTGGTGACTGTCGTCGCGCCCGTCTGGCTGTAGGAGATGGCGCCGCCGTCGCCGGCATAGTTGCCGTAGCCGCCCTGACCGTAGGTATAGCCGACACCCCCGCTGCCGCCATCGCCGCCGATCGAATAGATGCCGATGGGCGTCAGGCCGACCGCATCGCTGACCGTGGATGCATTGAGGGTGATGGTGACCACGCCGCCACTGCCGCCAAAGCCGCCGCCGCCGCCATCCGAATAGCCGGTGGTCCAGTCGCCGGTCGCGGCGCCGGAATCGCCGCCGTCGCCGCCCTTGCCGCCCCTCGACTGGATCAAGATCGCCGCGATGCCCGCGCGGCCCGAAAGCGTGAGGCCGGACTGGGAGGCCGTGATCGCGTCGCCAATCCCCCCGTTCGATCCGCCGGGTCCGTTATTGTATTTCGTCGCTTCCCAGGGCAGCCCATATTGTTCCGACGAGCCGGGGTCCGCCTTCGGCTGATCGGGAGCGGCGCAGTTGATGCCCCAGACGCCATTCAGATTGTCGGGAGGATTGATGCAGGCCGCCGCAGCCGGAGATGCCGAAAAGCCCAGAGCCGCCAGCGCAGTTCCCGCGAGCAGCCCCCAGCGCATGCTTCCCGGCCGTTCGCAAATGCCCCAACATGTCTTCAACTTCGTCACATAGCCCCCTATTACCGCATGCCGACGACGGTCCCCCGGGGCTGAATGGCCTCGGCGGACTGTCCGGCTGCGCCTCCGACGATCGCGTTGCAGTTATGCGCGCCACGATATTGGGCAGGGCCAAGGGCGACAATCGACCGTCAAGGCTCGAACGCGGCGATAGTCCTCCAGATGGACCGAACAGGGCCGCCTCATTGCCCGACACTGTTAAATGGGTGCGCCCGTGGATTGCCCATGCGATCCCGCGCATGTCTGCTTGGGGAGAGATTTACTGCATATGCGAGCCCGATTGCGGAGGGGCTGCGCCCACCATAGGATAGTGCTCACATCTGGGCTGCCATGTGGTTCGGCGTCTGTGACCGTGGTCCTGATCGTCACACAGGGGCAAAGAGACAATGAGCGATACCGGCGCACATTTCACGCGTGCCATGCTCGACGAGCTGAGACACGACCTGCGCGGAGCGGGACATACGATCAAAAGCGCGGCACACGCCCTGGGCGTCGGCGAGACCACGTTGAAGCGCTGGCTGTCGGGCAAAGGCCTGATGATCGACAAGCTCGGGGAGCTTTGCGCCCTGGCCGGCACGAACATGGCGGAAATCATGCGCCGGGTGGATCACCCCGTGCGTCTGGTCACCCGCCTGACGCTGGCGCAGGAAACCGCCCTGGTTTCCGACCGGTGACGTGACCCCCGCTTTTTCCTCCAGTTGGAGCTAGAGTCCGACCCGACAAAGGGACGGACAGATGAAGCGGAAGC
>NZ_JBYTEN010000018.1:2695-81721 GCF_058790595.1 Sphingomonas sp. EU05-FHT14C10 | reverse complement strand
CCCATTTTCCTACTGCAAAGCAATCGCTTACGCCACTCCCGCCAACCCTCTCACCCGCCGCGGTGAATAAGACAGGTTAGGTATACGGTCGATTGATGTGCCGTAAGCTGGACATTGCCTACCCCCCGAATCAAGGCCGGTTTGAACAGGGGCTCATCATCTCGCGGCGCTTCCGTTCGATCGGCGCTGTTGTGTAGATAGTCCTGCAACCGTATTGCTGCCAATACGGCCCTGGCAACAGGCTCTATTACAGTCCAGCGATGTTCAGCGCCGTCGACGTTTTTGCGGGTTTTGAAGATTCTTCCGACGAGTTCGTAGCCCTTAACCTTCCCATGTTCGTCTCGCACGAGTCTTAGGCAACCACGCTTGAGCGCGGCCGCTTCCTCGCCTCGCATTCCGGATAATAGGCCGATTACGAGATAGCACGCGGCCATCGCCGGTATGAAGGTATAACGACTGCTGAAGCTAGGAAGATGCGACCGCCACGCAGTGTTTGTTCCTGGCATGTTGGCCCAAACACTGCTTGCGCCTGGGCGCTCGGTTCCGAGTTGCGAGATTGCCTTCTCGAGCATAGCCGAGCGTGCTTTCAGCACTTCCACGCCGAGACCGCTGGCCTTGCAGATTTCTGGCCACGCGGGTCGACCATCTTGGGTCGCCGGTACTCCAGAGCCTGATGCTTCAAGTGCATCCAAATAAGCGCGCAAGCGCTGGTCACTTAGTTTCGGTGACACTCTTTGCCGACGCGCGGCGATGTTGACGCCAGCTATTCGATGTCGGGCGATGAGATCGTCGATCCCATGATCGACGTAGAACATGGCCCACCGCAACGCCGGCGCGCTAATGGCTTCCGGTATTCGCGGTGTGACATTTTCTCGGCCACCCCGGTATCCCGCGATCCGAGTCGCTGAACGGTTACCCCAAGGAGCTATCCCGATCCCCCGGAACGACAGGTAGGGCGTATAGAGCGCAAGTCGCCGTACGCAGAGGATCTTGTAGACAAGAGTTGCCGGTGCGAGGTGCCGCTTCGCGGACAGCCAGTGATCCAGCCAAGGCTGATCGATCTCGTGTAGTTGAAATCCGGCTTCCCGCACTTCTTGCAAAAAATACCGGATGATATTGCCGACCTGCATCAGCGAACCAGGTTTCAGGACGCCGAGGCGGCCGCGCACCTTGTCTCGGGAGTCGTAGTTCAAAGACAGGAACAGATATTCTCGTACGAGTTCCCGCTCATCAGCATCGGCGATCCGACCGAAGCAGATACAGGCTTCATGGGCCTTTTTCGGCCGCGCGATGGCACATTCGAGCAGCCACTTATCGTCCCCGACCAGAGAGATATTCTGCTGCTCACGGCCACTCACGACCATGTGGGGCGGAATCACCAATGCCGAACGGTCAATCCGCCAAGATGCTTCGGCACGTTCCAGAACCGGACGCATGCTCAGCCCCGCTGAAGATGTGGCGGCAGAGCTGGCGCCACAGCGGTATTTTCCACTGTGGACCGAGCCTGTTCGATATCGCCAGCGTCGAACACGGGGAGTATCTGTACCATAATTCGATCATGGTCGGCGCTGTAGCGCTCGTGCCACTCCGCTTCCGTCATGACGGCGCGCCGATCAGCTAGCCATGTCAGATAGGTCAGCAACGCTGGCAGCTTCCGTGCGGTGAACACAGCATTCGGGCAATGGAGGCAGCCAGTGAACGCGGTGGCGCAGGAGCCGTCGTCATTCCGCCCAAGTGGGCTCGACCAGAATCCGGAACACATGCCGAGGAACGTATCGGCATTGCCTGAGATCAACGACGCGACAGCGCCTGCGTCGAGCTTTTGGTTTCCGATCGAGAGGCCGGCTACGAGCGCGCTGGTTTCCTCCTTCGGTGGCAGGACCAACGGTATCATCGCCATGTCGAACAATTGACCTTCGGCGACCTCTACCGAGCGCGCATGCTCTTCTCGAAGCCCGTCCACCGCGGCATAATGCCGAGCGGCAACTGGCTTCGAGTGATCGCTCGCGAAGCGGCGAAGGTGGCCTGCGTGGCGCACGTAATTGTCCCGCTTCACCGTTTTTCTTAGCTGGGCGGGAACGATCTTGGTTATCGGCTTACCCGCTTCATCGACGAGGCCGAGGCTTCTGATAGCGGCGTAGAAGTTATGGGTAGAAAGGCTGAACCGCCGCCAGCTCGGCAGTCCGGCTGCAACGAAGCCGACCCACAGGTAATCCGCATTCGGGTCGCCTCGATCGGCCATTCGCTCGGCGGCGGGCCGGGATAGTTCAAGGGCAAGGCGAACGAGTCCGCCTGGCGTATTGATGCCACCGTCACGCACGCGTTCGCGCTTGATCTTGGCGCGCAGACCGCCTCGCCCCTTCGTGTATTCAATGGAGACATATCCTCTCGCGGGGTTCTTCAGGCAGTCGCGCCGCAGGGTCCGCAGGCATTCTATCGGCATTTCGACCCGGAGCGCGATGGCGATGATGAAGCAGATCGCATCAGGCAGTGTGAGAACGAGAAGATCGCTGGCGGCGGCGATGGCAACCTTGCGATATTTGAACATGTCGAACTCGCTTCGAGCGGCACGCGTGCCGTCGGCGACTTTCAGGAACACATTCTCAAAGCGGCTCCTCTCCAGCTTGTTTCGCAAAGCTTCGATCTGCTCGCGTCCCGCCACGATCCTTTCGCGTGTAGCTATCACGCTGCGATCAGCGGCCTCTTTCAGGACGCGAGCGACGAACGGTGTCAACGGTTCGCGGGGCCGTAATGCCGTTCCATTGTGACGGCTCGTGAAGTTGATCCGCGCCTTCAGATCCGGACGTAGCAGATCAGGGTTGCGTTCGTCTATCGCGCGAAGGCCGTGAACAAGGCAACGGAACCGGGAGTATTGGCCCCGAACGTCGCAAGCATCGATGTCAGCGGCCGTAATCACGCGAAGCCCCCCGTCGAGGCGCCCGCTGGAGGACAGATGTTTGCCGAGCGGGATCCAGCTCTGTCGATACTGTTCGACACTCGGGACGGCCAGGCCGGCGAACAGCTCGTTCATCATCGGCCCAAGGTACAAGGCAAGATCGCGGCCCAGACCTTCGTTCCCTACCTCGTGCAGCAACCAGGTCATTTCGCGCCCGACACCGTCACGATGATGATAGGCTAGGATTGCGTCAGCTTGCGGCTCCTCCTGCTGCGGAGGTAAATCGCTGAACGATAGGCGAGGCCGTCCCACTGCTAGAAGAAGCCCATCAGACGAGAGTCCAGCGCCTCGGCCGCCTGATCTACGAGTTCGAAGGCTTCATCGAGGTAGGTGAGGTATTTTTCAGTGGTCAGGATGCTGGCGTGACCCAGCCATCGCTGGACCCGGCGCAAGGGGTCGCTGACGACCTTCATGTAGATTTCCTCGGTTCGATCTGGGACAGATCGACCGTCGAGCCTCTTCACTTCCGCTTTGATGAGGTGCGTAAGCCAGTAGACGGCAAAGGTATGCCGGAGGGTATGAGGCGATACCTGTAGGTCCCAGCCCATGTTCTCCGATAACTTCTTGCTGGTACGCCGGAAGATCGACTGCCATGCCGCGGGGGTGAGGGCTTGGCCGTCCTGCGCCAGCCATAATGCTGCCGGCTGCGCACTTTCCAATGGCGCGCCCGACCCGGGCAGCAATAGGAGATTCCGTCGTTCGTCGATTCGCAGAGTCGCCAGCGACCGCGGGCGTTGCTCGCCCTGGATCAAAACGCGCTGCCCGCCCGCAAGTGTGCCGATGAGCGGCTGCCGCATGGTCCGGACCCCACCCGCGCGTCGCCAGCGATCGACCAACTGGCTTCGCTCCTCGCGAACATAGGCGTCGATAAAGTTACCGGCGACCCGCCTCGGGAACGGCACCGATCGAGGTTTGCGCCCTTTGGTGATTGTGGCGGGAAGGTCGATCATGGCGGTGCGACTGCCCTGGAAGACGCAGGCATTCGTTGTCGGCAGTTCTCCGATCAGAAGGCTGGCGCCTTCCTCAAGTCTGACACCCGTGGTCACGAGTAGCTCGGCGAACGCGGCATCGCGCATCGGATTCCGGCGTTGAGTGATACCGCTCGCTTGACCCTGGTCCAACAGGCCTTGGTCTCGGAACAGAATGTAATCCTCGAGCGGGATCATGCGGATCGTATCTTCGGCAACCGCGCCATCACGGCGGAATCTGGTTTTCGGCGCCACTGAAATCAGTCTCACTTCCTCGCTGGCGGCCCATTGAAAGAACCGCGTCAACGCCGCAGACGTGCGCTTCCAAGACGATCCCGATAGTCGGAGCTCGCCCGGCCCCTCGAGCCGAAGGCTGCGATATTTCCCTACATCGACACTGGATGCGTCGAGTAACGACTTTGAACGCACATCCCGCAGATAGCGGGCAAAGACCTGAAGATCCCGAGCATAGTGGCCCGCGCTGGCAAGGGACACGCCATCGGATCGCAGGAACGTGATGAACGAATTGACTTCGACAACGGGGCTTCCGTCGGAATGAAGGAGAGAAGGGAGAGTTGTTTCGGGTAAGTATTTGATTGCGTCCTGCTTTATGGCGTCATCAAGCGCAGGCCGGATCATCATCCCATCAACAAATATAGGCTCGACGCCGAGCCAAGGATCGAACGGAAAAAGATGCACTGAATCCTCGATATGTCACTGGGCGCTTCCGCTTTATTGCCCCGACCCGATCGATGATGGGGCAATATCCATAGCCCGTCAAAGAGAATGAATCGTCTCAATGGCGACATAATTCTTTTGCGCCGCGATGAAGCCGGATGAGGTTCGCTCGTTGCCTCCGGCCTATCTGCGGCTCATCATCCTCATCGAAGCACGGGCAGCGCCGCGCCTCCATTCGGTCGACGGATTGTGGCGCTCGCCAATTCTAGGCAAGCGCGGCGCGGAAGCGCGACCGGGATCCATGACGCAGTTCATCCGCGATCAGCGCCTGCTCTGCTCTGCGGAAATCGACGCGATCATCGAGCGGGCTCCTGCGAACCTGCTTGCGTTTCAGCGTGCGGCCGCCTGCGTCGATCTGCTCGACCGGCCGCCGATGGGCGATTGGCTAGCGCGCTTCAACGCCGGGACAGATCGCAAGGCAGCATAGGCATTCGTGCGTCATCCCTTCCTCGCCCGCGCGACGACGAAGGGGTGAGGGAAAGGGGCTTGATGAGCGAACGGATCATCCATTCGCGAGAGGGAGCCCACCATGTCCGTTCTCACGACAATTGAAGCTCGCGTCAGCCAATCCGCGATCACAAAGGTTACCCGCCTGTTCAACGGCACCATCGCCGATGTCCTGCGAGCTCCTACAAAACGCGCGGCGCGCCGGCGCGCAGGAAATCAGGATCAATCTGGCCGATAGGAACGGGGAATCGATCCTGGTCGTCCGGGACGACGGATCCGGCATCGCCGATCCCGCGGTGCTGGTGACGCTTGGTCACTCGGGTTGGGGCGCCGATATCTCACGCCGCGAGGATCCGGCGGGCATGGGCGTGTTCAGCCTCGCCGGGCATCATGTCGTCGTTCGTTCCCACTCTTCCAAGATCGGAGGATGGCAGGTCGAGATATCCGCCGATGCCTGGCAGGGCGGTGTCCCGTTGCCGGTTGAGCCGGCCATGATCGAGAACGGCACGGAGATATCGCTCGCCCTGCCGGAAAGCTGGGCCACGCATCTCGAAGATGCGGTTAAACGCGCGGCGCTCTATTTTCCGCTTCCGGTCTATTTTGGCGACAGCCTGTTGCCGCGCCAGGATTTTCTCGCCGACGCGCACCGCATCGAGCATTGGCATGGATGCCGGATCGGCGTCTTCCGGCACAAGGACCAAGGTGGCGCCGAGACACCGCGGATCAACTTCCATGGCGTGGGGATAGCGTGCCGCCTGCCCATGATCTCGGAGGTCGGGACCTTCGGCAAATGGACCGCGCGTGTTGATATCGTCGATGCGCCGGCGCTTCAGCTCGTCCTGCCGGCACGCAAGGAAATGGTCGAGAATGCGGCTCTTGCCGATCTGCGAAAGGCCGTCGCGAGAAGCATCTATCGCACGATCGCCTTCGAACCCTCGCACAGGCTATCGTTCAAGGATTGGCAGCAGGCTACCGAGCTCGGCGTCCAGCTTGCGGAGGCCGAGGCGTCCCTCGACGCCTGGATCGCTCTTACGGCAGACAGTCATGGCCGCGAGGTGGGCGAGCGCGTCAGCACCGGTCCCATGCTCATCATGCCCTCGCAAGAACCCGATATCGAACAGGGCCTGGCGCAGATCGTCGGCGACGGGAACTCGATCGGCGCACGGCTTGTCGGTGCTGAATCCGCTTTCGAGGGCTATGGCTGGTACGACCGGCTGCCCCGCATCACCTGGCTTCAGATCCTCGTCGAGCAGAATGGTGCGGTTCTCCGTTATGGTGAGGATCAACTGCTGCCAGACGACCATGGCTCCGGCCGCGTCTCGTCTCTCGAGGTGGAACTAACCATTGCCGCGAGCGGCGGCGAACAGGCGAAGACGCAATTACAGCGTTTTCCAATCCCGATGCTCGTGTGCTGCAATGACGGCTATGGTCTCGATGACGCCATTATCCTGGTCGCCGACGGCGCCGATGTCTCGCCTGCAGCGCTTGCCTGGCTCATCGAGACCAGCATTTTCTGCGCCGATGACGACCATGATTGCGACAGCTGGGAAACCCAGCACCGGAACTTCGAGGAAGCCGCACGCGATCTCGCAACCTCCCTCCTGCTTGGCGAAGAGGAAGCCCTCCTCGAACGGATCCGCGTTGCGATTGGAGACAATGTCCTGTGGCTCATCCCTGCCGGCCGGACTCTCACATTGACGGCGACGGCCCAGACGCTTTCCATCGCCCTTGCTGAAGCCGCCTGATCACGGCCCAGCCACACCGACGATATTGCCTCTGCGCAAGGGGCTTGGAGACCTTTACGACCTCCCGTCAGGCACTTCCTTGGTCGCAAGGTTGAGAGAGCTGCTCGCCCGGCAATGCCTGCCTTCTTCCTCGAGATCCCGGTCTCTTGACACGCTTTGTTCAGGTGTTGGGCTTAATCTGGCCTTGAAAATGTGCAAATAGTGTGCATATGCTCATTCACGAAAGGAGGCCCTCATGACCGCTATATCGATGGAACGGCGCACGGCCGCCATATCGGGGTTCGTGGAAAGCCTGCAAGAACCGCGCACGCCTTATATTTCGCCCAAACGGTTTTCCGCCGCCCTTGGGGTTCAGGTCGCTGGACTGGCGAACCTTGCCGGTGTGCATCGCAACACCTTGCGCAATCCCGCATCCGAACGTCTCCAGGACAAGCTGCGCGAAATGCTGAGGGTCATTGCCGCTGCCGCCGCTTTGACCGGCGATGTGCCGAAGGCGATCTATTGGTATCGGAACGAACCTATCGCCGATTATGAGCACAAGACCGCCGCCGAGTTGGTAGCCGAAGGGCATACCGATGCGGTCATGGCGCATCTGCGTGATCTTGAGAACGGCGCTAGCGGGTGAAGATCGCATCGCTTGGTCCCGATGAGGTCTTCTACCGCTATCTGACTCCGAAATGGGCTTTCGTGCCCCTGAGCGGCGCGGGGGCGGCAGGCGAAGGCGGGCGCTTCAATCGTGTCGGCGTCGAAGCACTTTATCTCGCGCGCGCGCCGCAGACCGCACTCGAAGAATACCGCCAGGATTCGACGCTCGTGCCGCCCGCGACGCTGGCGAGCTACATCGTCTCGCTCGACAATGTCGTAGATCTTTCGGGTGGCTACGACCCTGCTCATTGGTCCACCGACTGGGCGGACTGGGATTGTCCCTGGCGCAAGATCGCGCGCATCGACAAGACCACACCTGCCTCGTGGATGCTTGCGGACAAGGTCATCTCGAATGGGCACAAGGCCATTCTTTTTCCCTCACTGCGGCATCATGGCGGTACTAACCTTGTGATCTTCCATTCAAATCTGACTACCGCCGATCACTTGCGCGTTCACGATCCCGACGGCCGCCTTCCGAAGGATCAATCCTCCTGGCCCGCTTGATCATACACGAGCTTCGGCCCAGCCGGATGTGGCACGAACCAGTTGCACGATTTGATGCATATTTGGATGGAACCAAGGGAATGATGGTCCGGTGACTGACTGGAAAAGCCGCGACTATTTCGCGGAAATGTACATTGCCGGCGTCATGGCCGATGTGGGCTGGAACATCTATTTCCCGCACCGCGATCAGGGCTTTGACATGATCGCGACCTGCCCAGCGCCCGCTGGGACGATCGTCCGGCCCGTGCAGGTCAAAGGCAAATATCCGACCAGCGCGAAGACCGACAAGGCGCGCTATGGCTTTGTCGGCAAGCTGACGGCCTTCCATGACGATATGATCCTCGCCATTCCGATGTTCGCCAATATGAGCGACCCTGCGCCGCGTCACATCGCCTGGATGCCTCGCGCGGAAATCCGCCCCATGGCAAAGGAACGCTGGCGCTGCGAGCCCGCCCGCTTTCAGGCCGGATTGCCTGTCCCGAGGCCAGGCCTCGCCGCATTCTTCGATGCCGAAGGCCTGCAACGCTGCGCAATGCCGCATTTCGGGCTGCCGCAACCGGAAAGCGTGCCCCCATGCCCCTGACATTCAACCAACTCCTGCGATCCGAAGGCATCGATCCGGGCGATGTGCGCCTCCTGCGGCATCAAACCGACAAGGTGCGGGGCCGCACGCCCTATACGCTTTGGCGCGACGATCCTGGCGCCTTCGAGCGCTATCAGAACACGCAGGACAGCAATCAGCGGGCGCACTTCCGCGGGCGTTACTGGGCGAGTTTCGTGGCGCCGCCCGACGGGAGTACGCTCTTCGTCGGCCTCTATCATGTCCACCTTGTCGGAACCGTGCCGGCGGGCGCGATCGACGCCTTTACCGGGCGTGGCGTTGGCGAGGACAAGGGATGGACCGAATATGACCAATATGCTTGCACACGCGCCGATGCCCTCAGCGACTATATCGGCCGTCTCTTCATTCATTGGGGCGACACGGCGAGCAGCCGCCGCGCGTGGAAGCAGCGCGCCGATCTCCAGGACAAACCGATCGTCGAGCTTTCACGAACCTTCCGGGAGGAAGCCTTCCCGGGTTTCACGAAGCTGATACGCCCACTCTCGGAGATCGAGGCCATGCCTGGCGCATGGAAAGAGGTGCTTGCCAGCAGCCGGGGCGTCTATCTCCTCGCCTGTCCGCGCACCCGGGAACATTATGTGGGCTCCGCTTCCGGAGCGGGCGGCTTTCTCGCGCGCTGGCGCGATTATGTGGCCAATCGTCATGGCGGCAATGCCGAGCTCAAGATCCGCGATCCCAGCGACTATCTCGTCAGCATTCTCGAAGTCGCGGGGTCAGCGGCCAGCGAGGCCGACATCATCGCGATGGAAGGTGATTGGAAGCTGAAGCTCCATAGCCGCGCGATCGGACTCAATCGCAACTGACCTGTGAGGCCTGACCTGCGGAAAGCGGCGTTGCTGCTGACTACTCCTCGGCTTGTCCCGCACGCTTCGCAGCTTTTGCGCGTGCGCCAGGCTTCCTGCCGAGACCGAAGGAACAAGGCGCGATCCTGGCGATGCTCCCTGGCCGGTCTATCCCTCTGCCCCCCTGTTGCCGTCCGTCCGCGGGAGGGGCCGATCAAGCGATCACTGGAGCATCCTGCCCGGCCGCCGCCGCGTCGACCAACGCTCCCGGACGGGCCACGGGCAGCAGCTCGCGAAAAGCCCCATCGCAGAAGGCATCATGACCCGCGAGCGCGAGCAAAAGGATAGGGCGCCAGTGGTTAGGGTGGAAACGCGCGAATTCGACGCCCGCCTGACGGTCCAAATAGGTGCGCACGCCCTCAGCGCCGAGCGCTTCGTGGCACAGGTCGATCCCCGTGGTGTGACCGGCAAGATAGGCGTTCAGTTCCTGCGCATAACGCGCGTTGAGCCGAAGACGCCGCAGCTGATGGTCCAACCGGGCGGCAAGCAGAGGCGGGAGTGCCGCCTCAGGATCGATTCCGAACGCGGCGTTCAACGCACCATTGTCTATCGTGACAACGGCGCGCAGGAAACGCGCTTCGGGCAGCGTCTCGAAATAGGGATGCACGAAGCGTTCAGCGGGATTTTCCGGCGCGGCTGCCCCCTTGGACTGATTGCAATCCGCACAGAGCGGGACGAGGTTCCGAACATAGATCGCAAGCGCGCGATAGCTGGCCTTGGGCAGATGATGATCGAGCGCGCGGGGCGGCGAGATACCACAGACCGGGCATTGCTCGACGCCTTGCATCAGCCCGGCGCGGATCGACGCGAGCCGACGCCCGGTTTGCGTCAGCTCATAGCCATTCTGGATCGCCGTCCGCAGCGCGTCATCGAGATGCAGGGCTTTGAGCGGATCGCCAGGCGCACCGTCGGCGGCATCATAGGCGTCATAAAGGGCGATGACGGCGTCCAGTTCGTCCTGCGTCGCCGGGTAGCCGTTCAACTGGCCGTTGCGCTCCTGTACCTCGAGTGCGACCGTCAACTGATCGCGGACCAGATCGCGGCCCGGGCAAGGCAGATTCCTCACGCGGGCTGCGCCTTTCGGGCAAGCCCCGCCATCACATAGGCAAGCGCCTGGCCGCTCAGCCCGGGCGTGAACAGCGCATTGATCTCGTCCAGCGAGGAAAAGCCGGCAACCAGCAGATCCAGTATCTTGTGATAGTCGGTCGACGATGCCGTCAGGCCAAAGGCGTCATAACTCAAGGTGCCGACATTCTCGCCGAACGTCTCCAGTCCCGGCGAGAGGATATCGAAGGTCGCACCCGTGCGGCGGACGAGCCTGACGTGCCGGGCCAATGTTTCCTGCAAAATGACCGGCGAATGGGTGGCAAGGATCGCATAGGCGTCCGTCTCCTCAAGCACGATCCGAACGGCGTGCATCAGCGCCGCGGTCAAGGGCGGGTGCAAATGCATCTCGGGTTCATCGAACAGGATGAGCGACTTGCGCGTGACATGGGCGACAAGCGCTGCGACGACATGCAACGCGATCTTGTGTCCGGTGCTCCACGCCAGAAACGCCTCGCGCGGACTGCCGCCCAGCAGCGCCTCGCGCTCGCCGCCATCGATATCCGCGAAGGACGGATCGGCGAACAAGGGCTCGAGCGCCGCGTCGAACAGGGGCATGTTGCCATTGCCGGCAATCTGTCCGACCAGCCGCTCGAATTCGTCCGCAAGCTGGGTCAAGGATTTGAGCCGTGTGGTCGTCCGCCGGTCCCCCGCCGCCAGACGCGCGCGCTCGTCGTCGGGGAGATTACGCTGCTGGAGCGCTTCGAGATCGTCCCGCACCTCGGCAACGATGTCCCTGAGGCCTGCATAGATATAGCGGCCGCTCCCTTTCTCGATGTCACTTGCGATCTGCCCCAGCTCGCTCTCATAAATCCCCGGCACGATGAAATTATCGAACGCGCTGTATGAGATGGCGATAATCTTTGAGAATCCTACTGAAGAGGGCTCGAAGACGCCGATCTCCTGGATTTCCTGCAGGCTCCGGTCGGACGGAGCGGCAAAGGCAACACGGGCAATGCGGGCCAGAAGGGTGCTCTTGCCCGATCCGTTCCGGCCAATCACCACGATCGCCCGGCGCGGGAGCAGGCTTTCCTTTCCACTGGGGCCGAGGCGGCGTTTCGGGCCCATGTGAAACCACGGCTCCGGCGCGTCGAAGTCGAACCTCAGCGGCGTCGCCCAATTACCCGGATGGAAGGCCAACTGCAGATGGAGATTGGGCAGCGCCGCGAAATTGCCGGTCAGGATGGCACCCGCATCCGAGAGGAACTCCTCAGGATTGGGATTGTCCCGAAAAAGCGACACACCCCAGCCGCGCTCGTCGCGGAAGGCGTCTTGCAGTGCCGGCATGGCGACCACGTCTCGCAGCGCCTCTAAGATAGCGTCCCGGTCTGCAGACGAAATCTCGTTGAGGCGCTGATAATAGTCGAGCGAGCTTCCAACCGAGCAGAAATCCTCGGACAGCCGTTCGAAAGCCTGGTTGATCTGGATGCCATCGGCCTCGGTCTGGCCGCGCCGCAGAATCTTCACCGAGCCAATCAAAGCCGGCTCCGTTTCGGCGCCCTCCTGCCGCCGGTAGAGATGATAGAGGGTCTGGAAGCTGTAATCGTTCCAATTGTCCTGGCGCAGGGCGAAAGGCGCATCGAAGGGCTGTGGCTCGCTCCGTCCGGGCGGGAGGATAGTTATGGCCATTTCGGAGCCCCTCTTGGCGGCGATCGGAACAAGCGGGAATCGCATAGGAACGGTTCCACGGCCATCGTCGCGATGGTAGCCGCATCCTTGTACCGCTGGCTGGTCAGCGCATTCCGGTCCGGCGCGCGCGCGATCGGGACGATGGCCGAGGGCGCTTGCAGCAAGGCACGTGCGCCATCCCATGCATCGCGGTGCTGCTGAGGCGAGCCTTCCCGGTAACGCCATTCATCGGGCAGGTCAGCGTGCGTGACCGGGACGTCAGTCAGCCCGCTGCTTTTGCCCTGGCTCGCTGCACGGTATCGCTTCATCAGATACGCACACGCAGGCGCTTCGCCCGTTCCTTGAAGGCATGTTCGCCGCCCTCGAGAATGTCGCAGACCTTCTCGCGTATCTCTGGATCCTCCAGTCCGCCTGCGACGTAAGTGATCTCCGGCAAGTCGCCGGGACGATGCGGTCCGCACGAGGCCACGATGACCTGATCGGCATCCGCATTGACGATCAAATTGGCATTATGCGTGACAATGATGATCTGCCGCCGCTGCTTGGCGGACCGGAAGCGCGCCACCAATTCCACAAAGATCGACTTGGGATCGAGATTCTCCTCGGGCTGATCGATCAGCAGCGGTCGGTTGTCGTCGAGGTCGATCGCCAGATAGAGCAGCAGCAGGACGATCCCGCGTGTTCCAGGCGACAGGCGCTCGACATCGGTACCATCGAACTGGACGCCATAGGCGATCCCAATATGTCCGGTTCCGTAGAGCCATGCCGAGATCTGCCCCGCCCATTGCCGCACCTGAGGGGCATCCGCCGGATCGCGCAGATTATAGGGGCAGCATTCGACGATCGCCGCATCATAGGCGTCGCGAAACGCCGCGAGCGCCGTACTCGCTTCGTCGGCGGATCCCGTCGACCAAGCCGGCAGCAGCATCTGCCTCGCCAGATCGGCAAGCGTCCCCCTGCGAAAGGTCGATCCCTTGCGCAGATCGAGCAGATCCTCGCCCTGGCGCCCCCAGGCCTCGACATCGACCCGCCGCCGCACCGCGAATGCCAGCTTGCGCGCTGAGCCTGTCTCCGCATCGATCCGGGCGCTGAGCGGGGCATAGAGCGCGGTCAGTTCATTCTGCTCGGACACCAGGGCTTCGAACACTTTGCCATAGGCGGTCCGGCGGTCGCGCTTGATCTCCTCGATTCGCGCAGGTGCCCTGTCTGCCGCCTCGATCTGACGACCGAGATTGGCCGCCTTGCCTTCGTCGGCCGCAATCCGGCTGTTGAGGGCGGCAAGCGCGCGCGCCGACTGTTGATCGACGCCGATCAGGCCTTCGAGGCGCTTCGCTTCGGCGGCGAGCAATCCGATCGTCTGCTGGCCAAGATCGGCGCCAGCTGGGATCAGCGAGGTCGCAGGTTCCGCCGGCTGGACTACCGGCGTTCCGGCCAGCGCCGTAATTGCAGCCTGGACCGCTTGTTGCTCGCCATTGATCGCACCATCGACATCCCCGGTGAAGGTCAGCGTGAAGCGCGGCCACAGCGCGTCCGGGAGCTGGGCCGCCTGATGCCGCAGCCGCATCTGCCGCAACATGTCCGGCGCGGTCCGCGACCTGACCAGCGCGACCTCGGAAGCCAGGCTTTCGAGCGCCGTCTTGCGTCGCTCGAGCTGCTCATATTGCGACTTTCTCGTCTGGAGCGCCGTCGCGACCACGGTATAGGCGTTGAGACGATCCTCGCTTCCACCGCTCTTGGCGACGAGCGCGAGGCGATCGGCCTGGCTTTTCCGAATCGTCTCCTGCAATGCCGTGAGTTGGGCCCGGAGCGGCGCGGCGCCGGCCGCCTTCTCCTGCTCGGACACGAATTCATCCGACAGCTCGCGCAACTCGCCCTCATAATGGGCGCGCGCCGTTCGCGCCGCATCCGCTTTGAGATCGAGAAGCTCCCCGAAATTGACCGCGCCCAGCCGTGCTTCCGTCGGATGGGCCAGAAAGATGACGCGCTGGATCTCCTCCAGCAGTTCATCGGTCAGGCCTTCCGCGGAGCAGAGCCGGTCGACAAATTGCTGAGATAGGTAACGCACCTGCGGATCAGCCGCATCGTCGAAGCCGCCCAGATCGTCGATCCGCGCGCCGGAGCCGGTATCATCCCCCCAGGCGAGGTCGACGCTCGCACCCGTCAAATGCTCGCGCGCCCGGTTGATGAATGAAAGCCGGTTGCTATCGAGCGCGAAAGCGCCGGCGCCGACGGCGATCAGATCGGCAAGCGCGGTCTTGCCCGACCCGCGCGCGCCGATGATGCCGACCAGCCCCGGATTGAGTTCGATCGCATTGTGGGTCAGGAAATTGGCGTTGCTGATGCTCACCTCGGTGATGACCTGCGACGGCGGTGCCGCGGGCGGGGCGGCTGTGCCGACAAAGACGCGGATGTCGGGTTCGAGGCAGGCCTGCCGCAGCGTCTCGAAGCGCAGATCGCCCTTGAGCCAGCATCGCCGATCCTGGTCGGGCGCCGCAACGCGCGCGAGGCGATGCGCGTCGCTCCCATGCAGGCAGGGCTTGAGCGCCCCATATTGGGCGATGATCGTCTCCGGTGGAATGTCGGGATGCTGTCCAAGCCAGAAGGCGCGGTCGGCCGGGCGGCCCGAAAAGATGATGCTGGCCGCGCCCTCGATTTCCCGCCGGAGGCGCGCGAGCGAGGCGTCGCCCTGCAGTCCTGCGGTGCCGTCCGTGCTGCTCGCCGCGACCCCGATCAGGATGTTGGTCTGCGCCCAGCGGCTGCCGCGCATCGCCGTACGGAGATTGGCCAGATCTACCTTGAACTGGTTGGTGCCGGCGGCCAGCGCCTGCGCATCCGATACCGCGCCGGCATCATGGGCGCGACCGAGCCGGCGGATATCGTCGGGCGTGCAGCGATAACGTTCACCCAACGCCTCGAACTCCAGATTGGAGAGAAAGCTCTGGAGAAGGGCCAGATGGTCGCTGTCGTCGGGTGATACCAGGAGATGGACATTGACGGGGCTGCCGCTGTTGGTTCCGACACCCAGGCGGAGTTCCACATTGGGGAAGATCAGGTCCACCCCCGGCATCCGGCCGTTCGAACGATGCGCCAGCGCCTGCTCATAGGTTGCTGTGCTGTAATAGTCGGTAATGCCCAGGGCTCTGACCGGCGGATCGGAAGCTTCGATCCGCGACAGAAATTGTTCCCATCCGTCACCGGCCGGATACTGATCGGCAAGTATGGTTCCAGGCGTATGGATATGCGGGTCCCAACGATGCCAGATGGACCCCCGATCAACAATATTGGTCAACGCTTGCCCCCGACTCCGTTCGTATCGGCCCTGCTTCCCGACACTCCAGTGATTGTTCCGCCATTCTAATGATTTTCCATGTAATCGCGCCATGGGCAAGGTTGACGCTCGCCCTTTTCACGGCGGCGGATCCTGCAAGCGGTGCGCCGGGAATGGGGTGGAAACGGGGGCAGGGGGCGGCTGCCCGCTGGCGCGGGCACCGCGCTCTATCTCCGCGGCGCGTTGCGCCGCTCCGACCGAGCTTCGGCTGCGCCGAATCTCGGCCCTACCGGGTTGCGATCGCTGCCGCGATGCGGTGAGGCCGGCGCCAGAAATGCGGCGCTGTGGATGAACGTCAGGCGCGGGAGCGGCGCTTGGTGGGGCGGCGCTCGCATTCGCCGGCGGTGGCTTCAAGATCGGCGGCGAGCTGGGTGAGGGCGCGCGCGGCGCCCAGCCGCATGAGGCCATCGCTGTTTGCGCCCGAACAGCCGCGTGCGGCGCGCTTGCGGGCGAGGTCGGCCACGGTGCGGAGCGTCGTCGAGTCCATGCCCGCACAATAACCCTGAAGCGGTCCGGCCGCCAGCCGAGCGTCAGGGGCGCAGGCGGTGCGATCCGGCCGGCATAGGCGCGCGGGGGAAGGGCGGCGCCATAGAGAAGAGGGGGATCTTTGCGGGTGTCGCTTCGGGATTGGCTGAGGCGATGAACGTCAAAGGAACTGTGTCATGAACATTGGTGAGTTCAAGCTGAGCAACGGCCGTCTTCTGGGTTCGATCGCGACCCGGACCATCGATCTGCCCCGTCTGGGGTTGCGTCCCGTCGAGAGCGACAATGACCGCGCGCCGGTCTTCGAGATCGTCGCGCTCAACGTCGGCAATCGCTGGGTCCAGATCGGCGCGCTCTGGGAAGCGGTCGCCAAGCACACCACGGGCGAGGTCTTCCTCCAGGGATCGATCGATGATCCCAGCCTCCCCGAGCCGCTGCCCATCGCGCTGTTCGGCAATGAGCAGGAAGGCATGCGCGTCGCCTGGCGCCGGCCCCAGCGCCGCGACGATTTCGGTCCCGCTATCCGGACCGGCCGCCGCGACTATGACGGCCCGGAGCAGGGCGGGTTTGGCGACAGCACCGCCGGGACCGAAGGCGAACTGATGGGCGCCGGCGCCGAGGTCGACGAAGACATCCCGTTCTGACCGCATGTCCCAACGGGCCGGGGGCGTATCCCACGCTCCCGGCCTTTTTCTTTGCCCTTCGCTCAGGAGACAGGAAATGTCCCACAATCCTTCCCACAGCGTCAGCCGCTTCGCTGACCTGAAACAGCTCTATGCCGAGATGACCGCCACCCCCGAATTCCAGGCGGCGTTCGGCGATCCCCTGGCGCTCTCCATCGTCGAACCGGGCGAGGCACCTGGCGAGCATGACATGCCCGAGCCGCTTGCCGCACAGGCCGACTGCGGCGGGATCGTCGCCACCATCTTCGATCTCTTCACCGGGACGCGGCTCGAACCGCTCGCCCCCGAGATCGCCTGGGGCTTCGTCAATTCCTTCCACTTCGTCGCCGGCAAGCTCGAACGGCGCGAAGACGCCCTGGCGCAGGAGATCGGTGACCTCGCCCGCGCGCCCGATATGAGCGAGGTCTATTCCTCCAGCCTCGAGGAAAAGCAGCTCCTCTGCCAGTCGACCGCCGAGCAGCGTGAAGCCGTCGAATGCATGCGCGACTATGCCGCCGAGATGTACCGCGCGCTCTCAGGCTGGCCCTGGTCCCCGGCACGGGGCACGCGCGCATCGTCCGCCTCGGTCGCGAGCCAGATCGCGGCGCAGGATTTCCTGCGCGAGCGCGCGCTTGCCGCGCGTGAACGGCACCTGCCGCAGGGACCGATCGTGATCTTCTCAGGCCCTGCCTTGTGGCATGACTGGGAGCCGATCTGGGAACGGCTCGACGAGATCAAGGCGCGCGTGCCGCATATGACGCTGGTGACGACAGGGCAGCGCAAGGGCGCCGATGCGATCGCGGCGGCATGGGCCGCGCGGCCCGAGATCAGCGTCCCGCTGGTCGCCTATGGCCTCTATGGCTCGGGCCGCAAGGTCGCCTTCACCCGCAACCGCAAGCTCGTCGAACTGAAGCCGGTCGAGGCCCTGCTGTGCGAGGGTTCGGGACTCCAGGCCAATCTCTACCAGCTCCTGCGGCAAGCGGGCGTGCCGATCCACGCCTTCAAGAAGGCCGGGCAAGCGCCGGACAGCGGGCATGCCGTCCGGCCCGGTACGGGCTGGCGCGCGCGCCGCGCCGCGGCCTGATCGAGGGAACGGCCATGGCGATACCCGATGCCTATCGGCGCAATTTCCAGACCCTGCTCCGCGCGGCGGAGCAGGGCGATCTCGGACTCATGGAATGCACCGATCCCCGGACCGGG
The DNA here is from genome assembly GCF_058790595.1 of Sphingomonas sp. EU05-FHT14C10. NCBI lineage: Bacteria > Pseudomonadati > Pseudomonadota > Alphaproteobacteria > Sphingomonadales > Sphingomonadaceae > Sphingomonas > Sphingomonas sp. EU05-FHT14C10. Next base: position 63,848 of record NZ_JBYTEN010000018.1, on the reverse strand, counting down.
GAGCCGCGCTATGTGATCTGCGCGGTCGGTCGGGCCGATGGCGATTATGTCATGACGCCCTTCGGCCATCTCCATGACGGGAACCCGTTCGATGCCTATGTGCCGCCGACCAGCGGTCCCGCTGGCCCGGCCTGACCTGAGCGGTCGCCTCTCGCAGAGGCGGCCGCTCATTCCGTGAGGCGCGCCAGATTGCGGAGCGAGGCGGCCATGCCGAGCCGATGATCCTCCGGTGTGATCCCCACGGGAACGCCGGTCGCCTGAAACGTCACTTTGGTGCCATCCCGGTCTGGTTCGAACAGGGTCGTGAGCGTCATCCTACCCGCAAAGGCGGGATCGTCCGAGACAAAGATCACCTCCTCGACGATCCGTTCATGGGCGAGCAGCTCGGCGAACCGGACTTCGACCTCGTCTTCGCCCGGGCGCGTCTTGCCCTGCTCGAGAGCCTCGCCCCCCTCGTAGCGCAGCACCATCCGATAGCCGCCGCCCGGGCGGGGATCGAAGGCCTGGATCGTGGCCGTCATCCCATCGGGCGCCCGCCAAGCGGCCATGGTCTCGGCATCCGTAAAGGCCCTGAACAAGGTGCGCGGCGGCGCCAGGATCACCCGCGATGCGCTGTCGATTCGTGTCCCGCTACTCCGTCTATTCAATGGCTTATGGACTCCCTGTTGCGCCCGGTTCTCGTCCCTCGGGGGACTTGTCTCATAGCCGCACGCCTTGCACCTGTCGCCCGCTGCGGTATCTGCCCGCGCTGTTTGAAGGGGTATGGGCGATGTTGGCACTCCATACCATTGCCCTGCGAGGGGCATCGAGCCCCCCGCAGGGCAGCTCTTCCTCTCTCTCAAGAAGTCCAAGGGTGCCACGGGACCGCGACGGCCTCAAGGACGACGGCCCCTCCAATTTGCTTCGCAAATCGGTTCCTCCGTCGCCGCTTCGCGGTCGGGCTTCGCCCGATCCTTGACCCCGCCGCTCGGAGCCCGTGCCGGGGAGGGAACCTCTAGAAGAAGGAGGTTCCAATGACTGCTTCACACCGTTCCCCCGTCCGCTTCACCGACATCGCAGAGTTTCTCGCCGAAGAAACCCGCGAGCCCTCAGACCGCTTTGCCGCCGCTTTCACCGAGACCGCCGATCAGGTCCGGCTCGCCGCGACCGACGAGGCGGTGGGCGCCGACATGCCCGACCCCTTGCAGATGCAGCTTGGCGTCGAGATGCTGGTGACGACGCTTTTCGATCTGCTGCGCGATACGCGGCTGGAGCCCGTTGCGGAAAGGCTCGCCTGGGGGATGGTCCACAGCTTCCACAAGGTCGCAGACCAGCTCGACGGCGAAGCCGACCGGGCCGCCCGCCAGCTTGGCGAACGCGTCCGCGAGAATGACGGCAGCGAGATCGTGACGAACGATATCGAGGACGCACAGACGCTCTGTCACGGTCTCGATGAAGCGAGCGAAGCCGTCGCCTGCATGCGCGATCACGCCGCGCAGATGTTCCATGCCGAGACCGGCCGCCCGTGGTCCGCGCCGCGCGCGACGCTCACCTCGGGCAAGCGCACCGCATCGGTGATTGCCGCTGCCGACTTCCTCGCTGCCCGCCGTCAGCGGCGCATCGATGCCAACGCGCCGGCGGGGCCGGTAGTGATCTTTTCCGGGGGGCAGCAGTGGGAGGACCATGCGCAGATCTGGGAGCGGCTCGACCAGATCAAGGCGCGGATACCGAGCATGGTGCTGGCGACCACAGCGCAGGACAAAGGGTGCGACGCGATTGCCGCTGCATGGGCCGCACGCTCGGGGGTCAAGCTCATCGCCTTCACTCTCGACCGGCGCCTCGGCAAGCGGGCAGGGTTCGCGCGCAACGAAACGCTGCTGCGGTTGAAGCCGGTCGAAGCGATGGTCTGCGAAGGGTCGGGGTTGCAGTCGCATCTCGCGCGCATGGTGCGGGCGGCAGGCGTTCCGGCGCACTTTCTGACGCTGGCGGGACAGGCGAAGCGCGCGGCGGCTTGACGGACAAGGGCGCCGGTGGAGGGGTTCAGCTCTTCCACCGGCGCCATTTTTCCGTGTGTGAGGTGAGGATCGCCGGGCTCGGGAACCCGGCCTATTGGCCGGGTCCGTCGCCCGCCGATGCGGCGCCCTGGACGGGCGCCGGCCTCCTGCGCGCGGCTCCGCCGTGCTCGTCGCTGGGCCGCCGTTCCGGCGACGTTGCCGATTGACTGGAGCACGCAGGCAGCGCCTTGAGAGCAGCGATGGATGCCTGGCCGCCCACCCGGATCGCCTGGGTCAGGATGTCCCTGAACTCCCGCTCCGGGAGCGTTTCGATGGCAAGTTCCTGCACGAGTGCACCATAATTGGCGCGCACGGCGCGCCGGACAGTCTCCGCTTCATCGGCCAGTTTTCGCTGATCGGCCTCGATCTTCGCGAGGCGTTCGCGGTTTGTCATCTTGGGCATTGTCGACTCCTTCATTGAGGAGGTCAGCCCGCCATGAGCCACTATCCATATCGAAGGTCGCCCTGCAATGGCAATCGAGGGCCGGCGTGCCGCCGGCCGAAGAACAAAAGCCCCCTTCGGGGAGCCCCGCGCCTTCCGGCACGAGGCGGCGCAGCGGACAAGCGCGCTGCGAAGAAAGGACGCACGCCCTGGGGCGTTTGTAATGCACCGTACGCACGGGTGCTGCGGGCGCGAATCGCCCGGATTTCCGCGGGTTTCAGCCGTCACAGACTGTCCGCCCGATTGTCACAGATCGTCTGCCCGCGTCTGACGTCGGCCTGGCGCCATCAGGCTAAGCCCTTGATGACCCTTGTCATCTCGCGTCCGACAGCGGCGGACGGCATAAATTCTTGAGATTACAGAGGGATTCTGCTAACAAGGCTCTGCTTCATCATGTGCCGGCGCTGAGCAGGATCAGCGCATGGCCCGAATAACCCTCCGTCTCGACGACGCCCTGCACGACCGTCTGGTCGATCAGGCGCGGACCAGCGGGACCACACCCTCCGCCTATATCCGGGATGTCCTCGACCGCTTCGAGGGCAATGATCCGGCGGGCTATCACGCCCGGTTCGACGAGCTTCACGCGACCGCGATCCAGACGCTCGCCATCCTCGCAACATCGGTCGGCAAGCGCACGCCGGAGATCCTCGAAGCGGGGCTCGCCGATGCCCGTCGCCTCCTCCGCGAAAGGGGGCTGCTCGATCCCGAGCAGGACCGCCCATGAGCATCTTTCGGCACGACACGCTGGGCTCCTGGACGCGCGGCGGCCAGGCCATCGTCCACAATGTCCGGATGACCACCCAGGTCTTCTACCAGACCTTCCTTGCCGGTCTCATCATCTGGATCGGCGGCATCATCTGGTATGCGCTGGAGAAGTCCACCGACTATGAACGCTTCGTCCTTCTGAAACTCGCCCAGGCGACCGTCATGGGGGACGCCGTGCCGGGCAACGCGACGCCCATCCTGTTCCGGACGCCGACAGGCCGGGACTATTGGACGACGCCCAAGGCCTTGCTCGACTCCGGCGTCGCCCACCGGACGCTCGAAGCCTTCGAGACCTACCTCATTCACGGGGCGGCGCTCTCCGGGCTGTTCGCCCTCGCCATGCTGTTCTGGGCCTGGTTCTACTTCACCCGGACGGGAAGGGGTCTTGGTTCCAACCAGTTCCTGCGCGGAGCCCGATTCGGGACCGTGCGGCAGGTCCGGCGCACCCTCTGGCGGCATGCGCGCGGGAGCTTCGAGATCGGCGGCGTCAATGTGCCCGACGCGTTCGAGCCCGAACATATCCTGATCTGCGGCGCGCCCGGCACGGGCAAGACCAACATCATCGTCAAGATGCTCGGCGGCATCCGCAAGCGGAAGCGTCGGGCCATCGTCTACGACACCGCCGGCACCTTCGTGGAAAAATTCTACCGTCCCGGCATCGACGTTCTCCTGAACCCGCTCGATGCCCGGTCCGACGGCTGGTCGCCCTGGGTCGATGTGCCCCGCGACTATCATTACGACCAGATCGCGGAGTCGACGATTCCCGACAAGACCGGGGATCCTTTCTGGGCCAAGGCTGCCCGCGGCACGCTGGTCGCGGTCATGCGCAAGCTCGCCCGGCAGGAACGCACCCTTGTCTCGATCCTGCTCGACACTCTGCTGCGTTCCAAGCTGAAGGACCTCGCCGCGTTCGCGGCAGGGACCGATGCGTCCGCGTTCATCTCGACAGAAGGCGAGCGGACCTCCGCCGGCATCCAGGCCGAGCTCGCGTCGGTCATGCGCAGCTTCGCCTATCTGGACGACACAGCCGACGGGCTTTCCATCCGCGACTGGGTGGCGAACGAGAAGGATGACAGCTGGCTCTTCATCACCGTGAAGGCCGACCAGCTCCCCTCGCTCCGGCCCCTGATCACGGTCTGGCTCGACATCGCCATCAGCGCGATCATGAGCCTCGCCCCCGACCGGAACCGGCGGCTCTATTGCGTCGTCGACGAGCTGCCGTCGCTCCAGAAGCTGCCCTCGCTCTCGGACTTCCTCGCCCGCGCGCGCAAATATGGTGGCTGCGGCATATTGGGGTTCCAGAGCTACCCGCAGCTCGAGGCGACCTATGGCATCCAGGATGCCGCCGCGATCACCGGCTATTGCTCGACCTGGGTGGCACTGCGCGCCAACGACACCCCGACCGCCAAGCATGTCAGTGAGAATCTGGGGCAGGTCGAACAGGTCGAAGCCAATGAAGGCATGTCCTACGGCGTCAACGACATGCGCGATGGCGTCAACCTCTCGCGCATGCAGGTGACCCGGCCGCTGGTGATGCATACCGAGGTCACCAATCTTCCCAATCTGGTCGGCTATTTGAGGTTCGGGCGCGATCTTCCCGTGGTCCGGTTCGAGGATCGCTACAACACGCTCCCGTCCATCTCTGTGGCGTTCGAGGAGCGAACCGCGCCGCCCATCCGCCTGGCAGTACGCCTCGGCATGGACGAAGCGCCGCCACAGGAACCGGCGGAGGACGAGCCTCAGCCGCTGCCGGCAAAGCGCCGCCGCGCGCGCCCGACACCGCCGGCTCCCGAACTGCCGCTGACCGCGCCGCCATCCGTCCAGGAGAAGCCCGCGGGTCCTTCCGGAGAGCCGCTTGGGGAACAGACACGAACCCGTGGAGGTCCGCCGGCTGCAGATCCTCCAACCGCGCCGCTTGCCCTTTACGGGAAACCGGCCGGATTTCGCCTGAGCCAGCACGGCCGTCGTGACGGTGCCCGCAACGCAGCGAGGCCGGCATGATCCATCCGCGCCGCCTCAAGGGCACACCCGCGAATATCGCCCGCTATTATACGGTCGGTGACTATTACACGAAAGGTGCCGACGAGCATTCAGAATGGGGCGGCAGGATCGCCACCGAGCTGGGGCTCGAGGGCAAGGTCGATCCGGCTACCTTCCAGGATCTTCTCGCGGGCAAGGTCGGCGATCAGCAACTCGGGCGGCACCGCGCCAATGGGCAGATCCAGCATCATCCGGGATGGGACTTTGCGGTCAATGCGCCCAAATCGGTGTCGATCATGGCTCTGGTCGCGGGCGACCAGCGGATCATAGCGGCGCATGAACAATCGGTCGGTGTGGCGCTCTCTTATCTGGAAGAGCATGCGACGCTGCGGCATCGCCAAGATGGCGAGATCGTCCATGAAACCACCGGCCGGCTGATCTTCGCGCGGTTCACCGAGCATGCCTCGCGCGAGCTCGATCCCCATCTCCACACCCATGTCGTGGTCATGAACATGACCAACCGCGAGGACGGCGCGCCGATGGCCAGCCTCGAAACCCGCGCCATGTTCGCCGAGCAGATGGTCGCTGGGCAGGTCTATCGCAACGAACTCGCCCATCACCTGCGCGAGCTCGGCTATGAGGTCGCGTTCGACCCGCGCAAGGGCCTGTTCGAGATCAGGGGCGTTCCCAGGGATCTGATCTTGGACATGTCGCAGCGCGCCGAACAGATCGACGCCCATGCGCGCGAACATGGTCTCAGCGGTCAGGCGGCCCGGCGAAAATCCTTCTACGAGACCCGCGGTCCCAAGGAGAAGGTGTCGCTCGACGCTCTTCATGAGCGCTGGCAAAACCGTCTTGGCATCCATCGTGAAGCGATCACGCAGACCAGGGCCGAAGCCGACAAGGCGGGGGATCAATCCCAGAATGCTGACCCGGCGACGTCGGCTCGGGCGATGCTGTTCGGGCTCCGCCAGGCAGAGGGCAGGGAGGCCGTCAATAACCTGGGACGGCTTCTACGTTTAGGGCTCGCGTCGCATGTGGGTGAAGTCCGGTTGGACGATATCCGTCCGCTCGCCGAGAGCCACGAGGGTCGGCGCAAGCTCCTCGAAACCCGCCATCAAACCGGCGACGGGGTACACACGCGGGGACGCACCTCGCGGCGCACCGCGCGTCTGGAACTTGCCTTGGCCGATCATCTCGCGCTGGCGCTTAACGACGCTGCGCCCATCGCTTCGCCTGATCGGTTGCGCGCGATCAGCACCGAGGCCGGACTCAATCCGGCCCAGGAAGCAGCGCTCCTGCATATCGGGACAACAGGCGACCGGGTGGTGGGAGTCCATGGCGTTGCCGGGGCCGGCAAGTCGACTCTGGTGAAGGCGCTGAATGACGCGGCGGAGCCGGGCACGGCGCTGATCGCGCTGGCGCCGACTTCCTCCGCCGCCGCCAATCTCGGCGCCACGGCCGGGATCGAATCGCGGACCGTGGCAAGCCTGATTGCGGGCGGTGGGCGCAATCTCGACGACCGTCATATACTGGTGCTCGACGAGGCAGGGCAACTCGGCAACCGCCAGGCGCTGCGCGTGCTGGAGATCAGCCGCCTGACCGGGGCACGGCTCATCCTGCTGGGCGATAACAGGCAGACCGGCGCGATCGAGCAGGGCAAGGCCTTCTGGCTCATGCAGCGCCTTGGGCTTCCCAAAGCAGAGTTGACCGAATCCGTCCGGCAGGAGACGCGTGCGATGAAGTCGGCCGTCACCCAGGCACGCCTCAAGAACTACGCCGGCTCTCTCGCCAACCTCGACAAGGTGGTGAGCGGCGACAATGCCGAGGGGCTCGCCGAGAGCCTTGTCGGGGAATGGACTCGTCTCAAACCGGAGAGCCGCGCCAACACCAACATCCTCGTACTGGAAAACGCGACGCGGCTGATCGTCAACACCAAAGTTCGCGAAGCGCTCAAGACCGAGGGCGCGATCGCCGCCGAGGACGCGCGATTGTCCATCCTGGCGCCGGCGGGCATGACCGACCAGGAGAAGCAGCTTGCCCGTTTCTATTCGGGCGGGCAGGTGGTCATCTTCTCGCGCGACAATGCCGGCCTCGGCATCGCCCGTGATGCCGAATATCGGGTGCTCGGCACAGCACGGGACGGTCGCGGCCGGCAGGTGGTCAAGCTCGCCGACGAGCACGGCCGGACGATCAGCTGGGATCCTCGTCTCGGCAAGGCCTCGCAAGTCAACATATTCCGCAGCGAGGAGCGCAGCCTCGCCCAGGGTGACCGTATCCAGTGGCGGCTCGTCAGCCATGATCTCGACATCAAGAATGCGCAGCGCGGCACGGTCGAGCGCCTGGAGGGGACGACAGCGACAGTCCGCTGGGATCGTGACGGGAAAGTTCAGGACATCGATCTGTCCCGGCACAAGAACTGGGACCATGGCTATGCCGAGACGGTCTATTCCGCGCAGTCAAAAACCTACGACCGGGTCTATGTGCTCGCGCCAGTGGGTTCAGCGCTCGTCACCGGGCAGAACTACTACACCGCCATCACCCGCGCGCGCTTCGGCGTGAAGCTCTGGACCGAGGACGAAATGCGCCTGGTCGACAAGCTCGAACGCCACTCGGGCGAGAAGACCTCCGCGCTCGAAGGGCTCGGCCGTCTCGATCGCGATACGGTTCGTGGGAGAAGCGCGCGGCACGGCGAACGCTGGGACCGGCTGAGAGATCAACAACGGACGAATCGCGAGACCCGCAAAGCGCTTATGGCGGCGCAGCGGGAACGGCGCGGACAGGAACCGGATGGACTTGCCGCCTTCCTCGCCGGGCGGGCGCAATCGGCGGCAGAAGTGATCGATCGATGGCTGGTCTCTCTCCTGGATCGGGGAGGGAACGAGAGAGCTGGGTCCGACCCAAGCCAGCGAACGGCCGAGCGGCAGGTATTGCAGCCCGGCGGCCACGCTCAGGATCATGGAGCCGGCCATGACCGGTGATCCGCCCAAAGGTCTGCCGGCATCGCTCCGGCTGGCTGCGCCTTGCTTGCTCCTCGTCGCACTGCCCTTCGAGGCATCGGGCGCGTCGCGCGTGCCCGAACGCGCCGCGCAGGAGCATGTCGTTGGCGAATGCATCCGTCATGCAGCGGGAGGTCGAGGTTGGCTTGAGAAGACCCTTTGGGGGCTTCGCGACCAGGAAGGCGGATGGATCGGCGCGGAGATCGCCAACAGCGATGGAAGCCACGATCTGGGCCCGCTTCAGGTTAACAGCTGGTGGGTTGGGCGCATCTCCAAACTGACGGGCCGCAAGTCGGCGGATGTCCGATGGTGGCTGACCCATGATGCCTGCTTCAACGTGCAGGCGGCACGATGGATATTTCTGTCTGGGCTCGCCGTCACCCGGGACTATTGGCAGGCCATTGGCGTGTATCACAGTCCCACTGGCTGGCGACAACGTCGCTATGCCTCTTCGGTCGCAACGAAACTCCGGGTACGCTTCGGAGCAGGCGTCTTCGTATCGGGAAAGGGTGCGAGCAATGCGACCGATTAGCCGCGCGGCATCCCCGATTTCAGTCACCAAACCGCACGGACACGTCCATGGCTAGTCTATTGGCCTTTCCCGACCTCAAGGCGAAGGGCATTCCCTTCACCCGGCAACATCTGCATCGACTGATCAAGCGAGGGCGCTTCCCGCCTCCACTCAAGCTCGGTGTGGGAACGAACCGTTGGATCGAGGACGAGATCGACCAATGGCTGGCCGAGCGTGCGATGGAACGTGCCTCTCGCCTTTCGGCAGAGGGGTCGCGGCCAAGCTGAACGTCTGGCCGGGCCTTATTTCGCGGCTGGCGTGACGGACCGCGTTTCCATGACGAGCAAAGCGATTCGGTTTGGGGTTTGAACACACGCCGGCCATCTTTCTGCGGCGTGCTTCTAGCGGCGTGCCGATGGAAAATTGTCGAACCTGGCGGAACCTCGCATCACCTCAAATCTGTAGCGCAAACTGTAGCGCAAATTTGAAATGAGCCAGATTAGGGCCTGCCGCCATTCTCATAAGTGCTTGATTTTATGGGGGAAAGTGGTGGACGCACTAGGGCTCGAACCTAGGACCCGCTGATTAAGAGTCAGCTGCTCTACCAACTGAGCTATGCGTCCACTCGGGAGGCGGCGAAATGGTCGATCGGGGCCGCGCAGTCAACCCATATCGGCGAAATTTTTTGTCGTGCGCCGCGATCGGCGCTTTGCAGCGCCCTTGCTGCCTCAACGCAGGCCGCTGCGGCGAGGCTGGCGGTCGAGCGACATCAATATGCCGAGGCAGATCATCACGGTCATCATCGCCGATCCGCCAAAAGAGACGAGCGGCAAGGGGATGCCCACCACTGGCGCTAGCCCCATCACCATCATCAGGTTGATCGCCATGTAGAAGAAGATCGAGGTCGCCAGTCCTGCCGCCGTCAGCTTGGCGAAGCGCGATTCGGCCCGGATCCCGACATTGAGGCCCCAGCGCACGACGAGGATGAAGGCGACGATCAGGAACAGTCCGCCGGCAAGACCCCATTCTTCCGCCATCGTTGCGAAGACGAAGTCGGTATGCCCCTCGGGCAGATAGTCGAGATGGCTTTGCGTTCCGTTGAGAAAGCCCTTGCCGAATATGCCCCCCGATCCGATCGCGATCTTGGACTGGCTGATATGATAGCCGGTGCCGAGCGGATCGGATTCCGGATCGAGAAAGATCAGCACGCGGTTGCGCTGATAGTCGTGGAGCATCGAGAAGGCGATCGGCGCCGCAGCCGCAAGTAGCGCACCGGCGCCGATGAAGAGGCGAAGCGGGATGCCGGCGAGGAACATCACGGTCACGGCGCCGAAGACGATCATCATCGCCGTGCCGAGGTCGGGCTGGAGCATGACCAGCCCCGCCGGCACCGCAAGCAGCGCGGCGGCCGGCCACACGGCGTTGAGCGAGCGGAGCTGCGCTGCGGGAAGCAGCGAATAGAAGCGGGCGAGCGCGAGCACGATCGCCGGCTTCATGAATTCGGAGGGCTGGAGCCGGATGAAGCCGAGGTCGATCCAGCGCTGGCTGCCCCCGCTCACCTTGCCCATCAATTCGACAGCGGCGAGCATGAGTACGATCACGGCATAAGCCGGGAAGGCAAGCTGCTGCCAAACCTCCTCCCGTACGCGCGACAACAGGATCGCGCCGCCGAGGAAGACGACGAACTTGAAGCCCTGCGAAGCCGCCCAGGGCGTGAAGCTGCCGCCAGCCGCCGAATAGAGCACCGTCAGGCCGAAGCCGGTGATGGCGAGGATCAGGAACAGCAGCTGCCATGGCAGCTGGCGGAGCGGCGCGGGGATGATGCCTGGGCGGCCGAGGCGGCTCATTGCTGATCGTCAGTGTCGGCGGGCGCAGGCGACGCGGCAGGCAAGCGCGCGGCCATGTTGTTGCCTGACGCCACGTTCGCGGCTGCCTCGGCTGCCGCCGTCCCGTCGCGTGCCGCCTTGAACGCGGCTTCCTCGGCCGCCATGCGCGTGATGAAATCGCCGCCCCAGGTCGGTTCGACCTCGGCAAGGCTCGCCATCGCGCGTTCCTGATCGAAGAGGTAGGTCATGATGTCGCGGCCGATCAGCGGTGTATCCAGATTGCGGACGGTATGGCCGTTATGCTCGAGCACGACCGCTGCAGCATAGCGCGGATTGTCCGCCGGGGCGAAGCAGACGAACAGCGCGTGGTCGCGGAGTTTGAAGGGCAGGGCGGCGTTTTTGAGCACGCCCGCGCGCCGCTCGGCCATGGTGATGCGCCGGACCTGCGCAGTGCCTGTCTTGGCCGCAAGCATCACGCCGGGCACCTGCAGGCGCGCAGCGCCGCCGGTGCCGCCGCCATTGACCACGCCAGACATTGCGTCGCGGACGATCGCCAGATGCTCCGGATCGATATCGAGGGCGGGTGCTTCATGCCGCTGTTGCTTCATGAACAGCACCGGATCGAGCGCGCGTCCCGATGCGATGCGCGAGGCCATGACGGCGAGCTGGAGTGGATTGGCGAGCACATAGCCCTGGCCGATCGAGGCATTGAGAGAATCCGCGACCGTCCAGCTCGTCTTGTATCGCCGTTCCTTCCACTGGCTGTCAGGCACGGTGCCATAGCGCTGGCTGGCGAAGGGCAGATCGAACTTCTGCCCGAGCCCCGTCATCCGCGCGACTTCGGCGACGCGGTCGTAGCCCAGCCGGCGGACCATCTCGTAGAAATAGATGTCGCAGCTCTGCATGATCGCATGCTTGAGATCGAGCGCGCCGTGCCCGCCGCGCTTGTGGCAATGAAACACGCCGTTGCCGACGCGCAGCGCGCCGGTGCAGACGATGCGTTCTTCGGGGCTGACGCCCGCGCGCATCAGCGCCAGCCCGTTCATCGGCTTGACCGTCGATCCAGGCGGATAAAGGCCTTGCGTCACCTTGTTCATAAGGGGGACATGATCGTTGCTCGACAGCATGTCCCATTCGAGATGGCTGATCCCGTCGGAGAAGCTGCTCGGGTTGTAGGCGGGCATGGAGACCATCGTCAGCATCTCGCCCGTATGGCAGTCGAACACCACCACCGATCCCGAATTGGTGCCCAGCCGACGCGCGGCATAGAGTTGCAGCCCGGCATCGATCGTCAGCCGCACCGATTTGCCGGGCGTATCGGGCTGGGTGGTCAGTTCGCGAACGACCTTGCCGCGCGCGGTGACCTCGACGCGCTTGGCGCCGGGCTTGCCGCGCAGGACGGGCTCCAGCGTGCGTTCAAGCCCGTCCTTGCCGACCTTGAAGCCGGGAGTGATGAGCAGCGGATCGTGGGTCTTCTTGTAATCGTCCGCCGACGCGCTGCCGACATAGCCGATCAGATGCGCGACCGCGGCGCCATCAGGATAGAAACGTGAATAGCCGCGCGCGGGCGCAACGCCGGGCATCTCGTTGAGGCGGACGCTGACGGCGGCATAATGATCCCAGTCGAGATTCTCCGCGACCTGCACCGGCTGGAAGCCAGCGCTCTTGTCCAGATCCTCGCGTATGCGCTCGATTTCGTCGTCGCTGAGGCTGAGGATCTGGCGAAGCGAGGCAAGCGTGCGATCAGCGTCGGCGAGCCGCTCGGGGATCAGGTCGACGCGGAAGTCGGTGCGGTTGATCGCGATCGGCTTGCCGTGGCGATCGATAATCCAGCCCCGCCGTGGCGGGACCAGCGTCATGTTGACGCGGTTGCTTTCCGACAGCAGCTTGTAGTGGTCGTTCTCGACCACCGAGAGCCAGGCCATGCGGCCAACAAGCATCGCACCGACACCTGCCTGCGCTGCGCCGAGGAACAGCGCGCGCCGCGTGAAGATGAAACCCTGGCCGCCTTCGGAGACTTGCCGGCTGCCAAACAGCTTCATCGCAGCAGCCGCCATCGATCAAGCGCCGCGCAAAAGCGGACGACGAGGGGGAAAAGCAGGATCGAAGCAATGATCTGTGGCACGACGACGCGAACGGGACCTCCACCACCGGTCATGACGGCGATCATGAAGTTCGCGACGATCACGAAGCTGATGATCCCGGCGGCGACCAGCCAGTCCTGCCAGTAATCGCGCCAGCGCAGCCGCTTGTCGATGGTCTCGATGATCAGGAAGGCCAGCGTCCAGCTGAGCATCGCACTGCCTAGCGGCTGGCCGCTGAACAGGTCGTCCCACAGTCCCAGCGGAAGCGGCGCCCAGATGCGCCAGAATTCGGGGCGGAGCAGGCGCCAGGCGAGCAGGACGAGGAAGCTGAGCGGTGGCAGGATCGGCGCCTGCGCCACGAGCGGGAGGAGGCTGGCGAAGGCGGCGGCCATCGTCGACGCGATCGGCACGGCGCGCGCACGCAGGCTCAGCGTCAGCTGGCTCGTTTCCATGCCGACAAGGCGCGTCATTGGCGGGCCGGGGGGGCTGGCGGTGGCGCCAGCGGCTTTTCGATCGCCGGCTGGAACAGCGGCTCTATGATCGCGAAATCGGTTTGGGCAGGGTCGGCGAGCGGGCGTGCGACGGTCTGGTCGCCTGCGACGCGGACGACGACGGCGACGGGAATGTCGGGCGCGTAGACGCCGCCGACTCCCGAAGTGACGAACACGTCGCCGGCCTTGAAGGGATTGTCGCCGGCGCCGAGCGCGCGCAGGTCGATCGCGCCTTCGCCGCTGCCGGTAGCGATCGCGGGCAGCCCGTCCTTGGCGCGGCGGACGGGCACGACTGTTCCGCCGTCAGTGAGCAGGGCGATCTGCGCGGTCATATGGCCAACAGCGACCACGCGCCCGATCAGCCCTGCGGCGGCGCGCACCGGCATTCCGGTGCGCACCCCGTCGGCATAGCCCGCATCCATGACCGCGAAGCGCCGGCTGCTGGTCAGCGAGGAACTGACGAGGCGCGCGATCGCGACACGTTCGGGCGTCTTGTCGGTGACGCGCAGCACGGCCTTCAGGCGGATATTCTCCGCCTCGATCGCGCGCGCGCGGGCCAGCTCGATCCGGTGCTGCTCAAGCTCGGCGGTGAGGGCGCGATTCTTGGAGCCGGCGCTGATATAGGCGGCGACCTCGTCGACCACGCGCTCGCCGCCACGCGCGGCGCTGCGCCCGATGCCGGAGATCGGCGCGGTCAGGTCGCTCATCATGGCGCGGATTGCGCCGAAGCCGGTCGGGTCGAAGATCGCGGCGGCGATCAGCAACAGCGCGAAGACAGCCCCCGCGACCGTCGCGACATAGCCGATGAACAGGCCGTACTGGGCCTTGCGCGAATAACCCGGCCGCCGGTTGCTGGGCGGCGCCATTGCCGTCTCCCTAGCGCGCGATCACGCCCGCGCGGGCCGGACGCGATCGTCGCGAACCGGCCGGCGCGGGGATGAGCGGTCGGAGAAGGCAGGCACGCGCGCCCTCACGCGCTTTGCAGGACGCCGCGATAGACCGGATCCTCGAGCGCGCGCCCGGTACCGAGCGCAACGCAAGTCAGCGGATCGTCGGCGACGGTGACGGGCAGGCCAGTCTCGTCGCGCAGCACTTCGTCGAGGCCCTGGAGCAGCGCGCCGCCCCCGGTGATGACGATGCCCTGATCTACGATGTCGGCGGCGAGCTCCGGCGCGGTATTCTCCAGCGCGATGCGGACGCCCTCGATGATCGTGCCCACCGGCTCGCTGAGCGCCTCGGCGATCTGGCCCTGGTTGATCTCGATTTCCTTGGGGACGCCGTTGACGAGGTCGCGGCCCTTGATCTGGATGGTCAGGCCAACGCCGTCGGCGGGCGGCTTGGCGATGCCGACTTCCTTCTTGATACGTTCGGCCGTGGCTTCGCCGATCAGCAGGTTATGGTTGCGGCGGACATAGGAGACGATGGCTTCGTCCATCTTGTCGCCGCCGACGCGGACCGAAGTGGTGTAGGCGAGGCCGCGGAGCGAGAGCACCGCGACTTCGGTGGTGCCGCCGCCGATGTCGACAACCATCGAGCCGATCGGTTCGGTCACCGGCATGTCGGCGCCGATCGCGGCCGCCATCGGCTCCTCTATCAGGAATACCTGGCTGGCGCCGGCGTTGGAAGCGGCGTCGCGGATTGCGCGGCGCTCGACCGTGGTGGAGCCCGAAGGCACGCAGATCACGATCTCCGGCCAGCGCATGAAGGTCGACTTGCGGCCGCCATGCACCTTGCGGATGAATTCCTTGATCATTTCCTCGGCGACGTCGATGTCTGCGATTACGCCGTCGCGCAAGGGGCGGATCGCCTGGATCGAATCAGGGGTCTTGCCCATCATCAGCTTGGCGTCGTCGCCGACGGCCTTCACCTTGCGGATGCCGTTTATCGTCTCGATCGCGACGACCGACGGCTCGTTGAGCACGATGCCGCGCCCGCGCACATAGACGACCGTGTTAGCCGTGCCGAGGTCGATCGCCATGTCGTGGGACATGAACTTGAAAAAGCGGGTGAAAGCCATTTACGTCCTGTCTGTGTCTCGCCCTGACCACTCTCGCGGCCTTGCCCGTCCCGTCGCCCCCGTCCGGCGCCGCGCCAAAAAATTTAGGTAAACGCCGGGATGCGGGATGAGGCCGCTTGGGCTAGACACCAGCCCATGTCAATACGCCGCCTGCCTTCACATCTCGTCAATCGCATAGCCGCCGGTGAAGTGGTCGAAAGGCCGGCCAGCGCGCTTAAGGAACTGGTTGAGAACGCCATCGATGCGGGCGCGACTCGCATTGCCGTGAAGCTCGTTTCGGGCGGCACCGATCTCGTCGAAGTGACCGATGACGGCTGCGGCATGACGCCCGCAGACATGGCTCTCGCGCTCGAACGTCACGCCACGTCGAAGCTGCCCGACGACGCGATCGAAGCGGTCACGACCCTTGGTTTCCGGGGCGAGGCGCTGCCCTCGATCGCGAGCGTCGCGCGCCTTGCCCTCGAATCGCGCGTGCGCGGCGCCGACGGATGGAGCCGCATCGTCGATAATGGCGAACTGGTGGGCGAGGGGCCGGCAGCGCTTCCGCCGGGCACGCGCGTCCGCGTCGAGGCGTTGTTCGAGAAGGTGCCGGCGCGCCGCAAGTTCATGCGCTCGGCCCGTTCCGAATATGCAGCTTGCCTCGACGTGATGCGCCGGCTCGCCATGGCGCGACCCGAAATCGGTTTCTCGGTCGAGCATGACGGACGTACTGCCTTCTCGGTCCCGCCGGGCGAGGACCGCCCGACCCGGGTCGCGGCGCTCACCGATCGCGCGCTCGCCGACAACAGCGTCGCAGTCGATCTGCTGCGCGAAGGCGTCCGGCTTGGCGGCGTTGCCGGTCTGCCGACCTTCAATCGCGGCGTCGCGGATCATCAATATCTCTTCGTCAATGGCCGTCCGGTGAAGGACCGGCTGCTCGTCGGCAGCGTGCGCGGCGCCTATGCCGACGTGCTGGCGCGCGACCGGCATCCGGTAGTCGCGTTGTTCCTCGACGTGCCCACCGACGCCGTCGACGTGAACGTCCACCCCGCCAAGACCGAAGTCCGCTTCCGCGATCCCGGCCTCATTCGGGGCATGATCGTCAGCGGGCTGCGTCACGCGCTCGATGCGGCGGGCCATCGCAGCGTCCAGCGACCTGCGGCTGCTGCGCTTGGAGCCTGGCAGGCCGAGCCGCTCGCGCCCGATTGGGCGCCGATGCCGCGCCAGCAAACGCAGCATGCCGTCTGGGATCGCACGGCAGGCTTCTCCGCGCCGCCGATGGCGCGCAGCGAGCCGGCTTATGCGCAGCCGCCTGAACCCGTTTCCTATCCCCTCGGCGTCGCGCGCGGACAGGTCGCCAAGACTTATATCGTCGCAGAGGCGGAGGATGGTCTGGTCATCGTCGATCAACATGCCGCGCACGAACGGCTGGTGCTCGAACGGATGCGCAAGGCGACTGCCAATGGCGGCGTCGCGCGGCAGGCGCTGCTCCTCCCCGAAGTCGTCGAGCTCGACGAGCCGGCGTGCGACCGGCTCGAGGCACGCATCGCCGAGCTGTCCGACCTCGGGCTCGAACTCGAACGCTTCGGTCCTTCGGCGATGCTGGTGCGCGCGACGCCGGCAATGCTGGGCGCGGGCGACATCAAAGGCCTCGTCACCGATCTTGCCGATGAACTCACCGCGTTCGATCAGGCGCTGTCGCTCAAGGAGCGTCTTGATCTGGTCGCCGCGACGATGGCCTGCCACGGGTCGGTGCGTGCAGGGCGTGTGCTCTCGGTCACCGAAATGAATGCGCTGCTCCGCGAGATGGAAGTCACGCCGCATAGCGGCCAGTGCAACCACGGCCGTCCGACCTGGGTAAAACTGGCGCATGGCGACATAGAGAAGCTGTTCGGGCGCAAATAGGGGGAAGGGGGACGCATAGTGTTGACGGACATGTTCGGTAGCTTCTCGTCGGGACGGATCGGGCGGCTGCGCTTCATCGGCCTCACGCTGCTCCTCGATGCTGCGCTCATAGCGGTAGGGCTGATGTTCGGGCTGTTCGCTGGCGTATTTGAACGCCTCGATCCTTATCGGACGCTGACCGCCACCGGCCCGATCCTCCCTGCGCTGGGTCTGACGGCATTCACCATCATCATCGCGATCTCGCTGCTGGTGATCTTCGGCACGCTCAACCTCGTCGCCAAGCGCGCCCGCGATATCGGATGGAGCCCCGAATTGACGCTTATCCTCTGCGTGATGTTCTCGGGCATCACGTGGATCGTGCTCGCGATCGTGCCAGGCAAGGCGGACGCGGAGGCCTAATCTCCAGCGCTCGCGACGGCGGTGCGCTCGCGGTGCAACCGATGCTCGCGATAGACGATGTAGAGGCCGCTCGCGCCGATGATCGGCGCCCCGATCCATGTCGCTGCCGTCGGGAAGGTGCCGAACAGCGCGTGGCCGAGCAGCGTTGCCCAAAGCAGGTTCGAATAGTCCATTGGCAGCACGACCGAGACAGGGGCAAGCCGCAGCGAGACGGTCAACATGAGCTGCGCGATGCCGCCGAGCAGCCCGAGCGCCACCAGCATGGCCATGGTCGCCGGATCGTGCCAGCGCCCGAAATGGAACATCGCTACGCCCAGCGGCGCGCTCGACAGGATGGTGAACCAGAAGACCGTCGTTGTCGCGCTTTCGGTCTTGCCGATCTGACGGAGCGTGATGCTGACCGCCGCGACGACGACCGCAGCGGTAATGCCGACGAGCACGCCCAGCGGCGCCGCATAATGCCCGCCGGGCTGCGCGACGATGACGACGCCGATGAAGCCGACGACCACTGCCCCCCAGCGATGCCATCCTGTCGGCTCGCGCAGCACCAGTGCCGACAGGATGGTCGCGAAGATCGGGACCGAGAACAGGATCGTCGTCGCTTCGGCGAGCGGCAGCAAGATATAGGTCGTGAAGTTGAGCGCCATGCCGGTCATGCCGACAGCCGAGCGCCAGACGTGCGCGCCGAAGCGCTTGGTCGCGAGCGAGCCGAAGCCCGGTCCGGCCGCGATCCAGCCGAGAACGAGCGGAATGGCGAGCGCCTGTCGATAGAAAAGGCTTTCGACCAGATTGACCCCGCGCGCGCCGACGAGTTTCACCAGCGCGAACATCAGCGACAGGCAGATGACCGAGGCGAGCCGCGCGCCGATCGCCAGCAGGCGGCGGTCCTGATGCGCGCTCATCCCGCGCTCCCCTCGATCAGCGGACGCAGCTCGGCCACCAGCGCGTCGAGCCAGTCGACGAAGCGCGCCACGCGCGATACGCCGCGCAGGTCGCGGTGGACGACCAGCCAGAAGGTGCGGCGAATATCGATCCGGTCGGCGAGCAGGCGCATCAGCCGCGGATCGGCGTCGCCGATGAAGCAGGGGATGATGCCCACGCCCGCCCCGCTTGCGATCATCGTCGCCTGTGCAGCGACGCTAGTGCTTGCGATCGATGCCGCCAGCCCGTCGCCGACATCCTCCAGATAGCGCAGCTCAGGCGAATAGATGAGGTCGGGCACATAGCCCACGAGCCGCTGCCGGGCGAGATCGGCGATGCGGGCAATGCCTTCCGGCACCGCGTTGCGCGCGGCATAGAGCCCGAGCCGATAGTCGGTCATCTTGCGGACCAGCAGTGGGCCGGCCTTGGGGCGTGCGAGCATGATCGCGACATCGGCCTCACGCCGAGACGGATTGAGGAAGCCGGTGGAGGCGACGAGCTCGACCGCAAGATCCGGGTTGGCGGCAGCGAAGCGCGCGAGGTGGGGCGCGATGATCGATCCGCCGAACCCTTCCGACACGCTGACCCGGATGGTGCCGCCGGGATGCCCGCCGTCCTCGTCGCTGGCGCTGAGCGCGAGCGCGGCGCTTTCCATCGCCTCGGCATGGGCAAGCAGCTCCGCCCCGCGTGGGGTCAATGCATGCCCGGCGGGGGTCAGCTCGAACAGCGTGCGCCCAAGACGCGCTTCGAGCCGGGCGACGCGCCGCGCCACCGTGGTCGCGTCGATACCCAGCCGCTGGCCCGCCGCGCTCAATGTGCCCGCACGCGCCACGGCGAGGAAGATGCGCAGATCGTCCCAGTTCATGATGCGCGCTTATTGCTGCGATAATGCAGCAGGTAAATGCGATAATGCGTGCTTGTCTGCGATTTTGGGGTTGATATGGATCGCCCAAACAAATTTGCAGCAGGAGCCTGAAGATGCGCGATATCGACCATTTCGTCGTGGGCGGGGCTGGCGGCGCGACGCGTTTCGGCGACGTGTTCGACCCCAATAGCGGACAGGTGCAGGCGCGCGTGCCGCTGGGCGACAAGGCGCTGCTCGACAGGGCGGTGGCCGCCGCGCAGGCCGCGCAGCCGGCATGGGCCGCCACCAATCCGCAGCGCCGCGCCCGCGTAATGTTCCGCTTCAAGGAACTGGTCGAGGCCAATATGGAAAGCCTCGCGCGGCTGCTGGCCTCCGAACATGGCAAGGTCGTTGCCGACGCAAAGGGCGATATCCAGCGCGGGCTTGAGGTCATCGAGTTCGCCTGCGGCATCCCCCATGCCCTGAAGGGCGAATATACGCAGGGTGCCGGCCCCGGAATCGACGTCTACTCTATGCGTCAGCCGCTGGGTATCGGCGCAGGCATCACCCCGTTCAACTTTCCGGCGATGATCCCGCTCTGGATGTCGGGCGTCGCGATCGCCTGCGGCAATGCCTTCATCCTGAAACCCTCGGAGCGCGATCCTTCGGTTCCCGTCCGCCTCGCCGAGCTTTTTCGCGAAGCCGGCCTGCCCGAGGGTATCCTGCAGGTCGTCCATGGCGACAAGGAGATGGTCGATGCGATCCTCGATCATCCTGCGATCAGCGCGGTGAGCTTTGTCGGATCGTCGGACATTGCGCACTATGTCTATCGGCGCGGCGTCGACGCGGGCAAGCGCGTGCAGGCGATGGGCGGCGCCAAGAATCACGGTATCGTCATGCCCGACGCCGATCTCGATCAGGTGGTGAACGATCTGTCGGGTGCTGCCTTCGGATCGGCGGGCGAGCGCTGCATGGCGCTACCCGTCGTGGTGCCGGTGGGCGAGAAGACGGCCGACGCGCTTCGCGCCAAGCTGATCTCCGCGATCGAGACGCTGCGGGTCGGCGTCTCGACCGATGCCGAGGCGCATTATGGCCCGGTGGTCAACGCGGCGCACAAGGCGCGCGTCGAGAACTGGATCCAGACCGGCGTCGACGAAGGCGCGGAACTGGTCGTCGATGGGCGCGGATTGAAGCTGCAAGGGCATGAGCAGGGCTTCTTCATCGGCCCGTCGCTCTTCGATCGCGTAACGCCCGACATGCAGGCCTATAAGGAAGAGATTTTCGGGCCTGTCCTCCAGATCGTCCGTGCGCCCGATTTCGAGACGGCGCTCAAGCTGCCGAGCGACCATCAATATGGCAACGGCGTCGCGATCTTCACGCGCAACGGCCATGCCGCACGCGAGTTCGCCGCGCGCGTCAATGTCGGGATGGTCGGCATCAACGTGCCGATCCCGGTGCCCGTCGCCTACCACAGCTTCGGCGGCTGGAAGCGGTCGGCCTTCGGCGACATCAACCAGCACGGCATGGAGGGCGTCCGCTTCTGGACCAAGACCAAGACCGTGACCCAGCGCTGGCCCGACGGCAGCGCCGATGGCGGCAACGCCTTCGTCATTCCGACGATGGGGTGATAGGGACGTTCGACTCAAGCCGGGACAGACAATGACCAACCAGTTCGACCTGACCGACGACCAGCGCGAGATTCAGGAGCTTGCACGCCGCTTCACCGCCGATCGCATCACGCCCTTCGCCGCCGAATGGGATGAGAAACACCATTACCCGGTCGATGTGTGGAAGGCGGCGGGCGAGCTGGGGTTCGGCGCCATCTACGTCGCCGAGGAATCGGGCGGGATCGGGCTGGGCCGGCTGGAAGCGGCGCTGATCATGGAGGCGATGGCCTATGGCTGCCCCGCGACCAGCGCTTATATTTCGATCCACAATATGGCGACCTGGATGATCGATCGTTTCGGCGATCAGGCGATCAAGGATCGCTTCCTTCCCGATCTCGTCAGCATGGAGAAGATCGCCAGCTATTGCCTGACCGAGCCGGGATCGGGCTCGGATGCCGCCGCGCTCAAGACGAGCGCACGCCGCGACGGCGATCATTATGTGCTCAATGGCACCAAGCAGTTCATCTCGGGCGCAGGCTACAACGACATTTACGTCTGCATGGTGCGCACCGGCGAGGAAAAATCGAAGGGCATTTCCTGCCTGGTTATCGAGAAAGATACGCCCGGCCTGTCGTTCGGCGCGCCCGAGAAGAAGCTGGGATGGAACGCGTCGCCGACCGCGCAGGTGATCTTCGAGGATTGCCGCGTGCCGGTAGAGAACCGCGTTGGTGTGGAAGGCGACGGATTCCGCTTCGCGATGGCCGGGCTCGATGGCGGGCGGCTCAATATCGGCGCCTGTTCGCTGGGGGGCGCGCAGCGCTGCCTTGACGAAGCCGTGAAATATACCAAGGAACGTCAGCAATTCGGCCAGCCTGTCGCTGAATTCCAGAATACGCAGTTCACGCTCGCGGACATGGCGACCGATCTGGAGGCGGCGCGAGCGTTGCTTTATCTCGCGGCGGCCAAGGTCAATGCCAACGCGCCCGACAAGTCGCGCTTCTCGGCGATGGCGAAGCGGCTGGCGACCGATAATGGCAGCTCTATCGTGGATCGCGCGCTTCAGCTCCACGGCGGCTACGGCTATCTGCGCGACTATCCGGTCGAGCGCTTCTGGCGCGACCTGCGCGTCCATTCGATCCTCGAGGGCACCAATCAGGTGATGCGGATGATCGTCGGGCGGGAGCTGACGCGCCAATGAGCGATTTGCTGACCGGTATCGAGGGCAAGGCTGGCCGTATCCGGCTCAATCGCCCCAAGGCCATCCACGCGCTCAACCTGTCGATGTGCGAGGCGATGTTGGCGGCGCTGGAAGCGTGGCGGAACGATCCCGCGATCGATCTGCTGATCATCGATCATGCCGAGGGCAGGGGCTTCTGCGCCGGCGGCGACATCCGGATGCTGGCCGAGAGCGGCGCGAAGGACGGTGTGGAGGCACGCGCCTTCTTCCACACCGAATATCGCCTCAACAACCGGCTATTCACATACGCCAAGCCGACGGTCGCCTTCATGGACGGGATCACCATGGGCGGGGGTGTCGGCATATCGCTGCCCTGTCGCTTCCGCGTGGCGACCGAGAATAGCAAGTTCGCCATGCCCGAAACGGGGATCGGCCTTTTCCCCGATGTCGGCGGCGGCTGGTATCTGTCGCGCCTGCCCGGGCGCGTGGGGCAGTTCCTTGCGCTTACCGGTGCGCGGCTTGACGGGGCGGAGTGCCTCTATCTCGGCATTGCGACCCACTATATCCCCGCCGCGTCGCTCGACGAGGTGAAGGCGAAGATCGTCGCCGATCCTTCTGCCGTCGAAGCCATTCTCGAAGCTTTTTCGGAAGAGCCGCCGGCGGCGCGGATCGAGGATAATCTCGACGCCATCGCAGAGCTTTTCGCTTCGGACCGGCTGGAGGACATCTATGCCGCGCTCCGTGCCGACGGTTCGGACTGGGCGGTGAAGGAGCTGGCGACGCTCGACACCAAATCGCCCCAGACGATGAAGGTCGCGCTCCGTCTGCTCGCGGAAGGCGCCGCGATGAAGAGCTTCGCCGACGAGATGGCGCAGGAATATGCGGTGGGCAGCCGCGTCGTGATGCGGCACGACTTCATCGAAGGCGTGCGTGCGGTGATCATCGACAAGGACAATGCGCCCAAATGGAATCCGGCGACGCCCGAAGCTGTCAGCGATACGCTGATCGACGAGATATTCGCGCCGCTGCCTGCCGGGGAAGCATGGACGCCAGCCTGACTGCCCGCGCCTGAACCCAAGGAGATACCGACATGGCGAGTTACGAAACGCTTCTGGTCGAACAGCGCGGCCCGGTCACGCTGATCGCGCTCAACCGTCCGCAGGCGCTCAACGCGCTGAACTCGGTGGTGCTGGGCGAACTGATCGCCGCGCTCGGCGCCTTCGATGCGGACGAGACGCAGGGCTGCGCGGTCATCACCGGCAGCGAAAAGGCGTTTGCCGCCGGTGCGGACATCAAGGAAATGTCCGATCAGGGTTTCGCCGACATGTTCGGCGTCAATTTCTTCGCGGGCTATGATCGCGTCACGGCGACGCGCAAGCCGGTGATCGCGGCGGTGGCGGGCTATGCGCTTGGCGGCGGCTGCGAGCTGGCGATGATGTGCGATTTCATCCTCGCGGCGGATACCGCAAAGTTCGGCCAGCCCGAGATCAAGCTCGGCGTTTCCCCCGGCATGGGCGGGTCGCAGCGGCTGACGCGCGCGGTCGGCAAGGCCAAGGCGATGGAAATGTGCCTGACCGGCCGGATGATGGACGCGGTCGAGGCCGAGCGCGCCGGGCTGGTTTCGCGCATCATCCCCGCTGCCGATCTGGTCGAGGAAGCGGTCAAGACCGCGACGGCGATTGCCGGCATGCCGCCGCTTGCGGTCAAGGCGAACAAGGAAATGGTCAACACGGCGTTCGAGACGACGCTTCAGCAGGGCATCCTTTTCGAGCGCCGGCTGTTCCACGCCTTGTTCTCCACCGCCGATCAGAAGGAAGGCATGGCTGCCTTCATCGAGAAGCGTCCGGGTAACTGGACCGGAAAATAAGCGATTGAGAGGATCTGACATGGCGCGCATCGGCTTCATCGGGCTGGGCAATATGGGCGGCGGCATGGCTGCCAATCTGGCGAAGGGCGGGCATGACGTGCGCGCCTTCGATCTTTCGGCCGAGGCGCTCGATCGCGCGAAGCAGGCGGGTTGCCTGCCGGTCGAAAGCGCGCGCGCGGCGGCCGAGGGCGCTGAGGCGATCGTCACCATGCTTCCCGCCGGCAAGCACGTCGCGCAGGTCTATGCGGAATCCCTCGTCGGCACCGCGACCCCCGGCACCTTGCTGATCGATTGCTCGACGATCGACGTGGCGACCGCGCGCAAGGTTGCCACTGAGGCGGAGGCAAAAGGCTATGCTGCGGTCGATGCCCCTGTTTCTGGCGGTATTGCGGCAGCCAATGGCGGAACGCTGACCTTCATGGTCGGCGGCTCGGCCGAGGCCTTCCGCCGTGCCGAGCCGATCCTCGCGCTGATGGGCAAGGCAGTGATCCATGCCGGCGGCCCCGGTGCAGGGCAGGCGGCGAAGATCGCCAACAACATGCTCCTTGGTGCGACGATGGTCGCGACCTGCGAAGCTTTTCTGCTGGCGCAGAAGCTGGGCCTCGATGCGCAGACCTTCTTCGACATCTCGTCCAGGGCCTCGGGGCAGAGCTGGTCGATGACCAGCTATTGCCCGGTTCCCGGGGTTGGCCCGGAAAGCCCTGCTGATCGCGATTATCATGGTGGTTTCGCGAGCGCGCTGATGCTCAAGGATCTGAAGCTGGCCGTGGAGGCGGCGAGCGGCGCCGACGCGAGCGTGCCCATGGGGGCCAACGCGCTGGCGCTCTATCAGGCTTTCGCCAATGCCGGGCATGGCGGGCTCGATTTCTCAGGCATCATCCGCATGCTGGGGGGCGAGGCGGGCAAGCCATAGCCCGCTTTCGCTCAAACCTGCCCCGTCATTGCGAGCGCAGCGAAGCAATCCAGTCTGAGGCCCGACATTGTTCTGGATTGCTTCGCTGCGCTCGCAATGGCGAACATGCCGAAGCCACGCCGTCACTTTTCGCTTGAACCTTCCCCGCCATTGCCGCTTTGGCGGGCGGCACAGGATTGATTGAGGTTCGAGCATTGAAACACGCGCTTTCCGTCACCCGCGAACAGGATTTCGCCGCCTGGTACCAGGCGGTCATCGCCGAAGCCGACATGGCAGAGGATTCGGGGGTGCGCGGCTGCATGGTCATGCTGCCGTGGGGCTATGGCATCTGGGAACGGATCCAGCGCCTGCTTGACGCGCGCATCCGTAACCTCGGCTATGACAATACCTATTTCCCGCTCTTCATCCCGCTTTCCTATTTCGAGAAGGAAGCCGAGCATGTCGAGGGCTTCGCCAAGGAAATGGCGGTCGTCACGCATCACCGGCTGATCCCCGACGGCAAGGGCGGGCTCGTCCCAGATCCCGCCGCCAAGCTAGAGGAGCCGCTGATCGTCCGCCCGACGAGCGAGACGGTGATCGGCGCGGGCTTCTCGCGCTGGATCCAGTCGTGGCGCGACCTGCCGGTGCAGATCAACCAGTGGGCGAACGTCGTGCGCTGGGAAATGCGTACGCGCATGTTCCTGCGTACCGCCGAATTCCTGTGGCAGGAAGGCCACGCCGCCTACGCGACCGGCGAACAGGCAAGGATCGAAACCGCAAAGGGACTGGAACTCTATCGCAGCTTTGCAGAGGATTGCGTGGCGATGCCCGTGGTCGCAGGCGAAAAGCCGGAGAATGAGCGCTTCCCCGGCGCGGTCGAGACCTGGTCGATCGAGGCGATGATGCAGGACGGCAAGGCGCTGCAGGCGGGCACGTCGCACTATCTCGGCACCCATTTCGCCGAGGCGCAGAATATCCGCTTCCAGAACCAGGAAGGTCAGTTCGAACCGGCGCATACGATCAGCTGGGGCATGTCGACGCGTATGGTCGGCGGACTGATCATGGTGCATGGCGATGATGACGGGCTGCGCGTGCCGCCGCAGGTCGCGCCCTGGCAGGTCGTCATCGTGCCGATGCTGCGCGACAATGACGAGGACGAGGCGCTGATCGCCTATTGCCGCGAGGTGAAGGAAGCGCTCACCGCCCTGCAGGCGTTCGGCGAGCCGATCCGCGCCCTCCTCGACCTGAAGGCGACCAAGGCCGCGACCAAGCGCTGGGGCTGGGTCAAGAAGGGCGCGCCGATCGTCGTCGAAGTGGGCGGGCGCGACATGGCCGGCGGCAACGTCTCGGTCATCCGCCGCGATCGCCTCTATCGCGAGGACGGCAAGCTCGACAGCGCGATCGTCACGCGCAACGCCTTTGTCGATGGCGCGGCGAAAACGCTGGCCGCGATCGAGAAGGCGCTGTTCGCCGAAGCCAAAGCGCGGATGGACGCCAATATCCGCCGCGACGTGATCGACATGGCCGCGCTCGCCGATCATTTCGCCGAGGGCAATCGCTACCCCGGCTGGGTCGAGGTGCAATGGTCCAAGCCGACCGGCGCGGCGCTCGACAAGGTGGTCGAGACGTTGAAGGGCTTGAAGCTGACGCTGCGCAATACTCCGCGCGACGCGGCGGTGGCCGACGGCGCCTGCATCTTTACGGGCGCGCCGGCAGTCGAGCGCGTTCTCGTCGCCCGCGCTTACTGATCGAGCCAGGCCTGGAGGCGCGCTGCCGTCTCCGGGCCGGTTTCCAGCCCGAGGCGAGTGCGCCGCCAGAGAATATCCTCGGCGGTGACTGCCCATTCGCGCGCGACGAGCCATGCGACTTCGCGTTCGGTCAGCCCGCCGCCGAAATCCTCGCCCAGCCCTTCGGCATAGCGCACGTCGCCGATCATCGCTTCCAGCATCGTGCCATAGGCGCGGGCCATGCGCAGCGCGCGCGCGGCCCCCAGGAAAGGCCAGCGCGCCTGCACCTTGGCGACGAAATCGCCGAAATGCGCGATCTCGCCGCCGGGGAAGATGCGCGCGCGTGTGACCGGCGCCACCGATCTACCCAGCGCCGGGCCGATCTTGGCCAGCGCATCCTCGCCCAGCTGACGCGCGGTGGTGATCTTGCCGCCGAATATGCCGAGCAGCGGCGCGGCGCTCTCCTCGAGCTCGAGCACGTAGTCGCGCGTCACCTGCCGCGCCTCGCTCGCGCCGTCGTCATAGAGCGACCGGACGCCGGAATAGCTTGAGACGATATCGGCATGGCTCGCCTGCCGGGTGAAGTGGCTGTTCACGGACTGCAGCAGATAATCGATCTCGGTCTCGTCGATCACCGCATCCTGCGGCCGCTCGACCGGGATGTCGGTGGTGCCGATCAGCGTGAAATGTTCGCGATAGGGAATGGCGAAGACGATACGTCGGTCGGGCTGCTGGAGGATATAGGCCTGGTCGCCCTCGAACAGCTTGTGCGTGATGATATGACTGCCCTTGATCAGCCGCGCGCCGGCACTGGCATGCGCGCCGAGCAGCCTGTTGACCTCGGGCACCCATGGCCCCGTGGCGTTGACGATCATCCGCGCCTGGACGGTACGGCCGTCGCTCAACGTTGCGCGCCACCCCTGGGGGCCGCGCTCGGCGGCGGTGACGGCGGTGCGCGTCACGATCTCCGCGCCATTGTCCGCTGCGTCGCGCGCATTGAGGATGACGAGGCGCGAATCGTCGACCCACGCGTCCGAATAGACGAAGCCCTTGCCGCGCCCTTTGAGCGGCGCCCGGTAGAGCGTGTCGTTTGCCCGCAGTCCGCGCGACTTCGCCAGCGACATGCGGCCGCCGAGATGATCGTAGAGGAACAGCCCGGCGCGGACCATCAGCCAGGGACGCAGTGTATTCTCGTGCGGCAATATGAAGGTGAGGGGATGGATCAGGTGCGGCGCGGCTTTCAACAGCCGCTCACGCTCGATCAGCGCTTCGCGCACCAGCTTGAAGTCATAATATTCAAGGTAGCGCAGACCGCCATGGATCAGCTTGGTCGACGAGGACGAGGTGGCCGAAGCCAGATCATCCTTCTCGACGAGCAGCACTGACAGGCCATTGAGCACGGCTTCGCGCGCGATGGCGGCGCCGTTGATCCCGCCGCCGATGATCAGAAGGTCGTAGGTCACGCGCCTTGGCTAGAGGCAATTGGCGCGCGGCGCCAGTCCGCTGACATCGCTGTCACATTTTTCGCGCCCGAACGCGCATTACAACATGGAGCATATCCCCAAGTGCGACGTCGACTGCGCGGCGAACCTTGTCCTTCAGCGGTAGAAGATAGCCGCCGTCGCGCGGGAAAAGCGAAGTGGTGAAGCTGACATCGCCAATCTCCACCTCGACCGGCACCACACCCCATCCGTAGCTCGCGTCCCGCGCCGCATCGCGGACCTGTCCGACATGCTCGTCCGGCACGATCGCGAAAAAGAAGGGCGAAGGCCCGCGCCAGTGGATGACGAGGGAATCGAACGCGATTTCGAAAAGCGGCTCCAAGTCCATCCAATCCCGCAAGGACCGATCCTCCGAACTTACGCGACATTGGATCACGCCAACAACCATGGCGCGATCCGCCGCCAGCCCCTAGACTCCGCCGATGAGAAAACCGAAACCCGCCGGCCTGCCTTCGCGCGAGCAGATCATCCGTTTCATCACTGAGTCCGATACCCCGGCGGGCAAGCGCGAGATCGCGCGCGCCTTCGGGCTGCACGGGGCGGAGAAGATCGCGCTCAAGGCGCTGTTGAAGGATATGGCTGACGAAGGGCTGATCGACAGCGCACCGGGGCGCTCGTTCCACAAAATGGGCGGCATCCCAAAGGTCACAGTGCTGCGGGTTACCGATGTCGACGAGGATGGCCAGGCCTGGGCGGTGCCCGAGCGCTGGGAAGCCGAAGGCCCCGAGCCGCGCCTGCGCGTGAAGGAGAAGTCGCGCAAGGGCGCGCTCGGCCCCGGCGATCGCATCCTTGCGCGTACCGAGGAAGCGGGACGCGGCTGGATCGCCCACCCGATGAAGAAGCTGGTGCGCGGCAGCGAGCTGATGCTCGGCGTGCTGCGCGAAGAGGGGGGCAAGCTCTGGCTGCAGGGCGTCGAGAAGAAGGAGCGGCGGGATTTTCCGGTCTCCGATGCGGGCGAGGCGAAAGCTGGCGATCTCGTGCTTGCAGAGAAGACGGGGCGGCCGCCGCGGATCACCGCGCGCGTCACCGAGCGTTTAGGCGACCCCTTCGAGCCGCGCAGCTTCTCGCTGATTGCCATCCACAAGCTCGGCATCCCCGATGTCTTCCCGGAGGCCGCGATCGATGAGGCGAAGAAAGTCGCGCGCCAGTCGCTGGGCGCCATCGCGACGACGGAGCATGCCGATAGCGACGAGCGCGAGGATCTGCGCCATTTGCCCATCGTCGCGATCGATCCCGCAGATGCCCGCGACCATGACGATGCGGTCTGGGCCGAGCCGCTGGAGGATGGGGACTGGCATGCCATTGTGGTCATCGCCGACGTCAGCTTCTACGTCCGCCCCGGGTCGGCGCTTGATCGCGAGGCGCGCAAGCGGGGGAACAGCGTCTATTTTCCCGATCGTGTCGTGCCGATGCTCCCCGAGGAATTGAGCGCCGATATCTGTTCGCTGAAGCAAGGCGTGGAGCGCGCGGCGCTTGCCTGCCACCTGACCATTTCCGACAAGGGCAAGGTGACGGCCTGGCGCTTCACGCGCGCGGTCGTCCGGCTTGCGGCCAATATCGCCTATGAGGATGCGCAGGCCGCGATCGACGGCGCGCCCAGCCCCGTGCCCGCAGAACTGGTCGAGGCCGCGCTGCGCCCACTCTGGGGATGCTGGCAGGCCTTGTCGAAGGCGCGCGCCGATCGCGCGCCGCTCGATCTCGACCTGCCCGAACGGCGGATCATGCTTGATGAGAAAGGGCGTATCCTTTCTGTCGCGCCGCGCGAGCGCCTCGATGCGCACAAGCTGATCGAGGATTATATGATCGCGGCGAATGTCGCGGCCGCGAAGGCGCTCGAGGCGAAGAAGGCACCGGTCATGTACCGCGATCACGAGCCGCCGGCGCGCGAGAAGCTGGTGGCGCTCAAGGATTATCTCGAAACCTTCGGCGTCGAATTCGCACTGGGCCAGGTCATTCGTCCTGCAACGTTCAACCGCGTGATCGAGCGGGTAGGGGAGGCCGATTTCCGTCCACAGGTGATGGAGCAGATCCTGCGCACCCAGACGCAGGCCTATTATGCCCCTGCGAACACCGGCCATTTCGGGTTGGCGCTGGGCAGCTACGCGCATTTCACCAGCCCGATCCGCCGCTATGCCGATCTGCTCGTCCACCGCGCGCTCGTCGGTGCCTATCGTCTGGGCGCGGGTGCGCTCACATCAGACGAGGCGACATCGATGGAGAAGGTCGGCGAATCGATCAGCCAGCTCGAGCGCCGCGCCATGGAGGCGGAGCGCGACACGATCGATCGTTATGTCGCCGCCTATCTGGCGGGCAAGGTTGGAGAGATCGTCGATACGCGGATCACCGGGGTCCAGCCTTTCGGCTTTTTCGCGACGGTCGAGGGGCTGGGCGGCGACGGGCTCGTGCCGGCATCGACGCTCGGCCAGGAATATTTCCGGTATGACGAAGCGACCCACAGCCTGACCGGCGAAGACAGCGAGACACATTTCACGCTTGGCCAGCGCCTGAAGCTTCGGCTTGCGCAGGCCGATCCTGTAAGCGGCGCGCTTCGCTTCGAACTGCCCGAAGGCGGCGGAAATCCGGGGTTCCGGCGTAACGGGCCGCGCGTCATCAAGCGGCGTGGCCGTCCGGCCAATGTGCGCGCGAAAGGCGTGCGGCGCAAATGATCTGAAAGCGTTTGCAGTAATGTAACACTCGTGTCACACAATCATCATCTCTATGCAAAGAAGGAGAGAGATGATGATCAAGACCGTTCTCGCCCTTGTCGGTGCCGCGTCCGTCGTCGCGACGGGCGCGGCTGCGCAAACCGCCC
The DNA here is from genome assembly GCF_058790595.1 of Sphingomonas sp. EU05-FHT14C10. NCBI lineage: Bacteria > Pseudomonadati > Pseudomonadota > Alphaproteobacteria > Sphingomonadales > Sphingomonadaceae > Sphingomonas > Sphingomonas sp. EU05-FHT14C10. The sequence goes on along the minus strand of NZ_JBYTEN010000018.1, from coordinate 33,068 downwards.
CCAGCCAGGCGCAGACCTATGGCTTCAATGCGATCGCGCGCGGCGACCTGAACGCCGCCGAAGCGCGCCTGATCGCCCAGCGCGCCGAAGAGCCCAATGAGCCGTCGGTGCTGCTCAATCTGGCCTATATCTACGGCCGTACGGGCCGGGCTGACGAAGCCACGGCACTCTACAACCAGATTCTCGCCAGCGACGACGTGCTGATGATCTCCGGCAAGGGGGAACAGGTCTGGTCGCACGCTCTGGCGCGCAAGGCGATGAGCCGCACAACGGGCATAGCCTCTCGTTAATCGATGGGCGGGCTTTCCCACGCGGAAAGCTCGCCGATCGCTTCCAGAATGATCGCGAACAGGCGGTCTTCGTCGCCATGCCCGGCAAAGCCGTGCGAGGCCGTCGGGATCGTCGCGACGTCGATCCGCGCCCGGGCGGCAGCGAAGAGCGGCTTTCGCCACTGGTCAGCGAAGGCCATCGCCGTCATGTCGCGCTCGGCAAGGATGATGCGTGCCGGTGGGGTGTCGGCGAGCGCGGCGGCAAGCTGCATAGCCAATGGCTGCGGTGGGGCAGGGCGCGCGGCGCGGGACAGGCCCCGCGCGAGCTTGCCGAGATCGATCCCCCCACGCCGAAAGGCCCGCCAAGCCGCCGGGTCGCGTAGCCGCCGCGCATAATGTCGTCGGATCGCGCCGGGCGGCGGCAATGCACTATCACTTTCGACAGCCCAAGGATTGGTCAGGATGAGAGCGTCGAGCCGCGCTTCGTCGTGGAAGAGCGCAAGCGCGGTCGCCGCATCGCAATTGCCGAGGCCGATCAGGCGCGTGACATGCGGGCAAGCGGCGCGGAAAGCGGCCGCTGCGGCGGCGATGTCTGCGGCGCTGGCGGTATAGCCGTCATTCTCGCCGCAGCTGTCGCCCACGCCGCGACGGTCGAAACGAAAAGTCGGGATGCGGCGAAGCGCGAGATGTGCGGCCAGTCTTGCCATCCCGCCATGCGCGCCAACGCGAATCTCGTTGCCCCCCGAAACGATGAGCAGTCCCGTCTCTCCCGGCGCCGTGTCCAGCGTTGCGACGCAGCTCTCATCTTCACATAAAAAATTTAAAATATGCCGCAAGATACTGTCCAATCGATTATATCCTGCGCGATCCACGTGGTAAGATCGGTATCGTCACCCGGCTCCGAGCGCCGCCAGAGCGGTGCGAAGTCGATATGCGCATGGGCGGGTGCCGAATCGTCTACGCCGCGGACGGTCCGTACCTTGTCCGATTCCAACGCTATGGCCGCCATCAGTTCGGCATGAAGATTGCGGCTCAATCGATGCCCGGCGCGGAGCAGATAGGGGACATCGACGCCATCCACGCCACCACCGACGAGCTGTGCCCGATCAAGATCGCGTATCAGCGTCGCGCCGGCGACCGGGGATAGTCGCCAATGCGGCAGATCGCCGGCTGCATCGTCGATCAGCGCGCCGCCCCGAAAGGCGATGGTGAAATTGGGCGCGGGCGGGATCGCGATCGCCGCCCGCCAATCGTCTAATCGCACATCGGCAAGATCGCTCAGGCTCTCGCCCAGCCCGGCGAGCACCGGGAGGCGCGTGCCGATCCCGTTCGCGGCGAGCGTGCGCATGACCTGCGCGATTACCCGCCGCATACGATTATGCTCGTCGAATAGCGGCGGTATGACAATTGCCTGGACGCGGCGGTCGAGGCCGAATGACAGTTCCAGATCGCCGAACCCATCCGGTCCGGCGAAGCGCGTCACGCGAGCACTTTGCGGGTGACGAAGGCGACCAGCGCGCCGAAGCTCTCGAGCATTTCGCCGTCCACCTCATCATCCTCAATGATGATGCCCAGCCGGTCCTCGATTTCCGTAAGCAGCCCCGCGACAGCCATCGAGTCGAGTTCTGGCATCGCGCCGAACAGCGGCGTTGCGGGTTCCAGCGCGTCGGCGCGCGCGTCGGACAGCGCCAGCACGTCGCGCAATGCGCCGCGCACTCCAGCCTCGATCCGTTCACGCTCGTCAGTCACTCATACTCTCCGTCATTTCCACGCGCCGGTTAGTCGACGTGGCGTCAGCGGACAAGGGCGGAAAGCCAGGCCTTCGCCGCGCGCGGCCAAGCGGCGGGACGGGCAAGGTTGAACAGTTCGACGCGCTGAAGGGCGCGTTTCTCCTCCATCCAGTCGGCCTTGTAGGCGTCGTCGCCCGTGCCGAAGTCGATAGTCTGCACACCGTCCCCATCGATCGCGCGCTCGAACATCGCGGCGCTCAGCACGGTACCTGGCGAATGTTCGCGCGCGTCCTCGACATGGGCGAGCTTGTGAATGATGGCGACGCCGTTCTCGACGGTCCACAGCTGCGCGGCCACGGGCCGTTCGCCGAGCCGGGCGATGCCGATCCTCAACGTGCCTGCAGCACCTTCCTCCTCGGCGAACTCGCGCAGGAAGGCGGGCGATCCCTCAGCGGGCTTCCAGCTTTCCCCATAGACCTGCTCATAGGATTGCCACGCTGCGGGATCGAAATGGTCGAAAATCTCGATGCTGAAGTCGTCGCGCTTGCGCTCGACGGTCGCGCGAAGCTGGCCGGGGCGGGCGCCCCAATATTCGCTGAAGATCCGTCCGTTCACATCCAGCCGCCAATTGGCCGTCGCCGGGCGGACGATGCTGAGCCAGCCCCCGCGCCGGAAAGCGCGGGCGAGCGCCTGCGCTTCCTCTTCCGGAACGGGACTCAGCGAGACGCTGGCAATGCCGAGCGCAGGCGCGCGCAGGCGTCGCGCGATCGCGCGGAGCAGCCGGCGCTTGAGCAGCGCATCGGGCGTCGCGGAATAAACCGGCGAGAAGGCCAGCGTGTACCAGCTCGAGAGCGGCACCAGACGGTCGCGTCGCTCACGCGCAAGAAACAGCCAGGCGTCCGCGCCGTCGGAGCGCGCGCGGATCATCAGTGGTGCTATTCCCGGCGGGATCAGTTTCCATGTGCGGCTAAACCAGCCGAGCCGATCGAAGGGCACTGGCTGGCCGTTACGATCCAGCGTGCCGCGCGCCACCCTGGTGACGGCGTCGAGATCGTCGAAACATTCCCCCTTGACCAACAAGGCGCTATCGCTCCTCCCGACTGTTGGACGTTAAGCAGAGGATGAGGCGCGGGTGCAAGCCCCGGATCCCACAACAATGCCCGAACCGGCACCGATCGATCGCATTGCGCTGTCGGGCGCCCCCGACGCACCGGCGCTGGCGATGCGCGATCTGGTGCTCGACTATGCCGGGCTTGAAGATCGCGTCGCGCGGCTTGCGGCGTGGTTGCGCGGGCAGGGGATAGCACCCGGGGACCGCGTGGCCGGCTGGCTGCCCAAGAGCATGGAGGCCTGCCTGATGCCGTTGGCCGCGCCGCGCGCCGGGGCGATTCATGTCCCGATCAATCCGCTGCTCAAGCGCGCGCAGGTCGCGCATATTCTTTCCGATAGCGGCGCGAAGCTGCTGCTGACCGGCGGCGGCCGGGCCGGAACGCTCGAACCGGATGATGTGCCGGCAGATTGCGCGCTGGCGATCGATACGGAGATCGCGTTGCCGCCGGAAGGCCTGCCGCCATCCGACGCCGATCCTTCGACGCTTGCCGCGATCCTCTATACTTCGGGGTCGACCGGCCTGCCCAAGGGCGTGATGCTTAGTCACGCCAATCTCTGGCTCGGCGCGATCTCGGTCGCGACCTATCTGAAACTGTTGTCTGCCGATCGTGTGCTGTGCGTCCTGCCGCTCAGCTTCGACTATGGCCAGAACCAGCTGTTTTCCACCTGGGCGGCGGGTGGTTGCGCCGTCCCGCTGGACTATCTGGCGCCGCGCGACGTCGTCCGCGCGGTCGAGCGCGAAGCGATCACGACGCTTGCGGGCGTGCCTCCGCTCTGGCTCCAGCTTGTCGAGGCCGAATGGCCGGCGGAGACTGCGGCGAGACTGAAGAGATTGACCAATTCGGGCGGCGCTCTCACCCCGCCGCTGGTCCGCTCGCTGCGCGCGACTTTCCCGGCGGCCGACATCTATGCGATGTACGGTCTGACCGAGGCATTTCGGTCGACCTATCTCGACCCCGCCTTGATCGACACTCATCCCGATTCTGTGGGGGACGCGATTCCCTTTGCCGAAGTGATGATCGTGCGAGCCGACGGCAGCCTTGCCGATCCGGATGAGTCGGGCGAACTGGTCCATGCAGGGCCATTGGTGGCGCAGGGTTATTGGCGTGATCCCGAACGTACCGCGCTCCGTTTCCGTTCGGCGCCATCCGTATCGCATTATGGTGGGGTGGCGGTCTGGTCGGGCGATACCGCGCTACGCGGCGCGGACGGGCTGATCCGTTTCGTCGGTCGCGATGACGAGATGATCAAATCGTCGGGCAACCGCATCAGCCCCGCCGAGATCGAGGGCGCGGCGGTAGCGAGCGGGGCGACGGGGGAGGCTGTCGCGATCGGCGTCAAGGACGACCGGCTGGGGCAGGCGGTGCTTCTCGTCGCTCGGGGAGACGGTAGCGCCGAGGATGCCCTGAAAAGCTGGCTGAAGCGCGAGTTGCCGGCCTATATGCAGCCGCGCGAGATCGTCTGGCGCGCCGAATTGCCGCGCAATCCCAATGGCAAGCTCGATCGGGCGGGGCTGAGGAAGGAACTGGCGTCATGAAGCCAATGGGGCCGATCCCGCCCGATTTTCGGGGCCAGCACGGCGTTCTCGCGATCGGCGGGCAAAGCGTTGCGGCATTGGCAGACGCAGCCGGCGATACGCCCTTCTTCGTCTATGACCTTGGGGTTGTCCGCGCGCATGTCGCGCGATTGCGCGCGGCCCTGCCAGCATCGGTCTCGATCCATTATGCCATCAAGGCAAACCCCTTCGCGCCGCTGGTGGCGGCGATGGCAGGAATGGTCGACGGGCTCGACGTCGCATCGGAAGGCGAGTTGGCGCTCGCGCTTGCATCGGGCGGGCACGAGATTTCCTTTGCCGGCCCGGGGAAGCGCGACCGCGAGCTTGTGGCGGCGATCCGCGCGGGCGCGACGCTCAACCTCGAATCCGAAGGCGAGGCCGATCGTGCGCTGGCGGTCGCCGATCAGCTCGGGCTGCGGCCGCGACTTGCCGTCCGCGTGAACCCGGATTTCGACCTGCGCGGCTCGGGAATGCGGATGGGCGGTGGCGCCAAGCCCTTCGGCGTTGATGCCGAGCGCGTGCCCGCTTTGGTCAAAAATCTGATCGCTGCCGGTGCGGACTGGCGCGGTTTCCACATTTTCGCTGGATCGCAGGCGCTGGATCCGCAGGCGATCATCGAGGCGCAGGCCGCGACCGTGGCGCTTGCGGCAGAGCTGGCCGAAGCCGCAGGCATGTCGCCGCCGCTGGTCAATCTCGGCGGCGGTTTCGGCGTGCCCTATTTCGCGGGCGACGAAGCGCTGGATGTCGAAACGATCGGCAGCGCGCTTGCCGAAACGCTTGATGCGCGACGGACGATCCTGGCGGACAGCCGGTTCGCGATCGAGCTCGGTCGCTGGCTGGTCGCCGAAAGCGGCGTCTATGTGACGCGCGTCGTCGATCGCAAGCTGAGCCATGGCGAGGTCTTCCTCGTGGTCGACGGCGGTCTGCATCACCAACTCGCCGCCAGCGGCAATTTCGGTACGGTCGTCCGCCGCAACTATCCTGCTGCAATCGCCACGCGTTTCGGAGAGCCTGCGGTCGAGGAGGCAAGCATCGTCGGCTGCCTCTGCACCCCGCTCGACCGGCTGGCCGACAAGGTCGCACTCCCGCGTGCAGGGGTAGGCGATCTGGTCGCGATCTTCATGGCCGGGGCCTATGGTGCCAGCGCCAGTCCGGCGGCTTTCCTTGGCCATACGCCTGCAGCCGAACTGCTCGTCGAGGGCTGACTAACGCTATCTTCACTCTTCCGGCGCATAGCGCATCCTGAACCCGCGCGCCTCAAATCCGTGCGGGAACAGGGTGATGACGATGCGTTTCCGTGTGCCTCTTCCTTCCGTTCCGGTCGCTATCGCGCTGCTGCCTTTTGCGGCTTCGGCGCTGGCCGAGACCAAGGACGCGCCCAGGCTGCCCACCGCGAATTTCGTCGCGGTCGAGGACAAGCCTTCGGAAACCTATGTCATCGGTCCGCTCGACACGCTGACCGTCTTCGTGTGGCGCAACCCGGAACTGGGCGGCAAGGTTCAGGTTCGCCCCGACGGCCGGATCACCACGCCGCTGATCGAAGATATGCAGGCCGTGGGCAAGACGCCCAAGCAGCTCTCCGACGACCTGACCGAGGCACTCTCAAAATATATCACCGCCCCGCGCGTTTCGGTGATCGTCGAGAATTTCTCGGGCACCTTCTCGCAGCAGGTCCGTATCGTCGGCGCGACAGACAAGCCCGCCGCCATTCCCTATCGCGCGAACATGACGCTGCTCGACGCGATGATCGCGGTCGGCGGCCTCTCCGAATACGCCGCCGGCAACCGGGCGCGGCTGATCCGTTACGATCGTGCGTCGGGCAGGCAGACCGAATTTCGCCTGAAGATCACCAGTCTGCTCCGCAAGGGCGACATCAAGGCCAATGTCGGGCTGGAGCCGGGCGACGTCATCATCATTCCCGAAAGCCTGTTCTGAGCCGATGGGCGCGCTCTACGACGAACTGCTGATCGCGCTCCATCTGGTGTGGCGCCGGCGCTGGATCGCGCTTGGCGTGGCGTGGGCCATCTGCCTTGCGGGCTGGCTGGTCGTCGCGCTCATCCCCAATCGCTATGAGAGCCGCGCGCGCCTCTCGATCCAGGCGCAATCGCTGCTCGGCGGCAGCGTCGGGATCGATGATGCCCGTCGCCAGCGCGATCTCGACCAGATCCGCCAGACGCTCGTCTCGACGGTCAATCTGCAGAAAGTCGTCAAGTCGACCGATCTCAACCTGACGGTCGCCAGCGACCGCGATATGGCGTCGCGCGTCGAAAGCCTGCGTCAGGCGATCAGCATCGTCGCGCAACAGGATAATCTGGTCGAGATCAGCGCGCGCTGGGGCGGTCCGGGGCTCTCCGACGCCGCCAATGCAAAGCTGGCGCGCGCCATCGTCCAGCGCCTCGCCGATCTTTTCATCGAGCAAAATCTGGCCGACGGGCGGGAAGAGAGTAGCCGGACGCTTGCTTTCCTCGACGCCCAGCTCGCCGAACGCTCGAAGCAGCTGAGCGAGGCGGAGGCCAAGCGCGCCACGTTCGAGGCGCAGTATCTCGGCTCGCTTCCCGGCACTGGTTCGGTCACCGACCGGCTCGACGCCGCGCGCGCCGAAATGTCGCGCATCGATTCCGATCTCGCGGCGACGGGCAGCGCGCTTGCCGCCGTCAACGCGCAGATGGCAGGCACTGCGCCGACGGTGGCCGGGGCAGGGGGCGCCGTCGCGCCGGCCACGGCCGGCCCTGCGCGTGCGCGTGTCGCTTCGCTCGAAGGGCAGATCGCCGATGGCCGGTCGAGGGGCTGGACCGATCAGCATCCTGATATGGTTGCGCTGAACGCGCAGCTTGCGCAGGCGCGCGCCGCTGCGGGCGGCGAACATCTTGTCGCGGCGCCGGCTGGCAACGGTGCGGCAAGCGCCAATCCGCTCTATCTTTCGCTGCGTTCGATGCAGGCCGACCGGCAGGCTGCAGTCGCCGCGCTGTCGGCACGCAAGACGCAGATCCGGCATGACATCGACCAGTATCTTGCGCGCACCTCCGCCGATCCGGCGGTCGCGGCCGAGGCGGGGCGCGTCAGCCAGGACTATGCCGTGCTAAAGGATCAATATGACAAGCTGCTCGCAGAGCGCGAACAGGCGGCGCTGCGCGGCCAGGCCGAAACCAAGGCCAGCCCGGTCCGCATCGCGCTGATCGACCCCCCCAGCGCCCCGCGCCTGCCAGCAGCGCCCAATCGCCCGATGCTGCTGACAGCGGTGCTGCTGCTCGGTATCGCGGGCGGCGTTGGCGTGGCTTACGCGCTCGGACGCATCAGGACGACCTATCCCACGGCCCGTCGCCTCGAACGGGCGAGTGGAATGAGCGTGATCGGCGCGATCGGCGAAGCTTCGACGGAAGCTGTCCGTGCCCTGAAGGCGAAGCAGCTGCGCTGGCTGGTGGGAGGAGGCGCCGCGCTTGCGGGCGCCTGGGCGTTGCTGCTCCTCGTCGAGCTCGTCCAGCGCGGCATGGTGGCGTGAGGCGGCGATGACCGAGCACGGCCCCATCCGCCCCGGATCGCTGATCGAGCGCGCCGCCGAGATATACGATTTTGCGCGCTTTCAGCGTCCTGCGACGCCAGCACCGCAACCGGAATCCGAACCGGCGGCGGTCGAACCGTCCGAACCGGAACTGCCTGCAGTCGCCGCGCCGCAGGGTATCCAAGCCATCGATCGCGATCTCCTCCGTGCCGCCGGCTTCATCGTCCCCGGCGAGCCGGTCAGCCCGATCGCCGAGGAGTTTCGCATCGCCAAGCGCCAGTTGCTGCTTGGCGGCATGGCGTCGGCCAGGGATCGGGTGATCCTGATCGGCTCGGCGCGCGCCGGCGAGGGCAAAAGCTTCTGCGCGGTCAATCTCGCCCTTTCGCTGGCCTCCGAACGCGATCTGGACGTGCTGCTGGTCGACGGTGACGTGGCCAAGCCCTCGATCCTTTCGATGCTCGGCGTCGTGGACGGCCCCGGCCTGATCGACGCGCTCGCTGACCCGGCGATCGCGATCGACGATTGCATCATCGAGACGGATGTTGCCGGCCTGTCGCTGCTTCCCGCCGGTCGCCCGACCCACAACGATACCGAACTGCTCGCCTCGGAGCACACGGCATCGTTTTTCGCGACGCTCGTCGAAAATAATCCGCGCCGGGTCGTAATCCTTGATTCGCCTCCGCTGCTCGACGCGTCGCCCGCTTCGGCGCTTGCGCTGCATGCCGGGCAGGCGCTGCTCATCGTCCGTGCCGATGTGACGAGTGAGGCCGATCTGCGTGCTGCCGTTGCGATGCTCGATCCGTGCGTGGAGGTGAAGCTGCTGCTCAATGGCGTCAGCCGCATGGTCTCCGGCCAGCGCTTCGGCGACTATTATGGCAACCGGCCGTGATCGTACGGCTGCTCCGCGCCGCGGCGCCGCTGCTTGCGGTACTGGGCCTCGCAGGCGCAGCCCAGGCACGCCCGAACGCGCAGATCACGCCTTATATCGAGGTCGATCAGGTCGTTCTCGCCGATCTCAAGGGGGCGAGCGACGTCCTGACCTATACCACGCTTGCGGCCGGCGTTGACGCCAGCATCGCCGGCCGCAATGCCGAGGGGCAGGTCAGCTATCGCTATGAACATCGTTTCGGCTGGGGCCGCCGCGCGGGTGACGAAGATGTTCATTACGGCCTCGCGCGGGGCCGACTGACCGTCGCCGATGGGTTGAGCCTTGAGGTGGGCGGCATCGCCACGCGCGCGCGCAGCGATATCCGCGGGGCCGCGCCCGGCTATGGCGATCTCGACGTCGACAATGTTTCCAACGTCTATGCGCTCTATGCCGGGCCGACGCTCATCACGCGCACGGGCGATCTCGACATCGCAGCCGTTTATCGGCTGGGCTATACCAAGGTTGATCCCGCTGACATTGCGCTGCCGGCGGGCCAGCCACGGCTCGATCAATATGATCATTCGCTTAGCCATTATGCGACCGCAAGCGTGGGGATGCCTGCCCGCATATTTCCGCTGTTCGGCTGGAGACTCTCTGGGCTGTGGCAGCGCGAGACGGCCGGCCAGCTCGATCAACGTTTCGACGACAAGGCGGTAAAGCTCGATCTTACGCGCCCGCTCGGTCGCACGCTCGCGCTCGTTGGTTCGGTTGGATACGAAAAGATCGAGATCAGCCAACGCCCGCCGTTGCGCGATGCCAACGGCACGCCGATGATCGATGCGAAGGGGCGCTTCGTCACCGACAAAAGCGCACCGCGCCAACTGGCATATGAAACCGATGGTCTGATCTGGGATGCCGGCCTGTCCTGGCGCCCCAGCCAGCGGACCATGGCCGAGTTTCGCGTTGGTCGTCGTTATGGATCAACGATTTATACCGGTTCTCTTACGCACGAAATTAAACAGGGTATCGCGATGCAGATCACTGCCTATGACGGCCTGCAGAGTTTCGGCCGGCAATTGACCGATGGACTGGTCGGCCTGCCTACGCAATTCGCGACTTTCAGCAATCCGCTCGCCCGGACCATGGGCGGATGCGTCTACGGTACGAGCGCCGCGGGCAATTGCCTCGACGACGCCTTCCAGTCGATCGCGACCACCCAATATCGCGCACGCGGCGTCACGGCGTTGCTGTCGATCAATCGCGGGCCGTGGAGCGGGGGTGTCGGCGTCGGTTATGCGCGGCGGAAATATATCGCGCCTGAGGACAGTCTTTTCTTTTCGCTCGATGGCGTGGTCGATCAGAGCTGGTTCGGGCAGGCCCAGATCGGTCGCCGGCTGAGCGAGCGATCGAGCGTTGAAGCGAGCCTTTACGCCAATCGCTACGAAAGCGGCATCGCCTTCGCGCCCGCCGTGACCTCGACGGGAACGACGGTCAGCTATTATCGCCTCATCGGCCGCCGGCTGAGCGCCACAGCCTCGATCGGGCTCTTCACTTCCGATCAGGACGGCTTCGCCAGTGATGTGGTAGCATCCGGGCTGCTTGGCCTGCGGTATAGTTTCTAGGGGGTTAGTAAGGTGTACAACAGCTTTTACGGCCTGACCGATCGGCCCTTTCAGCTCACCCCGGATCCGCGCTTCTATTTCGAGAGCGCGACGCACCGGAAGGCGATGGCCTATCTCGGCTATGGTCTCGCGCAGGGAGAGGGTTTCATCGTCATCACGGGTGAGATCGGATCGGGCAAGACGACGCTGACGGGGCACATGATGCAGACCGTCGATCCTGCGCGGCTGACGGCGGCGCAGATCACGACGACTCAGGTCGATGGTGACGACATGCTCCGCCTCGCCGCGCAAGGCTTCGGCATCGATATAGATGGTGCAGATAAGGCAAGCATTATCAAGAAAATGGAAGAGTTTCTTATCGATCAATCTCGGATCGGTAAGCGCAGCCTTCTGATCGTTGACGAAGCGCAGAACCTGCCGTTCGAGACGCTCGAAGAGCTGCGCATGCTTTCCAACCTTCAGGCGCATGGCCATGCGCTGCTCCAGATCTTCCTGCTCGGGCAGCCCGAGTTCCGCGATCGCCTGGCCGGTCTCGAGCAGCTTCGCCAGCGGGTCATCGCCACCCATCATCTCGAACCGATGCTGGCCGAGGAAGTCGAGCCTTATGTCGTGCATCGACTGGGCCTTGCCGGCTGGACAGGAAACCCCGAATTCACCCCCGATGCATTCGTCGCCATCCATCGCTTCAGCGGCGGCATACCGCGCCGGATCAACGCGCTCGTATCGCGGGTGCTGCTGCTCGGCGCGATCGAAAAGCTGGCGCTGATCGACGGCGCGACCGTGGATCGTGTCATCGCCGATTTCGAGCACGACGCAACCGCGCCGGTCGCCGCGGTTTACGCCGCCATGACCGAGGCTCCGGACGCGGTCGTGGAGCATGAGGCGATAGCCGCCGCCGTCGTGGCGTCGTCCACGCCCGATCCTGCGCTCGTCGCGCGGGTCGAAGCACTCGAGGCGCAGGTCGCGGCGCAGGATGCGGTCATCCGCCGCGTGCTCGCGCTGCTCCTCGACTGGGTCGAGACCGAGCAATATCCGCCGATCCCGACCGGCTATATGCGCGACAGCGCGGCCTGAAGTCGCTTCGGGGGGCAAGCCCATGCTCAACGCGCTGTCAGTCGACGTCGAGGACTGGTTTCAGGTCGGCGCGTTCGAGCGGGTGATCGCGCGCGAAGATTGGCCGGCCCTCGAATCACGCGTCGAACGTAACAGCGATGCCGTGCTCGATCTGTTTGACCGTGCGGGCGTGAAAGCGACATTCTTCATCCTTGGCTGGGTTGCTGAACGTCATCCGGCGCTGATCCGCCGCATCGTCGAACGGGGTCATGAAGTCGCCAGCCATGGCGTCGATCACGCCCGCGTCTTCACCTTCAGCGTCCAGCAGTTCCGCGACGACATCGATCGCGCGCGCAAGGTGATCGAGGATGCGGCGGGCATCGCAGTCACCGGCTATCGCGCACCGAGCTTCTCGATCGACGCACGTACGCCCTGGGCGCATGAGGCGCTGGCCGAAGCGGGTTACGCCTATTCCTCGAGCGTCGCGCCGGTGGTCCACGATCATTATGGCTGGCCCGAAGCACCGCGCTTCGCCTTTCGTCCCGTAGCCGGGAGCCCGCTGGTCGAACTGCCCGTCACCACCGCGCGTTTCGCAGGGCGCACGCTCGCTGCCGGCGGCGGGGGCTTTTTCCGACTGCTGCCTTATTGCTTCTCGGCATGGGCGATCAGCCGTGTGAATCACCGCGAAGGCCGCCCCGCCATCTTCTATTTCCATCCCTGGGAAATGGATCCCGGCCAGCCACGCGTAACCGGCGCGCCGCTGCGTTCGCGTTTGCGTCATTATAGTCGACTCGATGCGATGGCGGGTAAGCTCGATCGTCTCCTTTCCGAATTTGCGTGGGGTCGCGTCGATGCCGTCGCTGCCGATCAGGCGCGGAGGCTGGCGTGAATGTCGCCGCGCCTCGTTCCTTCCTAGAGCTTCGCGAAGCCTCGCTCGGTGACACGCGCGAGGCGGCTGCGATCGATGCCTTCGTCCGCGAACATCCCGAAAGCACGCCGTTCCATCTGACCGGCTGGAGCCGGGCGGTCGTCGCGGGCTGCCGTCAACGCGCGCATTTCCTGGTCGCTGGGCAGGGCGCGCGGATCGAAGGTGTGTTGCCGCTGACCGAAATAGCGTCGCCCCTGTTCGGCCGCGCGCTCGTCTCGGCGGGGTTCGCGGTAGCCGGCGGCATCCTCGCTACGACGCCTGCGGCGGAGGTCGTGCTTGCGCATGCAGCGCGACGACTCGCCGAAACACTCGGTTGCGCGCTCGAACTGCGCGGCGGCTCCGCGCCCGGCGAAGGCTGGATAGTCGACGATGCGACCTATGCCGGCTTCGCGCGTCCGCTCGCTGCCGACGATGACGCCGAACTCAAGGCCATCCCACGCAAGCAGCGCGCCGAGGTGCGTCGCGCGCTCGGCTTCGACTTGAGCATCGAAACCGGGGGCACCCCCCGCGATCGCGCCGCACACTATGCGGTCTATGCCGAGAGCGTCCGCAATCTCGGTACCCCCGTTTTTCCCCAGACACTCTTCCAATATGTCCTGAATGAATTCGTGGAACATGCTGATATATCGACAATTAGGAGAGATGGTCGTCCCGTCGCCAGCGTCCTCAGCCTCTACCATCGCGACAGCATCATGCCCTATTGGGGTGGCGGCACGCGCGAGGCGCGGGAATGGCGCGCCAACGACCTCCTCTATTTCGCGCTGATGCGCAATGCGCGCGAGCGCGGCTGCACGCGCTTCGACTTCGGTCGATCGAAGGTCGGGACAGGCGCCTATGCCTTCAAGAAAAATTGGGGCTTCGAGCCCGCCCCGCTTCGTTATGCCACGCTGGGTCCGGCGCGCGCGATCAACCCGCTAGATCCGCGCTACCGCCTCCAGATCGCACTCTGGAAGCGATTGCCGCTTGCGATCGCCAATCGTATCGGCCCGGTGATCGCGCGCGGCCTCGGCTGATGGCGGGCGAGATACTCTTTCTCGCGCATCGCGCGCCTTTCCCGCCCGATCGGGGCGATCGGATGCGGGCCTGGCCAATCCTTCGCACGCTCGCCGAACTGGCACCCACGCATCTCGTCTGTTTCGCCGAGAGACAGGCCGAGGCGGACGCGCTTGGTCCGATCCTTCCGCTGCTCGCCAGCCATCGCGTCGAACCACGCGCGCCAGTCGGCGCCATGATGGCGCTCCGCGCGATTGTCGGCAGACGTCCGGTTTCGCTTGCCGCCTTCGAAAGCCCGGTGCTCGCCGCCTATGTCGAGGGCCTCCTGGCGGAGCGCGACATCGCGCACATCTACGCCTTCTCCAGCCAGATGGCGCAGTTCGTTCCTGCCGACCGAGGCTTCGTCATGGATTTCGTCGATGTCGATTCGGCAAAGTTCGAAGCCTATGGCCGCAGCCCCTTTGGCTGTATCTACCGCCGCGAAGCGCGCTTGCTCGCCCGCTGGGAAGCCGAAGTTGCGGCGCGCGCTGATCGCAGCCTGTTCGTCAGCGACGCCGAAGCCGCGCTGTTCCGTGCCCGCAGCGGGCAAGATGATCGCATCGGGACGCTCGCCAACGGTATCGATCCCGATCGCTACGATCCCTCGACGCCCTCCGAGATGGCAAAAGAGCATGGGCCGCTCATCGCCTTCACCGGCCAGATGGACTATCGGCCCAATGTCGAGGCCGTCGTCCGTTTCGCTCGTGACACGCTGCCGTTGATCCGCGCGCGGCGGCGCGACGCCCGCTTCGCTATCGTCGGCCGCGCGCCCGCTGCCGAGGTCAGGGCGCTGACCCGCCAGGCCGGCGTCATCGTCACCGGTGAAGTCCCGGATATCCGGCCCTGGCTCGCCGCCGCCGACATCGTCGTCGCTCCGCTCGCGGTGGCACGCGGGGTGCAGAACAAGCTGCTCGAGGCGATGGCGATGGCGCGCCCGGTGGTGGCGTCGTCCGCTGCGGCCGAGGGGCTCGACGTCATCGCGGACCGTGAACTCCTTATCGCCGACGGCGCGCCAGCCGAAGCCGGGGCCATTCTCACGCTCCTCGCCGATCCCATGCGTGCCGAGGCGATCGGAGTGGCGGCCCGCGCGCGAATGGTCAGCGACTATGGTTGGCCGGCGCGGCTCGCAGTGCTGCCGGCCTTGCTTGGCCTTGATGTGGTGCCTGCATGAACCCGGCGCTTACACTCGCTTCGCCGCGTCTCGCGACGGGCTGGCGCACCCAGCTGGCCTTGCTCGGCGCGATCTGGCTCGCGCTTCTTGTCCTTTTCCACCGCGATGCCGCCGCGATGGCGGACATCTGGTGGAACAGCTCGACCTTCAACCATATCCTGTTCGTGCCCTTCATTGTCGCCTGGCTTGTCGGGCTCAGGTCACAGGCGCTGCGGCATCTCACGCCTGCTGCATGGTGGCCGGGGCTGACTCTCGTCGCGGCCGGCGCGGCCGGATGGCTGATGGGCGGTGCGGCCGGCGTCGATTTTGCCTGTCAGCTCGGCCTCGTCCTGATGATACAGGGCACCGCGATCGCGTTGCTTGGCCCTGCAGTGTCGCGTGCGCTCGCTTTCCCGATTTTCTACGCGCTCTTTCTCGTCCCCTTCGGTGATGAGCTGGTGCCGCCGCTCCAGACGCTCACGGCGCGCATGTGCATGGCGCTGCTGCATATCAGCGGAGTGCCTGCGGCGATCGAGGGGGTGTATATCACCATTCCCAACGGCGCATTCCGCGTGGCCGAAGCCTGCTCGGGCGTGAAGTTCCTCGTCGCGATGATTGCCCTCGGGGCGCTGGCCGCCAATCTCTGCTTCCGGTCGTGGTCGCGGCGTCTTGGCTTCATGGCTGCGTGTATCATCGTGCCGATCCTCGCCAACGGCGTCCGCGCGTTCGGTACGATCTGGATCGCCCATCGGACCAGCAGCGATTTCGCCGTCGGGGTCGATCATGTCATCTATGGCTGGTTTTTCTTCGCCTTCGTGATCGCGCTCGTCATGGGCTGCGCGTGGCCATTTTTCGATCGTCGTCCCGGCGATCCCTGGTTCGACGTCGATCGCCTCGCGCGGCTCCGCTTCCGCTCCGCGAGCTCGCTTGCGGTTGCGCTTGCCTGTCTCGCGCTTGCCGTCGCGCCCTTGTTGTGGAGTGGAGCAGGCGCGGCTGCACCGGCATCACGCCCCGCATCACCCGCCGTTCCGGGCTGGACGCGCGTCGGGGCGCCGCCTGCCACGCCGTGGCGTCCACGCTTTGCCGGTGCCGATCATCTTGTCATGGCGCGCTATCGCGACGCCAGCGCCGTTAGCGTCGATCTCGCGATCGCCGTCTACGCCGATCAGCGGTGGCGGGAGATGATCGGATATGGTCAGGGGGCGATCGACCCTGACGGCGAATGGCAATGGCTGGCCGACGGCACCCCGGTCTCGGGCGGCAAGTCCCAGCGCATCGCGGCACCGGGCGGGGCTGAGCGCGAGGTCGTCACCTTCTACCGCGTTGGCAATCTCGTCACCGGCAGCGAAGGTGAGGCCAAGCTGGAAACCATGAGGGTGCGCCTTCTCGGTGGCCCTCAGCGTGCAGTTGCGATCGTCGTGTCGGCCGAAGGCGATGGCGCGCGCGCAGCGGTGGAACGGTTCATCGTCGCGCTCGGCCCCATCTCGGCTCTTGCCGACAGAGCCGCCGGGCTGGAATAGGCAGCCCACCATGTGCGGCATCGCCGGAATCTTCCATATCCAGACGGCCAAGCCCGTCGATCCTGAGCGGGTCCGGGCGATGGCCGACGCGCAGGCGCATCGCGGCCCCGATGGTTCGGGCGTTTGGACCGCGTCCGGTGTCGGGCTCGGCCATCGCCGCCTGTCGATCATCGATATTGAGGGCGGCGCGCAGCCGATGGTCAGCGAGGATGATCGCATCGTCGTGACCTATAATGGCGAGATCTATAATTTCGCCGAGGTTCGCGCCGATCTGCAGGCGCGCGGCCATATTTTCCGGACCGCCAGCGATACCGAGGTGGTCGTGCACGGCTGGCGCGAATGGGGACCTGATTGCCTCGAACGCTTCGATGGCATGTTCGCTTTCGCGCTGTTCGACGCCGGCCGGCAATGCCTGTTCCTCGCACGCGACCGGCTGGGCGTGAAGCCGCTGCATTATGCCCTTTTGGGCGACGGAAGTTTGATATTTTCTTCCGAGTTAAAAGGGTTGCTGGCGCATCCTCTTATACGTCGCGAAATCGATCCGCGCGCGATCGAGGATTATCTCGCCTTCGGTTATGTGCCCGACGACGCCTGCATCGTTGCTGGCGTGCGTAAACTTGCGGCCGGGCATCATCTGCTGGTCGAGCGCAAGCGCGGCCTGCCCGAACCTTCGCGCTGGTGGGATGTCGATTTCACTGCGCGTGCCGGCGGATCGGCGGCGAAGCTCGGCGATCAGCTGCGCGATCATATGCGCCGCGCCGTTCGTTCCCGTATGGTCGCCGATGTGCCGCTCGGCGCATTTCTATCGGGCGGCGTCGACAGCAGTTCGGTCGTCGCGCTGATGGCGGAGGCAAGCCCGCGTGCGGTCAATAGCTTCTCGATCGGCTTCGGCGAGGCCGGGCATGACGAAAGCGCCTATGCCGCGCGGGTCGCCGAGCGTTTTGCCACCGATCACCACAGCCGCATCGTCGCGGCCGACGATTTCGCGCTGATCGATACGCTCGCCGCCACGTTCGACGAGCCTTTCGCCGATGCTTCCGCGCTTGCCACCTATCGCCTGTGCCAGCTGGCACGTGATCATGTGAAGGTCGCGCTTTCGGGCGATGGCGCGGATGAGGCCATGGCGGGTTATCGTCGCTACCGCTTCCACGTCGCCGAGGAGCGCGTTCGTGCGCTGCTGCCAGGTCGGCTGCGTCGCCCGCTGTTCGGGGGGCTCGGCAATCTTTATCCGAAGGCCGACGGCCTGCCGCGTCCGTTGCGCGCGAAGGCTACCCTGCTCGCGCTCGGGATGGATGAAGGCGAGGCCTATGCCCGCGCGGTCGGGATCACGTCGCCGGAACTGCGCGCAAAGCTGTTCAGTCCCGTCTTCCGTCGCGAGCTTCAGGGGCACCGCGCCGAGCATCGTTATGTCAGCGCCATGCGCTATGCGCCGGCAGACAGCGCGCTCGATCGTGCTCAATATGCCGACCTCAAGATCTGGCTGCCCGGCGACATCCTGACCAAGGTGGACCGGACAAGCATGGCGGTGGGGCTCGAGGCGCGAGAGCCGTTGCTCGATCACCAGCTCGTTGCGTTCGAGGCCAGTCTCTCGCCTTCGCTGAGATTACGGAGAAGCGAAGGCAAGTGGCTGATGAAGAAGGCAATGGAATCCTTTTTGCCGCGCGACATCCTCTACCGGCGAAAGATGGGGTTCGTCACGCCCGTGAGCGCATGGTTCCGGGGCGCTCTAGCCGACGAGGCCGGGGCGCTGGCACGTGCGCCGTTGCTCGGCGGCGGCGGCTGGTTCGATCCGGCGGCGATCGATGCGGTGGTTGCCGAGCATCTCTCGGGGCGGCGCGATCATGGCCGGCTGCTCTGGCAGCTCGTAATGCTCGAACGCGCGCTGGGGCGGCTGCTCGGCGTCAGTAACGAGCGCCCACGAAATAGAGCCCGTCCGGCGGCGCGTTGAAGCCCAGCGCCTCGCGGTCGCGCGCGTCGAGCGCGGCTTTCAGGTCCGCCGCTTCCCATTTTCCTTCGCCGACAAGTCCGAGGCAGCCGACCATCGATCGGACCTGATGATGGAGGAAGGACCGTGCCTCGGCGAAGACGGTGATCCGGTCGCCCGCGCGCGTCACGTCGAGTCGATCGAGCGTGCGGACCGGGCTGTCGGCCTGGCAGTGGGCCGAACGGAAGGTCGTGAAATCGTGGCGGCCGACGAGCAACTGCGCGGCTGCGTGCATGGCTTCGGCGTCGAGGGGTTTGGGGATGCGCCAGGCGAGCCCGGCCTCGAAGGTCAGCGGGGCGCGACGATTGGCGATACGATATTGATAGGCGCGGCCGAGGCAGGAGAAGCGGGCATGCCAGTCGTCCGCAACGATCTCGCAGTCGAGTATCGCGACGGGATCGGGGCGGAGCAGCGCGTTCAGCCCTTCGATCAGCCGGAAGGGCGTGACGGACTTCGCGACATCGAGATGCGCACGCATGGCGGTTGCGTGGACGCCGGCATCGGTGCGGCCTGCGGCGTGCACGGCAACCTCTTCGCCCAGCATGCGAAAGGCGGCGCTTTCGATCGCTTCCTGCGCGCTCGGGCCATGGTCCTGGCGCTGCCAGCCCATGAACGGCCGCCCGTCATATTCGATCGTCAGTGCGAAGCGGGTCAAAGCCGGGTTCCTGCGGCTATCGGGAAACCGCGGAGCAGATCGGCAACCGTCATCGATCCGCGCCCGGCGCGCTGGACGATTTCGGGCCTGATCGCGCCTTCGCCGCATGCGATCGCCAGCTGGTCGTCGAGGACGGTGCCGGGTTCGGCATTGTGAAGACCGCTCAGGATCGACGCGCGTAGCAGCTTGATCCGCTCGCCCGCATGTTCGAACCAGGCGCCGGGCACGGGATTGAAGGCGCGGACATGCCGTTCGACCTGCGCGGCATCCGCGCTCCAGTCGATGCGGGATTCGGTCTTGTCGATCTTGGAGGCATAGGTCACGCCCTCCCCGGGCTGGATCGCCGGCGGATATGCCGCCAGATCGCGCAGGACCGCAGCCATCAGCCGCGCGCCGCTCGTCGCCAGTTCGTCAGTCAGTTCGCCTGCGGTCTTCGCGGCGACAGGCGTCTCGACCGTCGCGAGCATCGGTCCGGTATCGAGGCCGGTCTCCATCTGCATGATGGTGACGCCGGTCGTCGCGTCGCCCGCGAGGATCGCGCGCTGGATCGGCGCCGCGCCGCGCCAGCGGGGGAGGAGAGAGGCGTGGACGTTGAGGCAGCCATGCACCGGCGCGGCGAGGATCGGGCGCGGCAGGATCAGGCCATAGGCCGCGACCACCGCGACATCGAGGCCGAGTGCGGCGAAGGCCGCCTGTTCGGCTCCGTCGCGAAGCGTGAGCGGGGTGCGGACCTCGATCCCCAGCGCCTCGGCGCGCTGGTGGACGGGGGTGGGAGTGAGCGCCTTGCCGCGCCCCGCGCGACGCGGCGGCTGGCTGTAGACGGCGGCGATGTCGTGCCCGGCCGCGACGAGTGCGTCGAGCGTCGGCACGGCGAAGGCCGGGGTTCCCATGAAGGCGATACGCATGATTTTGCTGAAACGCTTGGCAGCGGCGAGCGCAACCCCCTATTTGTTCGCGCATGGCTTCACAGGAAATAGAGGCGCTCACGCAGGCGCTGGCCCGGCTGCCCGGATTGGGGCCGCGATCGGCGCGCCGCGCGGTGCTGCATCTGATGAAGAAGCGCGAAACCGCGCTCGATCCGCTGCTCCGCGCTCTCGAGGCGGTAAGCGACCGGCTGGCGACCTGCCACATCTGCGGCAATGTCGATACGACCGACCCTTGCGCGATCTGCGCCGATCCGCGCCGCGATGCGCGGGCGCTGTGCGTGGTGGAGGAAGTGTCTGACCTGTGGGCGCTCGAGCGCTCCCGGCTTTTTCCGGGCCGTTTCCACGTATTGGGCGGCCGGCTGTCCGCGCTGGAAGGCGTGCGGCCGGAGGATCTGCGGATCGACAGCCTCGTCTCGCGCATCGCCGCCGGGGGCATCGACGAGGTGGTGCTGGCGATGAACGCGACGCTCGAGGGCCAGACCACGGCGCACTATATCGCCGAGCGGATCGAGGCCTATCCGGTGCGCCTGACCCAGCTTGCCCATGGCTTGCCGGTCGGCGGCGAGCTGGATTATCTCGACGAAGGCACGTTGGCGCAGGCGCTGCGCGCGCGGCGGCCCGTGGTTTGAGCCGGCGCCGATCTTGACCAAAATCGGCGTGAAACCTACATTCACGCCATGGCCATTCTTCCGATCATCGAGACGCCGGACCCGCGGCTGCGCGTTATTTCCAAGCCCGTCGAAACGGTCGACGACGAACTGCGCGCGCTGGTCGCCGACATGTTCGAGACGATGTACGATGCGCCGGGCATCGGTCTGGCGGCGATCCAGGTCGGCGTGCCCAAGCGGCTGCTGGTCATCGACCTGCAGGAGCCGGAGGAAGAAGGCGGCGAGGCCGTCCGCAAGCCGATGGTCTTCATCAATCCCGAGATTCTCGAGGAATCCGAGGAAACCCAGCCCTATAGCGAGGGTTGCCTCTCGGTTCCCGATCAATATGCCGAGGTACTGCGCCCGGCGGTGATCCGTGCCAAGTGGCTCGACGAGCATGGCAAGGCGCATGAGGAAACGCTCGACGGGCTGCTCGCCGTTTGCCTCCAGCACGAGATGGATCATCTCGAGGGCATCCTCTTCATCGACCATCTGTCGAAGCTGAAGCGCGACATGCTGCTGAAGAAGCTCGCCAAGGCACGTGCCAAGGCGGCCTGACCGCTTTTCTGTCATTGCGAGCATGGCGAAGCAATTCAGTGGGGCCGGTGCCGGACTGGATTGCTTCGCTGCGCTCGCAATGACGGTGCAGGCAGCGTCACGCTGGTCGCTGTAGGGAATGGCGGAAAAGCGCGATTCTGGTCTTCGGAAGTTGACAAAGTTGAGAGGCTGGAGCGGTCTTCTCAACTTCCGGGTTCGGGCGATGTCAAAGAGCAGGCGCGCGCGGCGCCGGCATCAGCATAACATCGCACGGCGGCTGTAGGACAGCGTTTCGGGCTCCGTCCGGCCCCGGGCTATTCCGGCAAGACGAACCTCAGCGGCCTGCTGCCGATCGGCGCGCCGGTAACGGCGTCGACCACCACGGGCTGGATCTGCTCGCCCGTCTCCTCATCGACGAAATAGCTGGTCGGGCCGCCGCCATGATGCTTGCGGCCCCACGCACCGATCGCCTGCAGGACGGGCAGGAAGTCGCGCCCGGCCTCGGTCAGCACATATTCGTCGCGCGGGGGGCGTTCGGAATAGCGGCGCTTTTCCAGCAGCCCGTCCTCGACGAGCGCGGCGAGGCGGCGCGTCAGGATATTGGGCGCGATGCCGAGGCTCTGGCGAATCTGGTCGAAGCGACCAAGACCAAGCCCGATGTCACGCAGGATCAGCATGCTCCATGCATCGCCGACACGGGCGATGCCGCGGGCGACGACGCAGATGCCGTCACAATCTTTGATATGCTCCATTGCAAAAAAATAGGCGAGTAACTATCAAAATGCAAGTGACTCGATCGGTCGAGTCGAATGGAGACTGACAATGAGCAATGCCCCCCTCGGAACCGCTGTCGTCACCGGTGCATCCAGCGGCATCGGCGCCGTCTATGCCGACCGCCTCGCCAAGCGCGGCTATGACCTGATCCTCGTGGCGCGCGACGCCGCCCGCCTCTCGGCGCTCGCCGACCGGCTGAAGGCCGAAACCGGACGCAACGTCGAAGTGCTGCAGGCCGACCTGACGGCCAGCGCCGATCTGACCAAGGTCGAGACGCGCCTCGCCAGCGACGCGGCGATCGCGCTGCTGGTCAACAATGCCGGCATGTCCCTCAATGGCGGCATCCTCGAAAACGACGCCGCTAATCTCAGCCGGATCATCGCGCTCAACATCACGGCGCCGACGGTTCTGGCCGGTGCGGCCGCCCGCGCCTTTGTCGCGCGCAAGGCCGGTGCGATCGTCAACATCGCGTCGGTCCTCGCTTTCGCACCCGAGATGTTCGACGGCGTCTATAGCGGCACCAAGGCCTATCTGCTCAACGTCAGCCTCTCGCTCTCGCAGCAGGGCAAGGCCGCCGGCGTCTATACGCAGGCCGTTCTCCCCGGCGCGACGCGCACCGAGATCTGGGAGCGTTCGGGCAAGGATGTCGAAGCCTTCCCGCAGGAAATGGTGATGGACGTTGACGATCTGGTCGATGCCGCGCTGCTCGGCTTCGATCGCCGCGAGGACGTGACCATCCCGCCGCTGGCCGACGAGAGCTTGTTCGAGACGATGAACAATGCCCGCATCGCGCTGGCGCCGCATCTTTCGAAGCGCGAGGTCGCGCCGCGCTATCGCGAGGCCGTCGACGCCTGAGCTCGTGGAGATGCTCCGGCGAAAGCCGGAGCACGCGACCTAGAACAAACCTTCGATGTGCCCGGCGGAGTCGATATGGATCGACTCCGCCGCCGGCTTTCTGGGGAGGCCGGGCATGGTCATGATTTCGCCGCAGATGGCGACGACGAAGCCCGCGCCAGCCGCCAGACGGACTTCACGCACCGGCACGACATGGCCGGTCGGCGCACCGAGCAGCGTCGGATCGGTCGAGAAGCTGTACTGCGTCTTCGCCATGCAGACGGGCAGGTGGGCGAAGCCCGCTTCCTCCCAGCGCTTCAGCTGGGCGTGGACGCTTGGATCGGCGATCGCTTCCTCCGCCCGGTAGACGCGCGTCGCCACCGTATTGATCTTGTCGAACAGCGATAGCTCATCATCATAGAGCGGCGCGAACTGTGCGGGGAGGCCGCTGGTGAGGCGCACAACCTCATGCGCCAGCGCCTCGGCGCCAGCGCTGCCCTCGGCCCAGTGGCGGCAGAGGATGGCCGTCGCGCCGTGGCTGGTCGCGATGCGCTCGACTTCGGCGACCTCGGCATCGGTATCGCTCGCGAAATGGTTGATCGCGACGACGACGGGCAGGCCATATTGACGGATATTCTCGATATGCCGGGCAAGGTTGACGCCGCCGGCATGGACCGCCGCGACATTTTCCGCCCCCAGATCCGCCTTGGCGACGCCGCCATTCATCTTGAGCGCGCGCACGGTCGCGACCAGCACCACCGCATCGGGGCGGAGACCGGCCTGACGGCACTTGATATCGAAGAATTTTTCAGCGCCCAGATCTGCGCCGAAACCTGCCTCGGTCACGATATAATCGGCGAGTGCGAGCCCGGCGCGCGTGGCGATCACCGAATTGCAGCCATGCGCGATATTGGCGAAGGGGCCGCCGTGGATGATCGCCGGATTGCCTTCGAGCGTCTGGACGAGGTTGGGCTTGATCGCTTCGGCGAGCAGCACGGCCATTGCGCCGTCTGCCTTCAGGTCGCGCGCGGTCACCGGCTTCCGATCGCGCGTGTAGGCGACGATGATGTCGCCCAGGCGGCGTTCCAGATCCTCCGTCCCGTCGGCGAGGCAGAGGATCGCCATGACCTCCGACGCGACGGTGATGTCGAAGCCCGATTCGCGCGGGAATCCGTTGGCGACGCCGCCGATCGACTGGACGATGTCGCGCAGCGCGCGGTCGTTCATGTCGAGCACCCGGCGCCAGACGATGCGGCGCACGTCGATGCCCAGCTCGTTGCCCCAATGGACGTGATTGTCGACCATCGCGGCGAGCAGATTGTGCGCAGCGGTGATGGCGTGGAAATCGCCGGTGAAGTGGAGGTTGATATCCTCCATCGGCACGACCTGCGCCATGCCGCCCCCGGTCGCGCCGCCCTTGGTGCCGAAGCAGGGACCGAGCGAGGGTTCGCGCAGGCACAGCGCCGTGCGCTGCCCGATGCGATTGAGGGCATCGGCCAGTCCGACCGACGTCGTGCTCTTGCCTTCGCCGGCCGGCGTCGGGTTGATCGCGGTGACGAGGATCAGCTTGCCTTCGCGGCCCTTGCCCTGGCTTTCGATCCAGCCCAGATCGATCTTGGCCTTGTGGCGGCCATAAGGCTCGATCGCTTCGTCGGGGATGTCGAGCTTTGCCGCGACCTGGCCAATGGGTTGAAGGCGCGCCGCGCGCGAAATCTCGATATCGCTTCTCATGGCGTTTCTAGAGCCGAGCACGGCGCGGCTTGCAAGCGGCTGTTGCCAAGCGGCGGCCGAACCGCCAATGTTGCCTGAATGTTCTTTCCGAAAGCCGCCTGATGGACCCGCTGATTCCCCTGTTGCTGATTGTCGCCCTGGCGATCGGGCTCGTCGTCGGCTGGCTGGCCTTCGGGCGGAGCGCGGTGACGCTGCGACGCGAGCGCGACAAATATCTGGAGAATTTCCGCGTCGCGATCACCGATCTGGCCGGTGCCGAGGAGCGCGCGAAGGCAGCGGGCGAGCTGCGCGTGGCGCTGGCGGAGGCGGAAAAGGGGCAGGGCGAGGCGAAGCAGGCGCTGGCGCGGCTGGAGGCCGAAAGGATCGAGCGCGATCGTGCATTCGAGGCGCGGTTGACCGAGCTGCGCGAAGCCAAGGATCAGCTCGCCGCCCAGTTCAGCGAGACGGCGGGCAAGCTGCTCAACGAGGCGCAGGCGCATTTCCTGAAGCGTGCCGACGAACGCTTCCATCAGGCGGGCGAAAAGAGCGAGGCGCATCTGAAGGCGCTGCTCCAGCCGGTCGAGGCGACGCTCAAGCGCTATGAGGAAGGGCTGGCCAAGGTCGAGAAGGATCGGGTGGACAGCTATGCCGGGCTGCGCGAGGCAGTCGAGCAGGTCCGTCTCGGGCAGACGGCGGTGAAGGACGAGGCGGCGCGACTGGTCAATGCGCTGCGATCGAGCCCCAAGGCGCGCGGGCGCTGGGGCGAGCAGCAGCTGCGCAACGTGCTCGAGATGGCGGGGCTGTCCGAACATGCCGATTTCCAGTCCGAAGTCTCGGTCAACACTGACGACGGGCGGCTGCGCCCCGACGTGATCGTGCGCCTGCCCGGCGGCAAGCAGTTGATCATCGACGCCAAATGTTCGCTCAACGCTTATCTCGATGCGTCGGAGACGGTCGACGAGGGTGAGCGGACGCGGCTGCTGACGATGCACGCTACGGCGCTGCGCAACCATGCCAACCAATTGGGGCAGAAAGCCTATTGGAGCCAGTTCGGCGATGCGGCCGACTATGTGGTGATGTTCATCCCCGGCGAGCATTTCCTGTCGGCCGCGCTCGAGCAGGACAATGAGCTGTGGCAATGGGCATTCGATCGCCGGGTGCTGCTCGCGACGCCGACCAATCTGATTGCGATCGCGCGCACCGTCTCGGCAGTGTGGCGGCAGGAAAAGCTGGCCGAGGAAGCCGCGACGATTGCGGCGCTGGGCAAGGAACTGCACGCCCGCCTTGCGACGATGGGCGCGCATGTTGGCCGGCTGGGGCGCAATCTGGAGCTGGCGACGGGGGCATATAACGCCTTTGTCGGCAGTCTCGAATCGCAGGTGATGTCGCAGGCGCGGCGCTTCGAGGCGCTGGAGGTGGCGGGAGGCGCCAAGTCCGTCGAGGATATTCCGATGGTGGAGGCCTTGCCGCGACCGCTCAAGCGGCTGGTGGAAGGCGGCGCTGCGGACGAAGGCTAGCGCGGCTTGCGGCCGAGATGTCGGTCGAAGAAGCGCGCGACGATATCGAACGCTTCCTGCGATTCGGGCATGTCGGGCCACATGAAGAAGGCATGGGGCAGGCCGTCGAAGAGCTGCAATTCGCTCGAGACGCCGGCGGCGGCGAGCTTCCTGTGGGCGAGGGTCAGCGTGCTCGCCGCGAAATCGCGGCTGCCGGCGAGAAGCAGGGTGGGCGGCATCGACTTGATCGTCGCCGGATCGTTCAGCGGATAGGCGAGGGGATCAGCCGCAGATACGCCCGCCATATAGGCGCTGGGGAGCGTGGCGGGCAGCGAGGGTGCGATCAGCGGCGCCCCGCCGGTCGTGACCGCCGCAAGATAGGGGCTGTCGCCGCTATAGGGCGCCCCCGTGCCGCAGAATGTGCCGATCGCGCCGGGGCGGGGGAGGTGCTGATGCGCGATCCACGCCGTCGCCTGCGCCGTGATGATGCCGCCCGCCGAGCAACCGTAGATGCCGATATTGGCGGCGGGATAGCGCTTGAGCAGATCGCGATAGACGGCGGTCACGTCTTCCGAGGCTGCTGGATAGCGATGCTCGGGCGCCAGCCGATAGTCGACGGTGACGACGCGGATGCCCATCGTCGCGGCGACGGGGATCGCCTCCACGAGAGCGCCGCTGCCCGACCCCCACATGAAGGCGCCGCCATGGACGTTGATCAGCACGCGTGCGCGGTCCTGCGGCGCGATGCCGGCGGCGGGATCGACGATGTCGACGGGGACGCCGCCGATCGTCTCGCGGCGCGCGGTGGTGCGGAAGCGGCGGCGCATCTCGGCCAGCCGATCATCGTTCCACCGGCCGTAAAAGGCACGCTGTCGCTGGACGTCGCCGCCGATTTCGGCGGGCGCGGTCGCAGCCTTCATCCGATCGAGGACCTGCACGGCTTCCGCGCTGAGCTGGTTGGAATCAGGCAGCAGGAAAGCGGGCACAGCCTGCGGCGGCGCGGCGACACCGTTGGACGAGGCGGCGATCAGCGATGCGATGAGAGCGATGTGCCGGATCATGGGCGGCGCTAATCCCGGAAACGGTGGTGACCCTCTTTCTCGGCGTTTCGAACTTTTTCCTGCTTTCTTCGGTCAAATCCCGGAAATTGGTCGAGCGCTACCGGGCCGCATTCCAAAATGCAGCCTGAGGCGGACGTTGAGCCCTTCGAAATTCGACATGCTTTCGTGGCACTGCCGATAAAGGGTTCATCGCCTCACCGGCGTGTAGCGCCTCTATGGCAGGTTCAATCGCACGCGGATTGATCGTCGGTCTCGATGACAACAACTCGCGGGTTCGTCCAGCGACAGACGGATTCCGAGGGCCGTTGCTGCCCGAACGGATATCATGGGTCTTCGGGCAGCTACAATCGGCAGGGCACTAAAATGCCGATTGGGCGGAAATCAGCATAAATAGGCCGGTTTCTGCGCGTCGGTGCCCTTTTTAGGTTCTGAAACCCGGGAGAGGGGGCCATGTACATTCTGCGAAGGTCGTCCGCGAAGCCTGGTAGAATGTTTCGGACATGAACCAACTTTGCCGCTTATAGGCCCACGCTTTCAACGCGTAAGCTGGAGCACACATTGGCAAGACCGAGACGGAAGGAGAGTGGATCGAAGGGGGTGAAGGCGAATGCGACCGGACTACGCAAGGCGGTGCTCTACGCCCGGGTATCGACGCGGGATCAGGAGCGGGAAGGCTATTCGATCCCTGCTCAGGTCAAGCTGCTCGAAGACTATGCCGTTCTCAACGGGCTGATTGTCGCCAGTAGCCATGTCGATGTGGAGACCGCGCGCAAGGTGGGGCGCACCGCGTTCGGCGAGATGCTGCGTTATCTACGCCGCCATCCCGATGTCCGCATCCTGCTCGTCGAGAAGACCGACCGGCTCTATCTCAACATCAAGGACTGGGCGATCATCGACGACCTTGGCATCGAGGTGCATTTCGTGAAGGAGAATTTCATCCTCTCCGACGAGTGCCGCTCCTCCGAGAAGTTCATGCACGGCATCAAGGTGCTGATGGCCAAGAGCTATATCGACAATCTATCCGAGGAAGCGACCAAGGGCATGGCGGAGAAGGCGCGTCAGGGGCTCTGGCCGTCGGGGGCACCCTTTGGCTATGCGAACGTCCTCGATCCGGGCGGACGCAAGATCGTGGTGGTCGATCCCGAGGTCGGTCCGCTCGCCACCCTCTTGTATGAATGGTTCGCGAGCGGTCGCTATACGCTGAGCACAATAACGGAGAAGGCACGTTTGGCCGGCTTTCGTGGGCGGCGGAGCCGAAAGCCGATCGGTAGTTCGACGATCCTCAATATCCTTCGCAACCGTTTCTACAGCGGGTCCTTCGACTGGGCCGGTGTCACCTATGCCGGCGTCCACGAGCCGCTGGTGTCGGTCGAGCTTTGGGAGGCGGTGCAGGAGATCCTCGACGGCCGGGCGATGACCAACATTCGTGCCAATTCCCGGGAATTTCCCTTCAGCGGATTGATCAGGTGCGGGCATTGCGGTTGCGCCGTGGTCGCGCAGATCAAGAAGGAGCGCTACATCTACTATCATTGCAGCGGCTATCGCGGGAAATGCCCCGAGCGCTATGTCCGCGAGGAGGTATTGGAAGAGAAACTCATCTCGGTGCTGAGCCGACTACAATGCAGCGACGCGGAATTCGATTTGGTGCGGCAGACCATCCTTGCGGGGCAACCTGCCACGAACCCCAACGAGCATGATCGCCGCTATCGCAAAAAGGGGCAACTGTTCCCCGCGCCTGGTGCGCTGATGCGCAATGCCATTGCCTATCTCGACATGGGGCGGCGTGCCCATCGCACGCTGGCTGGCCTGCCGACAGAAGACAAGCAACAGATGCTCAGCCTTACCCTTTCGGAATGTCATTGGGCCAATGGGGAGTTGAGCGTCGCGTTTCACCGGCCGTTCGAGCTTATGCTCGGGTGGCTCCGCCAGCTTCGCGGAGGCGGCGCGGATTCTGCTCATCGGTCATCAGCCGACCTGCGAGAGATGTTTCAGGATCCAGTGCCGGATGTGCGTCGCCTGATCGCCCGCTACAATGCGATGGTCGCGGTGCAGGCAGACGACGGGGCAGGGGAGGCCGCTTCTATCCAGGACAACTGGATATTGGAATGCGAGGCGGCGTGACGGGGGACTGACGAAGCGCATCTGAAATCGATCGGAAGGAACAGCATTTTTGTTGGCCTCGCGATCGCTATGCAGCATAGCGGCCGTTGCCCAAGCGTCGTGCCATGCCGATTCCGGCGAGCGCCTCCAGCACCGGCCGCACCGATGCGGCGCGTTTGCCGTGGAAAGATCGGGCGACGTCCTGCGGTGTAAGCGGTGCGGCGGCGGTGGCCAGAACGGACTGGACTGCGCTGACCTGTTCGGGCAGCGAGCCGGGCCAGGGGATAACATTGTCCAGTAGAGCAATCGGCGCCTCGCCCAGATCGAGCCTCTCGGCGATTGGTGCCTGATAATCGGGCGCCTGGAAGGACGGTCGCAGCCAGCGGATGAGACCTCGCGTCTCTTCCGCTGCTCGCGCCTCGTTGAGCGCTACAAGACGGAGCAGGATTTCTTCCTCTGTCAGATCGACGGGCCAACCATAGGCCTCGGCGACCAGCGCATCGATTGTGTCGTGCCGCTCGCGCAGCAGGGTGACGAGCCCGCGATCGTGTAAGTCCCGCTCGGGTGCCGTGAGCGCATGGCCGGACCGCAGCGCTTCGAGTACGTTGTAGAGCTTGGTGAGCGTGAGGTCGTCGTGCTCAGCGAGGACACGCTTGCGCAGGGCGTCGAGTTCTTCGGCCTCGGCATGGAGGCGATGCTTGAGCGGTTCAGATATGTCGGCAGGGAAGGGGAAAGGGTCGAAACAGCGGGATTTCACATAAACTGGATCATCACCGACGCCGAGCCTGCCCCCGCTCGTGGTTGCCCATGTGACGTGGATGCGGCTGGACAGCACGCCGAGACTATAGGCGTCGTCGAGGGCGACACAGGCTAGCTTGTTGTCCGGGACGATCGCTATCGGCAAGAACTGGAACACACGGTGCTTCGCCGTCTCGATGGTCGCGATATATCGGGTAAGGCCTCTTAACGCCTTGCGTAGTTCCGAACGTTGCTCGCCGAACAGCCACCAATTATCGCGATAGCTGGCACGATTGTTATGATCGCGATGCGGTTTTACCGTCGCGAGAAGGTGCTGGTAGATAGCGGGATGACGCTCCCGCACCTGCGCTTCGGATAGACCGAATAGATCGATGACGAATGCGCCGCGTGGCCGCGCCGCGAGGTCGCGACCGTTGCGATAGGCGAAGATGACCTGTGTCTCGTCCGATCTCCCGCTGTGGATCGAAACCTGCTGGCTGCTGGCTGCTGGCTGCTGGCTGCTGGCTGCTGGCTGCTGGCTGCTGGCTGCTGGCTGCTGGCTGCTGGCTGCTGGC
>NZ_JBYTEN010000018.1:0-2598 GCF_058790595.1 Sphingomonas sp. EU05-FHT14C10 | reverse complement strand
GGCTATTATATAGCGCGGAGTCCACGATATAATCAAGTGTTTTCAGTGAATTAGGTGAAATTTTTTCCACCTCTGTGGCCGTTAGGATGAAGCCATCGCCATGCAGTTTTACCCCCGGTGAACATAGGCCGTGGTTTGCCTTGAGCGCTACCGCCGCCGTCACATCCGCCCCGATCCGCAAGTCGCTGCTGATCTGGCCAGCACGCTCGGCAAAGGTGATATGATCAGGCGCACTGTGTTCGTCGGTGACGGTCAAGTGTTGACCAGCCAGCTTGCCCGGTGCGGCGACTGTCATCGCTATGCGAACCGAAGCGCCATCCTTTTCGTCCACCCAAGGGTGGTTGGGGATCGCAAAGATCAAGCTCAGCCGATCCTTGGCGTCTAGATGCCTTGCAATGACGCGGCGGCTGAACACCTGGGTGATTGAATTGGTAGTGACGAAGCCGAAGCGCCGCGTTGCGCCGCTCCGGACCGCAAAGGCAGCGCGGTCCCACCAATGCATCACGAAATCGGCGCTCTCTGGCACGTCGGTCGTGGCGAACAGAGCTTCGAAATAGCCGCCGCCCAACCGTTCGCGCACGTCCTTGCCGCCGATGAAGGGCGGATTGCCGATGATGAAGTCTGCACGCGGCCAGACCGCAGCGCGTACGCCTTCGTAGCGATAGACCGGAACGCGTGCCGTCTCGTCAGGTATCGGGCGGCCGGTGACGGGATGGGGGCGCATCGCCTCACCGTCCCAGCGGGTGATAAACTGGCCGTCCGCGTCAACCTCTGGCACGCGTGCATCCCAGGAGATCAGCGCATCTCGATGCTGGATGGTACGCACGTCGCGTAGGATCGGCTCGGGTGGAGCACGATCCGCGCCGTTTACGCGGAAATGCCATTGCAGATAGCCGATCCACAGCACCAATTGTGCGATCGCGGCTGCACGCGGATTGATCTCGATGCCGAGGAAATTCTCAGGTGTGATGGTGTGGCCGGTGATCTCCGCGACATATTGGTCGTCGCCCAACTCGACCAAGAGGTCGAGAACTTCGCCCTCCAGCTCCTTCATCCGTGCCATGGCCACATAGAGGAAGTTGCCCGTGCCGCATGCCGGATCGAGTACCTTTGTTTGTGCGAGGCGCGCGTGGAAGGTTTCGACATGCGTACGTGCCTCACCAGCCTTGCCACTTTCGATGAGGGATGCGGCTGCGACCCGCACCCCGTCCCAGTCGGCACGCAGCGGCTCCATGATGGTGGGACCGATAAGACGTTCGACATAAGCGCGCGGTGTGTAATGCGCGCCGAGCCGTGAGCGCTCCTTGGGGTTGAGTGCACGTTCCAGCAGCGTGCCGAAGATCGCCGGTTCGACCGCTGTCCAATCATGCTCGGCTGCCTGGATCAGCACCTCCAGTTCGGGTGCTTCGAGCGGCAGGGCGGTACGTTCCTTGAACAGATAGCCGTTGAACTTCTTCAGCGGCACGCCAAGCGCCGGCGAGAATGCACCTTCGTCCATCGCCGTCCACAAGGCTGTCAGTTGAGGAGTGAGATGCTCGGGATGGGCACGCTGTTGCTTGAGCAGGTTGGTGAAGCTGCCCGCTGGGATCAGGCCGCTATCCTCCGCGAACAACGTGAAGAGGATCCGCATCAGGAAGCCGCTGGTCGTTTCCGCATCATGGCCGCGTTGCTCGATGCGTTTGGCTACTACCGCCAGCAACTCGGCGATGTCGCGAGTCACTCGGGCGGCGCGGGCGGCGGGATCGAGGCTGAGCGGATCCATCCAGATCGCGCGGAGCCTTTCGCGCACCTCCGGCTGAGCCAGATCCTCCAGCATGATGCGATAGCGCGCGCGATCGGGAAACTGGGCGTAGGCCTTTCCAGTACCGGTGAAATCGGCATAGACCTCGATACAGTAGCCGATGTCAGCGACCAGCAGGAATGGCGGCCAGCCATGATCGATGGGCAGCGCGCGTGCATAGCGCTCCGCCTGACCTTTGGCCTGAACCATTGCCTTCGCCCAGCCCGGTGTGCCCCGTCGTGCAGTGCCGCGCTTCACGCGCGCGCTGGCGGTCTGGCCGAACAGGTCGAGATCATCTTCGCCGCGTCCGGCGGCGAGCCGGTCTGCGTCGCTGCCCTGCTTGGCCTCAAGGATGAAGGCGTCTCGCTTGTAGCAGTCGATCCGACCGAAGCTGGTTGTGCCATCGCCGTTATCCTGAAAGACACGGCGTTCAAAGACATAATGATTATGTGCATCGTCGGTGCGGCTACCGCTCGGGGGATCGACGCCGAGCAGACCGCACAAGCCGTTGATGAAGCTCTGCGTGTTGGCGAGCTCCGAGCCGCCAGTATCGCGCCATGCGGCGATGAAGCTTTCGATCGTATCTGGGCTGCCCATAAAGCCGAGCTAGAGCATAGCGATGAAAGGCAAGCAATGGCCGGCGTAATACTCGTTCGATAATCAGCAGCAACACGTCCCAAGTTCGTCTTCGGGTACCCTGATTTGTCGATATGGAGGTTGTCATTTTCCAACTGACACGTTCTGACGTGACCCCCGGCTTTCATCCAGCGGCAACCAGAGACCGATCATTGTTGTCGCGCATCAGCGCAGGTGAAGCA